>JAHFSF010000061.1 GCA_023265875.1 Gammaproteobacteria bacterium | reverse complement strand
GGCCGACCTTCAGGTCCTCCGGCAGTGCGTCCACCACTTCTTTGAGGACCTCGAGCGCCGTTTTCCAGCGCGTGCTCGATCCAAGTCTGGTGTTCATCGAACCTGACACGTCGAGCACGATTTCGAGATTGCGCGACGGCGGCCTGTCGCCCTGCTGCCTGACGATCTGCAGTGCGCCCGTCGGCTCGGGCCCGTAGGCGCCGGCCAATCCAATGACGGCCCACATCGTGTGCGCAAAAGCCGACGGCCGCTTGCTCTCGGTATTGATGGCGTTCCACATCCCATTGTCAGGCACCGGCTCATTCACCTGATGTTGCAGCAGGAAGTCCACGCCGCGCCGGAACATCGGGGAGTGAATGCTGACGCCGGCCTCCTTGAATGCGTACAGCACCTGCCCCGTCGCGATCGTATTCGACCCATCTGCCGTCGCGACTTCCTTCCAGCCGCCGTCTGGCTGCTGCTCGGCGGCCAGTTCTTCCACCACCGACCAGTCCGTGCGCTTCTGCTCCGGCGTGCCGTAGTGCATCAAGGCGATGATCTTGAAGATCTTGTCCTGGTTGGTCTCGGGCTCATGCGAGGCGATCCAGGTGACCGCGCGCTCAGCCGCCTGTGCGTACTTGGGATCACTGGAATGGGCGGCGGCACGTCTGATCGACACCAGCCCGTCGGCCGTCGTCATGAACTGACCCTGGATGATCGGCGGCTCAGGCGAATCCACCGGCAATGCGCCATCCCTGGTCTGCCGCTCCAGCAGCCGATTCGCCGACTCAATCAGGAGCCCCTCCGACAACGGGTGCGCTCCCGGCATCCCCTTATCGCTCGCCATGCCGAGGATGTCTGCCGCATAGGCAACCCCCATCGCCCCAAAAACCGTGGCGGAGTTCGAATCCGCAAACCACGTGCCCGACGAAGTCTGCAAGCGGAGCCAGTCATCGAGCGCATGCACGGAGCGCAGGTTCACCCGGTAGCCCTGCTTGAGCGCAATCGCCTGGCCCATCAGCACCTGGCTCTGCACATGACAGCCGAAGCAATTGTTCTTTGTCGCCCAGTCCTGCGCGGCCTGCTGCAGCCAGTCGAGGCCACGCTGGGCCGCCTCGCGCGGACTGCCTTTCCAGAACTTCACCAGCGGCGCGCGAACGAATAGTGGCGTGTAGCCGGAACCCGCGGCTTCGATCACCCGCACCTCGGCAATCTCGAGTTCGTCCGGCGAGGCACCGGACACCACGCGCAGCTTCACGAACCGTGCCTCCACCGGGGGAAAAGACACGGTCTGCTCACCCGGCTTCGCCTCGAGCGTTGCAGACGCTACCTTGGCAAGCCGCTCGATCGGGCTGTCCATCGAGGTCCAGACTTCAACGTCCTTCGGCGCCCCCGCGACCTTTTCTGGCAGCACGATCGTCAGCGCTTTGATCAACGCAGGCTGGCGCTCGAAGAATGAAATGATCGCCTCCTGTGGGTACGGCAAGTCCTCCTGGTCCACCCACGCCACGGCGACTTTCCAGGTCGGGACGAGCAGTCCGTCGACCAGGCGCCGGCCGGTGAAGCCGGGACCGTAATTGCCGGTGAGGTCCTCGACCGCGCCACCCATGTCCGCGGCGGCGACGTTGACGTCTGCGAGCGGCGTGGGTTTCGCGACCAGCGCAGGCGTTTCCGCCGCAGGAGCGCCGGCCGGGGAAGGTTCCTCACCCTTCTTCGAGCACGCGCTGCCCGCCAGGGCCGCGAGGATGACGACCCCGATAATCGCTTTCTTCACGCGGCGCCGCTACGGAAGGTCAACGCTCACCTCGGACACACACCGTGGCGCGCGGACCGCCTGGTCGGCCACTCGCAGGCGCCAATGGCATAGGATTGCACCCTGACCGACTGCGATGCAATCATCCTCAACAGCATCCCCACCACAACCCAGCGAGGCAGCCATGCGTTCCGTGCTAATTCCGTTGTTTCTGATGGTTTCAGCTTTCTTGATCCTGGCCGGGTGTGGATCCGATTCAGGCGACCAGGCACCGCCCATGCAGCAGGCAGACGATCAGGGCGGTGGTGGCGGCGGCGGAGGAGAAGCACTGATCATCAGCTCGCGTACTTATGTCAGTGGCAGCACGCAGGCCAGGGTGAGCGGATTTTTCGAGGTCAACGCGAGCCAGGACCTGAACAAACCTGCGAGCATTACGGATGATGGACACACCTGGCTGCAATACGGTGTCTCGGGGGCGCAGGAATTGAATGTGCTCTTTACGAACAGCGAAGAAATGGCCGAGAACGGGGTGACCATCGGCGTGGGGCCGTACACGGTGACGGCCACGAGCACCAGTGGCGAATGCCGGACGAAGTTTGACGTGTCGCCCGCAAAAGTATCCGGACGCTTTTCGTGCACCGGATCCACGGGTTACAACAAGGATACCGGCCAGATGGGCAAGGTGAGCATCGAGGTCGACTTCAATGCGAGTTCCTGAAGAAGGAAGTTCGCTTCTCGCCGACCGCCGTCCGACTACTTCGGCAACAGCTTCGCCAGGGCGTTGAAGTCGATGGCGCCGACGGCCGATTCGATCCGGCTCGCGTCGGCATTGACGTTGATCGCCATCGTGTGCGCCGCAGCCAATGGATGGTTGGCGCGAGACATCGATACCCAGCCACCTGTCGGCGCTGTTCTCCAGAGGCCGAGCAGGATCTGTGCACCGCCTCCCGTGGAATTGGCGCCGGTCGTGGTCCAGCGCAGAGCGGATTTCGCGCCGGGTGGCAGCGGAAGCGTAATGGCATCGCTCATCTTCGATGCCCTGCCGGCATTGACCTCCAGGCTGACGGTCATAACAACGTCGCGGCCCGCTCGTTCCGCGGCTTCCTGAAACTGCTGCTCACTGTCTCCCTCGTCGATGACTTTCTGGTATTCCTGCTGTATCTTGTCCATGTCGTCGCCGAGCGCCGCCGCGCCGGCCAGATCGCCCTTTTCCACCAGTGCCACCTGTCGCTGGCTGAGCTTTTCCATCCGGGCCATGATGGCGTCGAGACGCGGTTGCTTTAGATCCATGGCGGCTTTCGATTTGGCGCCCGCCTCTTCGATGATCTTGTCTCGCGCCTCCTGGTCGTCCACTCTCTGGTAGTTACGGGTAAATCCATAGCCCAAGGGGCTTAGTTCGAAGTCCCTGCAGAGGCTCCGGGGAACTGAGACCTGCTCGTCACCCAGGATCACCCACCCTGTTGGAGCAGGAGGCAATGCTTTCTTCACCGTCTCGAGGATCGCCGTCATCGTTGCCCGTTCGGCGGGTGTGGTATCGCGAAAGTCTTTGTAACAAGGTCCATCGGCGCGGGCGACCGACGCGCCAACCAAGGATGCCACTGCACCGGCCATCATCGTGACTCGCGTAAGTGTCCTGAACATGTTGGACCCTCCGGCAATTGTCGGGAAACCTTAAGCCCGGGGTGACGGCGAAGCAAGAGCGGCCTGGTTTGCGCACGTACCGCGTGCCGCGCATCCCCGAGGGCATTACACTCCCCCTGACGGCCTGGAGTGAGGATTGCCGATGCGCGGCAGGCTGATCGGTCGTTTCATGTCCTGGCTCGACGCCGCGATGGCGGCGCTCGGCGAAGGCTTCATCCGCGAATGGACCAAGGTCGATCGCAGCTATCGCCGACCCTTCTCGGCCTTTGCGCTGCGATTGAAGTTTGCCTTTTACCCGCTGCTGGCGGTCGCCGCCATTGCCTGGCTGGGCTGGGACTGGAGCCATACCCAGTCGCTCAACTCGGCCGAGAACGCCATCTTCGACAAGGTCGTGAAGTGGCGCCCGTTCGAACCCCAGCCCTCGGGCAACGTGGTCGTGGTCGAGATCGACGAATGTTCAATCGAGTACTTCCGCGGCCGTGGCGCGGGCGGCTGGCCGTGGAGCCGGCAACGGCATGCCGATCTGCTCGACCAGCTGGACCGCGCCGGCGTGCGCGCGGTCGGCTATGACGTGCTGTTCACCGATCCGTCGCAGCAGGATCCGGTCGGTGACCAAACGCTGGAAGCCATGGCTGCAGGCGGTGCGGGTCGCTTCGTGTTTGGTTCCAGCCGGATGCATCCGGATTACGACGCGGGTTCCCCCATCCACGCCTCGGAAGCACCTGCGGCATTCGCACTGGTCGCAAGTCCGCAGGCCAACCCCAGGGTTGCGCTGTTATTGCCATATGGCGAGGCAATGACCCGGTACAGCGCGATTACCAATGTCGCGCGAAATGAAGACGGCGTGTTGCGCGATATTCCATTGCGCGAAGCGGTCGGCGATTGGGCCTTGCCCTCGCTGCCGTTGCGCCTGGCGCTGGAAGCGACGGTGGGTCAGGGTCGAGCTCAACTGCGCCAAATTCACACTCGCCCGTTTTCGCAGGCGACGGTGCGCCCGAACTGGCGCCAGGACACGCGGCTGCCACGCCTCAGCGCCGCCGACCTGCTGGCAGGCGGCACGCCGGTCTGTCGTGACAAGGAAACAGCTTTGCCGGAACTGAAGAATCGGGTGGTGCTGGTGGGCTATACGGCTTCCGGCTTGAATGACGCCAAGCCCACGCCAGTGGATCCGGTGATGCCGGGCGTGGAAGCCATGGCCGAAGGCACCGAGGCCCTGATCGCCGGCAGCGCCATCCGCTCGCCTCCGATCGGCCTGAAGTACGCGCTTGCGGGACTGCTGGTATTGCTGACGACGTTTGCGTTCCATCGTGGCGAGCCTGCCAACGATATCGATTCGATCTTCGTCGCGACCAACCTCTTGTTACTCGGCAGCGCGTTCATCGGGCTGACGTTCTTCAGGTTCTTCTTCGACATCTTTGCCAGCGTCGGTCTATTCAGCCTGATCTTTGGCCTGTGTCGCCTGTATGCCGGCGTGCAGCGCGGGCGCGCGGTCGGCCACGGCGACTTCCTGCGCGAATTCAACCCGGACAGGGATCGCTGGCTGGCGATGGCGCGGTTGCGCTTTGTGCCGGATGCCAGTCTGGATGGCAAGTCCGCAGCGTCACGGCGCCGCGAATATCGCCGCCTCTTGCGCCGTTTCCTGTATGCAGGCAGCGATGCGGTGATGCTCGAAGGCGTGGTCGAACGCAAGAGCTGGCTGCACGAGACCCTGGATGATCTGATGGTACTGGTGTGGCACGGCGAGACCGAGGCCGCCGCACGCAGTGCCGCGATGGCGGACCTGGCCCGGCTCCAAAAGCAGTTGGCCGCGGACGATGCGCGGCTGGCGGACGATGACAACGTGCGCCTGGCGTTCGTCTGCGCCGAGATCGATGACAACGCGGATGACTCCGATCGCGGCGAACGCCTGCGCCTGCGCGAACTGGTCGGCCGGGTGCTGGTATCATCAACCGAATGGCCGCTGGCGCGGCGCAATGCGTTTTGAGGACTCCGATGCGCACCCTGCCCGCACTTCTGTTCCTGACGCTGGCCAGCGCCGTCGCCCAGGCTGCGGAAGTGTCCGCGGTCGTACAAAAACCCGCGGTCGATGTCTATGCCCAGCCGAAACTTGATGCAGTCAAGATCACGACCCTCAAGCGCGATGCCGCGGTCAGGATCTCCGCCCAACAGGGCCTCTGGTACCAGTTGCAGATGCCCACCGGCGCGCCCGGCTATGTGCGCGTCAATGATGTGCGCGTGGCCTACGCCGGCGCTGAGGACGGCGGCGCCAATCTGCATGTGCTGATGGGCGGCAAGGCCGGCAAGGGACGCGTCACCGAAACCGCAGGCGTGCGCGGCATCGATGAAAGCGATCTGCAGTCTGCGGCCTTCGACCAGGCGCAATTCGACAAGATGACTGGCTATCGGGTGGATGCCCCGACCGCCGCCACGTACGCTGAGGGGCAGGGCTGGCAGGCGACGCCGGTGGAGTATGCCGGTGAAGCCAAAGGCGGCAAGAAATCCGGGAAGTCGACCGGGAAATCGGAATCTTCGAAATCCGCTCGAGAAGCGCTCGGTGCGATTGGCCAGATGTTCGGCTCGAAGTTTGGTACTGCGTCCAAGGTGGCGCCCAAGTCCGAAGAGGAGTTGAGCGCGGAAGAACTGGCGCTCGGCCCTGAAATCGCAGGACGTATCCTGGGTGCGCGGCCGTTGTGGGATGACGCCGGCGCACAACAGCGCGTGAATCGGGTCGGACGCTGGGTCGCCTCCCAGACCAGCCGTCCGGAACTGCCATGGACCTTCGGCGTGATCGACACGCCGGAAGTCAATGCCTTCGCCGCACCGGGCGGATACATCCTGGTCACCCGCGGCCTGTACGAACTGGTCGCGTCCGACAGCGAGCTGGCGGCCGTGCTCGGCCATGAGATCAGCCATGTGGTGCAGCGCGATCACTACAACGTGATCCACAAACAGGAAATGGCGACCCTCGGCAAGGACGAAGCCATGAGCCACGTGACGGTAGGCGGTGGCGAGGCCGGCGCCTTTGCCAAGTCCTATGCCGAGAAACACGGCGCGACGATCATGCTGACCTCACTGGATCGCGAGGCCGAATATCGCTCCGACGAAGCCGCGCAATTTTACCTGGCACGCTCCGGCATGAACCCGCTTGCACTCTATGCCGTGCTGCAGAAGATGGTCGCGCTTGGCAACAAGTCGGCGAGTCTGGCGCAGTTGTACAAGACGCATCCACCACTGGATGCGCGTCTCGACCACATCGACCAGCGTGGTTACGGCGCGCTCGAACCCTATACCACGCGCGGGTGATTCCTGGACTCCCCTCCTTTCGGGAGAGGCGCTTGCAATGCGTTACTTTACGAACCGCAACGCAATCGGATAGCGATACGCGACGCCCTCGTTGGCCTTGATCGCGGCGATCACGACGAATACCAGCGCGCCGATACCGATGACCAGCATCAGCGGGACGGTCAACAACGCTCCAATACCCAGGCTAAGGAGGGTCAGGATCAGCAGTACCAGGCACGCGAGCGAGACCGTGATGGCGAAATTCAACGCTTCCTTGGCCTGATCGGCGACGAAAGGCATGGTGTCTTTTTTCATCTGCCAGATGACCAGCGGCCCGATGAAGAATCCGATGCCACCGGCCCAGCCCGATGTCAGGAGGCCACCGGCCAGGGCGGACAGGTGCCCGAACATGGCCCACTGTTTCTCTTCTGCACTGGCGCTGCCGGTCGGTGCGGGTGGTGGCGCCATCGTTTCTTTAAGGTCGCTCATGAGGTCTCCCCGTTATCTTGGTGTGGCTGTGGCCCGGAGCAAGGATACGACTTTTCCCGCCGCCTGATCAGGCATCGTTTGCGTCGTCCAAGTCGTCCGTGTCGTCTTCCTCGTCGTCGCAGTCGTCAGACTGCTCCTGTCCGCCCGTTTTCTGGATTGCAGCCTCGTGCTTCTTGTAGAAATCGACGTTGGCTTTCGAAATCCCGGGCGGCAGCTTGCCGCCGGGCTGATCCACGGCCCAGGCGGCCAGTCCATTCTGCAGCAGCGACCATGAGAAAAGGATGTACTCCCGGGTCGTCATGCCGGCGGACTTGATGGCTGCCTGCACCCCGGGAATCGCATTGAAGCGGGCCGCCTGTGCGTTCAGCGACTTCGAGGCCGAATCATCATCGCAATCACCCGACCCGTGATTCGGCAGTGCATGCAGATTGCGGGTCGCTTGCGTGTACTTGGCGAGCCCGGCTTCGGTCAGGGCATAGGCCATGACCTCGCGCGAGTCAGCATCCGCCCCGCCCTGGGCGATGGATTCGCCCGGCGCCAGCAAGGCAAGTCCACCGAAGGCCAGGAGCATTCCCTGAATCCGCAGCATTCTCAGCATGGCACCCTCCACGGCTGGCCAGGATTGGTTTGCGGAATATGCACTGAATCGGAATTTGTGGCTAGTAATTGCCGCGGCGTAGAATCCGCGGGAGGACCCATGTCAGCCAGCATCTTCAGGCCATTGTTCGAAAGCCTGCTCGAGGGCACCGGCGTCCGGCTCGGCGGCGATCGCCCCTGGGACATCACGGTCAATCGCGGTCGCCTGTATCGCCGGGCGCTGCGCGGCTCGCTCGGCATCGGCGAGGCCTACATCGACGGCGACTGGGACTGCCGGGCGCTCGATGAGATGTTCCGGCGCGTGCTGGCAGCCAGCAAGCTGAACAGCCCCCTGTTCCGCGCTGCACGGGCTCTCAAGGTGCTGCAGTCTCGGCTGACCAACCTGCAGACGCCGCGTCGTGCCCGGGCGGTTGCCGAAGAGCATTACGACATCGATCACCGCATGTATGCCCTGTTCCTGGGGCCCTGGAACCAGTACACCTGCTGCTTTTTCGACGGCACCGACGATCTCGAACAGGCGGAAGTCATCAAGCTCGAGATGCTATGCGACAAGCTCGAGTTACAGCCCGGCGACCGACTGCTGGACATCGGTTGCGGCTGGGGCGGCTTTGCGAAGTACGCGGCCACGACGCGCGGCTGCGAAGTAACGGGCATCAGCCTGTCCGCCGAACAGATCCGCTATGCCAGCGAATATACGCGCGGCCTCCCGGTCGCGATCCGGCGACTCGATTACCGTGAGCTGCCCGGCTCCGGGCTTGCGCCGTTCGACAAGATCTCGATTGTCGGGATGATCGAGCATGTCGGGTACAAGAACTACGGCACGCTGATGCGCGTGGTCCACGAGATGCTGAAGCCCAATGGCCTGTTCCTGCTCCACACGATCGGCAACAGCGAGCGCACGACCATCGTCGATCCATGGCTGGAAAAATACATCTTCCGCAATTCGATGGCACCGGCCATGTCCCAGCTGGCGGATGCCACCGATGGTTGCTTCGTGATCGAGGACTGGGAGAACTACGGTCAATACTACGTCCCGACTCTGCAGGCCTGGTACGACCGCTTCAATGCGAACTGGGACCGGATCAGGTCTTTGAAGACTGCACGCGCCTTCGACGAGCGATTCCGCCGGATGTGGAACTATTACCTGATGTCGTCGAAAGCCGCATTCGAAGCCGGGCTGGTGCACCTGTGGCAGCTCGTCATGACGCGCCGCGGTTCAGGGCGCGGCGTCTACAGCCGCGTGCGACGGCAATCAGGGAACTTGTCGCGTGACCTGCCCAGGGTCGACCTGCACGCTCTCCCGGCGTCCGCTGGCAACCTGCCGCTGTCAGCGAGTCGATAAGCCGGCCGCTTCGCGCAGTTCATCGACCTTGTCGGTCTTCTCCCAGGTGAAAGCCGTGAACTGCTCGGAGCGATGCGTCACGCCGCCGCCGTTGCGTTCAGCCCAGTTGTAGGTCATCTCGCGCGGCTTGCGGCCGAAATGGCCATAGGCCGCCGTCGGGCGGTACATCGGTCGCAACAGGTCGAGCATCTGGATGATGCCCCAGGGACGCAGGTCGAAGTGCCCACGCACCAGCTTTTCGAGGCGCTCATCGGAAAGCTTGCCGGTGCCAAATGTCTCGACCGAGATCGACGTCGGCTTCGCGACGCCGATCGCGTAGGAAACCTGGATCTCGCAGCGGTCAGCGAGTCCCGCCGCGACGATGTTCTTCGCGACGTAACGGGCGGCATAGGCGGCCGACCGGTCAACCTTCGACGGGTCCTTGCCGGAAAAGGCGCCGCCGCCGTGGCGGGCCATGCCGCCGTAGCTGTCGACGATGATCTTGCGTCCCGTCAGGCCGCAATCGCCGACCGGGCCGCCGATCACGAACTTGCCGGTCGGGTTGATGTGCACCTTTCTTGCCGGCATCGCGTCCAGCCACTTCTTCGGCAGCACCGGTTTCAGCACATGCTCGATCACGCCCTCGCGCAGGTCCCTGTACTTCACGTCCGGGTCGTGCTGGGTTGAAAGCACTACCGCATCGAGGCCCGCGATGCGTCCCTGCTCGTAGCGCAGCGTCACCTGCGATTTGGCGTCGGGCCGCATCCACGGCAGCGGCGAGTCCTTCTTCTTGCGAACCCTGGCCTGCTGCTCGACCAGGCGATGGGCGTAATAGATCGGCGCCGGCATGAATTCGGGCGCCTCGTTGCAGGCGTAGCCGAACATCAGTCCCTGGTCGCCCGCGCCCTGGTTCTCCGGGTCCTTGCGATCCACCCCCTGGTTGATATCCACCGACTGCTTGCCGATCAGGTTCAGCACGCCGCAGGTTGCGCCGTCAAAGCCGACCGTCGAGGAGGTGTAACCGATGTCCTGGATCACCCGACGTACCAGCTCCTCGAGATCCACCCACGCGTGGGTCGTCACTTCGCCCGCGACGATCGCGACCCCGGTTTTGACCATGGTCTCGCAGGCCACACGCGCGCGCTTGTCCTGCGCGATGATGGCATCGAGCACCGCGTCCGAAATCTGGTCCGCCACCTTGTCCGGGTGGCCCTCGGATACGGATTCGGACGTGAACAAATAATCATTTGCCATGAATTATTCCTGGATCCTGGTTACGGGCGGCGACGCACGACGACGAACGACTCATCGATGAACCACAGCCCGCCGTGCGCCTGCAGGACTTCCTGCGTTGCCTCGAGATACTGCCGCGTGTGCACGACCGCATCGAGTCGCTCGTCCTCGATCTGGTTGACGTAGATCGCCGCATTCCATGCAGCAAACAGCGTGGAGGTCCCGATCCGGTCGCCGATCTCCGAAGGCAGGGTGTGCATCTCGTAGCGGAACAGCGCCTTGTCATCGCCCTGCGCGGTCAGCACGTAGTCCCGCGCATCGCGCCCGAGGTCCGCTTTCAGGGCGCGCAGCAGGTCATGCCGGTCGACCTTGAACGGATTCTCGTCCGGCCAGAGCTTCTGCACGATCTCAAGCCCGGGGTCGCCGCCATGGGACTGAATGGCCAGCAGCCTGCCGCCGGGGGCCAGGCTTCGCGTCAGCGGTGTCAGCACCCGCTGTGACTTGAACTCGGCGGACATGCGCGCACGCCAGGGCTGCGAGGCGACGATCAGATCGTAGGTTTCGAAACTGCGGCCCGGCTTCGGGATGACTCCCTCCAGCAGGAAGCGGTGATCCTCGCGATAGATGACGAGTACCGAGGGGCGCACCAGCACCGGATTGCCGGTCTTGGGGCTAGGCCTCGTCTGCCAGCCATACGACAACGTGGCCCCGAGCGCTTCGATCTGCTCGCCGTACTCGTAAGCCGTCGAACCCGTGAGCCGCACTTCGTGCCAGTTCAGTGCTGCCGCCGCCTGCACGTCGCGCAACATCAGGCGCGGTGCTTCCGTGTAATTCAGGTTGGTGACCACGACCACGGTAGCCGGGTGTTCGATGAACCGGTCAGGCATCTTGTCGAGGCCGAGCCGCACATCCTCCAGGCTGATCTCCTTCGCGACCGCAAGCACCGGCACGTTCTGGAATTGCTCGTGGGTGCCGCGCATCACTCGCGCCAGCACGGTGCCGTCACCCATGCCGGCATCGAAAATGCGCAATGCGGGCGGCGAGGGCTTGATCTGGCTCAGTTCCTGCGCCACGCGGCGCGCCACCGCGGCTTTTTCATTGCAGGTATTGACGAAGGCCAGGTACTTCTGGCGATTGTCGTAGAAGCGAAACGGCGTCGTTGCGGTGCCGCCCGCCTCGGCCGACTTTCCGCTTGCCTCGACCGCGTTCTGCATCGACTGATCCACTCGTTTTCCCCTAGACCGCTGAGCGGGGCATGCTAGCGCCCAAGTTTTCGATAATCAATGAACGGCAGGGTCACAGGCGCTGGACGCCGCGCCTCGCGAGCGGGCTCAGGCCCGTACCGCCTTCCTGCACGCAGCGCCGGATGGCCTCGCGCATTCGCGGTGCCCAGAATTTGCGGAGGTGGTTCGCCACCTGTTCGGCTGCCGCGTCCGGGTCCGGGTCGCTGGCGAAGAAGGCGGCAATGTCATTCGCCATCGCGACCAGTCGTTCGATGTTCATCGCGATGCGATGCCGGCTCAGGCGATCGGCAATGCTGGACTGCGCCGGGCGCTGCGTT
>JAHFSF010000060.1:4554-11866 GCA_023265875.1 Gammaproteobacteria bacterium | reverse complement strand
AGCCGCACGGCGCGCATCAAGGGCTTCCGCCCGGGCAAGGCGCCGATCCATATCGTGCGCAAACATTACGGGCCACAGGTCCAGGAAGAGGTCGTATCGGACCTGATCCGCGAAACGTTCGCCGAGGCGGTGCGCAATGAGAAGCTGGTACCGGCGGGCGGTCCGCGGATCGAGCCGCAGAGCACGGAGCAAGCGGGCGAACTGCGCTACACGGCGGTCTTCGAGGTTTATCCGCAGTTCGAGCTGCGCGGCATGGATGGCGTCCAGCTGAAGCGGCCACAGGCGAGCGTCACGGTTGGCGACATCGACGCGATGATTGAAAGCCTGCGCCGCCAGCGGCCCGATTACCTGACGGTCGAACGCGGCTGCCAGGACGGTGACCGCGTCACGCTCGACTTCGATGGACTCATCGACGGCGAGCCTTTCGAGGGTGGACGCAGCGAAGATCTGGTCGTCGTGCTCGGGACGAATCGCCTGTTGCCCGATTTCGAGGCCGGCGTGCGCGGCGCCGCTGCCGGCGAGGCGCGTGAATTCGACCTGCGGTTCCCGGACGAGTACCAGGTCAGGAAAGTCGCCGGCAAAACGGCGAGATTCGGGGCGACCGTGAAGAAGGTCGAGGATCCGAAGTTGCCGGCGGTGGACGCGGCTTTCTGCGAGGCCTTCGGCGTGTCCGAGGGCGGTGTCGAGGCCCTGCGCTCCGAGGTCCGCGAAAACATGGAGCGGGAACTTGCCCAGGCGGTGCAGTCCAGGCTCAAGTCGCAGGTCATGGAACAGCTGCTGGCGGCCAACCCGATATCCGTGCCGAAGACCCTGGTCGACGTCGAGATCCGCGACATGCAGATGGACATGCTGCGCCGGATGGGTGCCCGCAACGCCAACCAGTTGCCGCCGCGCGAACCATTCGAGGCCGCGGCGCGCCGTCGCGTCGCGCTCGGCCTGATCCTGAACGAAGTGATACGCAAGGCCGGAATCCAGCCGGATGCGTCGAGTGTCCAGGCACGGCTCGACGATATCGTGGCCGGCTTCGCAGATCCCGAGGCCGCGCGACAGCAGTATCTGCAGAACGAGGGCGCCATGCGCCAGTTGCAGATGGCGGCGCTCGAGGACCAGGTCGTAGCGCACGTGATCGGCGTGGCCGAAGTCCGCGACGAGCCGAGCAGCTTCAAGGAGATCATGAACTTCGGCGCCGAAGCGGCGTCCGAGGAAAGGGGTGGAACGACGTGACCAATAGCAGCGAGACCCAGGCCCTCAATCTGGTGCCGATGGTGGTTGAACAGACCGCCCGGGGCGAGCGTGCCTACGACATCTACTCGCGGCTCCTGAAGGAACGCGTCGTGTTCATTGTCGGGCCCGTCGAGGAACAGATGGCCAACCTCGTCGTGGCACAGCTGCTGTTCCTCGAGTCCGAGAATCCGGACAAGGACATCCATCTCTACATCAATTCCCCCGGCGGCACCGTTTCAGCGGGGCTCGCGATCTACGACACCATGCAGTTCATCAAGCCCGACATCAGCACGATTTGCGTCGGCCAGGCGGCGAGCATGGGCGCGGTGCTGCTGGCGGCCGGCGCCAAGACCAAGCGCTTTGCGCTGCCGAACTCGCGGATCATGATTCACCAGCCGCTGGGCGGCTTCCAGGGCCAGGCCACGGACATCGAGATCCACACGCGCGAGATCCTCGACGCCCGCGACCGCCTCAACAAGATCCTGTCGCTCCACAGCGGCCAGGCGATCGAAAAGATCCGCCAGGACACGGATCGCGACAACTTCATGAGCGGCGAGCAGGCGCGGGATTATGGAATTGTGGACGGCGTCCTCGAAAAGCGCGGCCAATTGCCGACCATAGGCACTGTCAAGTAAGGGACCGTGCCAGGATATTCTGGCAACTGTTTGATATAGAAAGAGTTTTTATCGGCCGGATGCGGCATGCTATAAAACGGCTGCCGGTCTCCCGGCTAGTGAGGACCACAGGCATGGTGGACGATACCCGGGGCAAGCACGATGACGGCAAGTTGCTGTACTGCTCGTTCTGCGGCAAGAGCCAGCACGAGGTCCGCAAGCTGATCGCCGGCCCGTCGGTGTTCGTCTGCGACGAATGCGTCGAGCTTTGCAACGACATCATCCGCGAGGAACTCGAGGAAAAGCAGGAGCGGTCCCGGGACCGGCTGCCCAAGCCGCACGAGATCCGCAAGGTCCTCGACGAATACGTGATCGGCCAGGATCACGCCAAGAAGATCCTCGCGGTCGCCGTCTACAACCATTACAAGCGCCTGCAGGCGAAGCCGGGCGAAAAGCGGCATCGCGCCGACCAGACCGAGGTCGAGCTCGCCAAAAGCAACATCCTGCTGATCGGCCCGACCGGCTGCGGCAAGACGCTCCTGGCCGAGACGCTGGCGCGGCTGCTGAATGTGCCATTCACGATCGCGGATGCGACCACGCTGACCGAGGCGGGCTACGTCGGCGAGGACGTCGAGAACATCATCCAGAAGCTGCTGCAGAAGTGCGATTACGACGTCGAGAAGGCCCAGACCGGCATCGTCTATATCGACGAGATCGACAAGATCTCGCGCAAGTCCGACAACCCGTCGATCACGCGTGACGTTTCGGGCGAGGGCGTGCAGCAGGCGCTCCTGAAGCTGATCGAGGGGACGATCGCCTCGGTGCCGCCGCAGGGTGGCCGCAAGCACCCGCAGCAGGAATTCCTGCAGGTTGACACCGGTAACATCCTGTTCATCTGCGGCGGCGCCTTCGCCGGGCTCGAGAAGATCATCGAGAAGCGCAGCAGTCGCGGCGGGATCGGCTTTGCGGCCGAGGTGCGCGCGCCCTCCGAGCGGCCGGCCGGCGCCGATGTGTTCAAGGACGTCGAGCCCGAGGACCTGATCAAGTTCGGCCTGATCCCGGAGTTCGTCGGCCGCCTGCCGGTCGTCGCAACCCTCGAGGAGCTCGACGAGGAAGCGCTGGTGACGATCCTGACGCAGCCGCGGAATGCGCTGTCCAAGCAGTACGTGCGCCTGTTCGACATGGAAGGCGCGGAACTGGAGTTGCGGGAAGACAGCCTGCGCGCCGTTGCGCGCAAGGCCATGGACCGCAAGACCGGTGCGCGCGGGTTGCGCACGATCCTCGAAAACGTGCTGCTGGACATCATGTACGACCTGCCGTCGCTCAAGAATGTGGCCAGGGTCGTCATCGACGAGACGGTCATCCTCGGGGAAAGCAAGCCTTATCTCGTGTATCGGACCGACGAGACGCAGCTGGCGCCCACCGAGATTCGCCGCGCCGCCGGTTCCAGCGCCCCCTGATCCTGCATAAAAGGGGACGCAACCCTTTTTTGAGAATGCGAACGCATCCGCAGTTTGCCGGCGGCCAAAAAGGGTTGCGTCCCCTTTCTTGCCCGGGACGCCCGGCGCGGCTCCCGCGGAATGCGACTTGTGCAGCACACCGGTCGCCCCCATGACGTATCCTTGCAACCGAACTGCGTCGGTGCCCGATTTCGCGGGCCGGAGGAAACCGAAGTGAGCGACGCCACCAGCAAGACCCCGACGGCCCCACAGTCCACCCGCGTGCCGGTGCTGCCGCTGCGCGACGTGGTGGTCTATCCGCACATGGTCATCCCGCTGTTCGTCGGCCGTGACAAGTCCATCCTGGCGCTGGACGAGGCGATGCGGCGCGACAAGCAGATCCTGCTGGTCGCCCAGAAACAGGCCGATGTCGATGATCCGAAGCCACGCGACCTGTACGCGGTCGGGACCAGCGCCACGATCCTGCAGCTGCTGAAGCTGCCGGACGGCACTGTCAAGGTGCTGGTCGAAGGCGTCGGGCGCGCGCTGGTCGAAGGCATGGAGGCGGAAGCGTATTTCACCGCCGACATGACACCGCTGCCGGACGTCGAGCAGTACGACGAACGCGAGATCGACGTGCTGACCCGCTCGGTCGTTTCGCACTTCGAGCAGTACGTGAAGCTCAACAAGAAAGTGCCCCCCGAGATCCTGACGTCGCTGGCGGGCATCGAGCAGCCGGGACGCCTCGCCGACACGGTCGCGGCCCACATGGCGCTGAAGCTGAGCGAGAAGCAGAAAGTCCTCGAGATGCAGGACGTCCGCGCCCGGCTGGAGCAGGTGATGACGCTGATCGAGGGCGAGATGGAGGTGCTGCAGATCGAAAAGAAGATCCGCGGCCGCGTCAAGTCGCAGATGGAAAAGAGCCAGCGCGAGTACTACCTGAACGAACAGATGAAGGCGATCCAGAAGGAACTGGGCGACCTTGATGAAGCGCCGAACGAACTCGGCGACCTCGAGAAGCGCATCGCCAAGGCCGGCATGCCGAAAGAGGCGCGCGAAAAGGCCACCGCGGAACTCAACAAGCTGAAGCTGATGTCGCCGATGTCGGCCGAGGCGACGGTGGTGCGCAATTACGTCGACTGGCTGGTCCGGGTGCCGTGGAAGAAGCGCACCAAGGTGCACCTCGACATCGCCGCAGCGCAGCGCGTGCTGGACGAAGACCACTATGGGCTCGAGAAGATCAAGGAACGCATCGTCGAGTACCTGGCGGTGCAGCAGCGCGTCAAGCGGCTGAAGGGCCCGATCCTGTGCCTGGTCGGCCCGCCGGGGGTCGGCAAGACCTCGCTCGGCCAGTCGATTGCCCGCGCGACCAACCGCAAGTTCGTGCGCATGTCGCTCGGCGGCGTGCGTGACGAGGCGGAGATCCGCGGGCATCGCCGCACCTATATCGGCTCGCTGCCGGGCAAGGTGCTGCAGAATATGGCCCGCACCGGTGTGCGCAATCCGCTGTTCCTGTTCGACGAGGTGGACAAGATGTCCATGGACTTCCGCGGCGACCCGTCATCGGCGCTGCTCGAGGTGCTCGACCCGGAACAGAACTCGTCCTTCGCGGACCACTACCTCGAGGTCGATTTCGACCTGTCCGAGGTCATGTTCGTCTGCACCGCGAACACGCTGAATATTCCACCGCCGCTGCTCGATCGCATGGAGGTGATCCGGCTGCCTGGCTACACCGAGGACGAAAAACAGAATATTGCGCGCCGCTTCCTGCTGCCCAAGCAGGTCAAGCAGAACGGCCTGAAGGAAGGCGAGCTCGAGGTGGACGACCCGGCCGTGCTCGACATCATCCGCCATTACACCCGCGAATCGGGCGTCCGCAACCTCGAGCGCGAGACCGCCAAGATCTGCCGCAAGGCCGTCAAGCAGTTGCTGCTTGAACCGGCCAGGCAGCGGATTTCCGTGACCTCCGCGAATCTGAACGAATTTCTCGGCGTGCGCAGGTTCCGCTATGGACGCGCGGAAGAGTTGAATCGCGTCGGCCTCGTCACCGGGCTCGCCTGGACCGAAGTGGGCGGGGAACTGCTGACCATCGAAGCGGCCGTGGTGCCAGGCAAGGGCAAGCTGCTCTACACCGGCCAGCTCGGCGAGATCATGCAGGAGTCCATCCAGGCCGCGATGACCGTAGTGCGCAGCCGTGCCGACATGCTGGGCCTCGAGACGGACTACCACCAGAAGTTCGACATCCACGTCCACGTGCCGGAAGGCGCGACGCCGAAGGATGGCCCGAGCGCCGGCATCGGCATGTGCACGGCGCTGGTCTCCGCGCTGACGCGCATCGCGGTGCGGGCGGACTTGGCGATGACCGGTGAGATCACTTTGCGCGGCGAGGTGCTGCCGATCGGCGGGCTGAAGGAAAAACTGCTGGCGGCGCAGCGCGGCGGCATCACGACCGTGCTGATTCCGAGCGAGAACGAGAAGGAGCTGGTCGAGATCCCGGCCAACATCAAGGACCGGCTCGAGATCCGGCCGATCAAGTGGATCGACGAGGTGCTCGAGATCGCAATGGAACGAAGCCCGATCGTTGCCATCGCACCGGCCGCACAGCCGACGCCGGTCGAAGCGCCGAAGGAAACCGAGCGGCGCGCGGCCAAGCGCGCCGTGAAGCCGCTGCAGCCGCACTGAGGCGGGTGCCGTGAACTTGGCACCGGTGGGGCGATGCCGTATATTTGCGCGCCTCCCAGGCGGGCCGGGTTCCGGTCCATCGGGTGCTTAGCTCAGCTGGGAGAGCGTCGCCCTTACAAGGCGAAGGTCGCAGGTTCGAAACCTGCAGCACCCACCATTGACCTGGAGCGGTAGTTCAGTTGGTTAGAATACCGGCCTGTCACGCCGGGGGTCGCGGGTTCGAGTCCCGTCCGCTCCGCCACCACCCTCGCAAGGTCGTTTCTCGGAAGAGGAACGACCTTTTTTCGTTGCAGGTCCCGGCGATCCGTGAGGGGTCGGGACCCTCGTTCGTTCAGCCGATCCTTGTTCACTCACCCGGGTCCCGACCCCTCACCGGGAAGACGCGGCGTCACAAGACGAAATCGCTTCCATGCTAACCTAGCGCCCCCGAATCGGCCGGCCCGGCACGATAAAGAAACATGCTGCAGACCATTCACGACAAGCTGAAAGGCATCTTTGCGACCACCATCCTGGTGGCGCTCGGCGTCGTCTTTGTTTTCTGGGGTATCGAGGTGAAAGTCGGCAACATCGCGAAGGCGAAGGGGATCGAGGTCGACGGCACGGAATTGAGCGCCACCAACGTGCGCCGCGATTATCAGGAGCAGCTTTCCCGCCTGCAGGCGGCATTCGGCGCCGCGGCAATCCCCGAGGACGTGCGCGCGCAGTTACGGACGCGGGTGCTGGAGCAGGCCGTGCGCAGCGAGTTGATCCGGCAGCGAACCCGCGGTCTGCGTTATGCCACGAGCAATGCCCAGGTGCTTGAGGCCATCCGCCAGATTCCGGCATTCCAGGTGGAAGGCAAGTTCTCGGCCGATGCCTATCATGCCGCGCTGCGTTCCGCCGGCATCCCGCCCGAGCAGTTCCTGGCCGAACAGCGCGAGGTCGCCGCTGCCCGGCAGCTCGATCGCGGCATCTATACCTCGGCTTTCATGCTGCCTGCCGAGAGCGATCGCCAGGTCGCGCTGCGAAATGAAGAACGGGAAATCGCCTGGGTCAAGATAGCGGCCGCGGCATTCCTGCCGGCTGTCACGCTCGATGAGACCGCCCTGCGGGCCTTCTATGAAGGCCACCAGCAGCTCTACCAGACCGAAGAGCAGGCGACTGTCGAGTACCTCGAACTCAAGCTCGAAACACTGGCCGCCGGGGTCGTCATCAGCGAGCAGCAGCTGCGCGAGTATTACCAGAGCAACCAGGACCGATTCTCGACGACGGGCCGCCGCCACGCCCGCCATATTCTGATTGAAGTCGGGGATGACGAAGCGGCCGCCGAAGCCCGCGCCCGCGCCGCCTATGACCGCGCCCGCGGTGGCGAGG
>JAHFSF010000060.1:0-4544 GCA_023265875.1 Gammaproteobacteria bacterium | reverse complement strand
ACGCAGTCTGGAGCATGAAGCCAGGCGAAATCCGCGGCCCGGTGCGGACCGAATTCGGCTTCCACGTGATCCAATTGCAGGAAGCGGAGCCGGATTCGTCGAAGACGTTTGAAGAGGTGAGGCCCCAGCTCGAAACCGAATTGCAGCGCGCCGAGGTCGAAAAGCGCTTCGGGGACGAGCAGGAACAGCTCGACACGCTGGCATTCGAAGCAGCCGGCAGCCTGGCGACCGTGGCCACGAAACTGGGATTGCAGATCAAGCGTATCGACCGCTTCACCCGCGCGGGCGGCGGCGAACTGGGCGCGAATCCAGCGCTGATCACGGCGGTCTTTTCGCCCGATGTACTCGCAGGCCGCGAGCTGCAGACCGTCGAACTGTCGCCGGGCCGGGTCGTCGCCGTGCGCGTCGCGGCGCATGAGCCCGCGAGCGCGAAGCCGTTCGAAACGGTCCGCGAGCAGGTGATCGCCGCAGCCCGGCTCGAGGAAGCGGGGCGGCAGGCTTCGGGTAAGGGGAAGGCGGTCGTCGGCGAATTATCGGCGGGTGGCGACTGGCTCGCGCTCACGAAGCTATGGCAGGCGCCGGACGCAACGGCTTCCTACCAGCCGAGGCTCATTCGCCGCAATGAGTCCGCCGTTCCCGCGGAAATCAGGAGCGCCGTGTTCAGTGCGCCGCGCCCCGCGGGCCGGCCGCAGTTCGGCACGGTCGTGCTCGGCAGCGGCGACACGGCCATCTGGCAGCTGAGCGCAGTCCGCACGGGTTCGCTTGCGTCATTGCCGCCGGCCGAACGGCAGAGCGAGCAGGAACAGGCGCGCGAGCGCGCGAGTGCGGCGGATGCGACGGCGTACATCGCCGCGCTTCGCGCTGGCGCTGAAGTCGACGTCAACCCGCAAGTCTTCGAGTAAGCGCGCGGCACGCGTGATGTCGAGATGTCGGTGGCCACGCATGGTGGCCCGGGCACCCGCGCTCGCTCAGAAGAAAAAGGCAAATTCGTTCTCTTGGGTCCCGGGCCACTTTGCGTGGCCACGCGCGCGCCTACCCGTCCGTTCCAATAGCGGCGACTTCGCGGCGGCTGTTCCGGCCGGGCCGGATCCCGGAGCGAGCGAATTTGCCTTTTTCTTCTGAGCGAGCGAGGGGTATCCGGCCGGGCCGGAACGCTGCCACGCAGTCGTACTATTCCGGGAAGCTCATGCCGACGTGACTATAGCCTGAGTCAACATAGAGGACTTCGCCGGTGATCCCCGCCGCGAGATCCGAGCACAGGAAAGCGGCGGCATTGCCGACATCCGCGGTCGTGACATTGCGCCGAAGCGGCGCCGCCTGCTCGACGTGATGCAGCATCTTGCGAAAACCCGGGATGCCGGCGGCAGCGAGGGTCTTGATCGGGCCCGCCGAGATGGCATTGACGCGGATGCCGCGCGGACCGAGGTCGGCCGCCAGGAAGCGGACATTCGCCTCGAGGCTGGCCTTGGCCAGGCCCATGACGTTGTAGGAGGGGATCGAGCGCACGGCGCCGAGGTAGGACATCGTCAGCAGGGCGCCCCGCCGGCCTTCCATCAGCGGCAGGCCGGCGCGCGCGAGCGCCGTCAGGCTGTAGCTCGAGACGTCGTGGGCGAGGCTGAAGGCCTCGCGCGTCGTGCATTCGACGAAGCTTCCGGTGAGCGCCTCGCGGGGCGCGAACGCAACTGAATGGACGATGACGTCGATCGCGCCCCATTCGGAGCGCAGCCGTGCAAACGCCTCGTCGATCTGGCCGTCGATGGCGACATCCATCGGCATGACCAGACCGGAACCCAGCTCACCCGCCAGTTCGAGGACGCGGTCCTTGATGCGATCGTTCTGGTAGCTGAAGGCAAGCAAAGCGCCTTCGCGTTTCATGGCCTCGGCAATGCCCCAGGCGATCGAGCGGTCGGTTGCGAGGCCGACGATGAAGACCTTCTTGCCGCTCAGGAATCCCATGCCTTCCCCCAGTCGAGTTCAGCCGCCGACGTCAGCATTGGCACCCAGGTGAATCGTGAGTCTCTGACCGGCTCGCAAGCTGGTGCTGCGACCCATATTGTTCCAGCCCTGGAGCTGCTGCACAGTGACCTCGAAACGGCGCGCGATGGCCGACAAGGTGTCGCCGTCCTGCACCGTGTAGTGCATTCTGCGTGATGCCGCCGCGCCGCTGCCGGCGTCACTGCTGCGGCCGGGCGCGCCGGCAATGGCGAGGCGCTGGCCGGGGTGCAACGTTGCCTCCGTCGAAATGCCATTCATCCGGGCGAGCTCGCCGACCGACATCCCGTGCCGGCGCGAGATGCTCCAGAGCGATTCGCCTGAGCGCACACGGTGGCTGCGACGTTCGAGGTCGGCGCCGAGCCCGGCTCGCAACTGCGATACATCGCCGGCCGGCACCAGCAGTTCCTGACCTGCCGCGAGCCTTGACGGCGCGTCAGCGTTGAATCGCTCCAGGAAGGACTGCGGCACCTTGTAACGGTCCGCCACGGAAGCGAATGATTCGCCGTTGGTGACCGTGTACGTGCCGAGGCCGGCGCGGGCCGGCAGTCCGAGGGCGGCGAGCTGCGTGCTGAAGCCATCGGCGACGACCTCCGGTATCAGCATCCGGTGCGGACCGTCGGGATCGGTCAGCCAGCGGTTCCATGCGGGATTGAGCGCCAGCAGTTCCTCGCTGTCCACCCCGGCCATTTCGGCCATCAGTCGCAGGTCCACCGGTCCATCGGTCGGCACGACCCGGAAATAGGGCGCATCGGGAATCGGCGGCAGGAACATGCCGTGGGCCGCCGGATCGCGCACGAGTCGAGCGATGGCGATCAGCTTCGGCACATAAGCGCGGGTCTCCGCCGGCAGCGACAGCGAGAAGAAATCGGTCGGCCGGCGCAGCATGAGATTGCGGTTGATCGCGCGCTGCACGTTGCCGGACCCGAAATTATAGGCGGCGATCGCCAAGAACCAGTCGCCATTGAAGCGCTGGTACAGCTCGGTCAGGTAGGAGAGTGCAGCCCGCGTCGATTCCACGACGTCGCGACGCTGGTCCTGCCAGTAGTTTCGCCTGAGCCCGAAACGCTCCCCGGTGGGCGCGATGAACTGCCAGAGCCCCGCAGCGCGACTGCGCGAGTAACCGAATGGATTGAACGCGCTCTCCACCACCGGCAGGAGCGCAAGCTCCCCCGGCATGCCGCGGGCCTCGACCTCATCGACGATGAAGTGGAGATAACGCTGGGCGCGGCCAAAGGTGCGGGCGACGTAATCCGGGTTGCGCTGGAACCAGGCCAGCTCCGAATCGATCCGGCGATGCTCGACCTCCGGCAGTGCGAACCGGCTGCGGACCCGGTCGAGGACATCGCCCGGGACAATCGTTACCGCCGGTTGCTCATCGTGCATCGGCGACGTGATGACCGGTATCGGCAGCGCCGGCGTCGTCGGCGCCTCCAGTTCCTCGGTGACCTCTTCCCTGGACGGGTCATTGACGATTTCGGCATCGGGAAGCGAGCTGACGCTCGTTGCAGCAACATTCGCGCAGCCGGCCATGACGATGCACCAGCCGGCACAGGCAATGAAGCGCAGCAGAAATCGGATCCCGGTCATCTAAAATTGTCCTTCCATCCGCGGACCTCGGCGAATACTTCCACCGCGGTCGCGAGCGTCCTGCCAGCATGGCTCTCGGCCGCTGACCGGATATTGTCAAGCCGGCTGCGCAGGAAAGGATTGACGCGCTTCTCAAGCCCGATGGTCGAAGGCAGGGTCGGTCGCCCGGCGGCGCGCAGGGACCCGGCATTCCGTGCATAGGTCGCAATATCGGCATTGCCGGTCTCGACGGTCATCGCAAAGCGCAGGTTGGCCTGCGTGTATTCATGGCCACAGAAGACCCGGGTCGATTCAGGCAGCGCAGCCAGCGCATCGAGTGAAGCCTGCATCTGGGCCGCCGTGCCTTCGAACAGGCGGCCACAACCGGCGCTGAACAGCGTGTCGCCGCAGAACAGTGCGTCATGGCCGAAATAGGCGATGTGGCCCGCCGTGTGGCCTGGCACGTCGATTACCTCGAATTCGAGGCTCAGCGTCGGCAGGCGCGCGCGATCGCCGCCCGCGAGCCGGCGGATCTCGACGGGCATCTTCTCCCGGGCCGGGCCGAAGACCATGGCACCGGTTGCCGCCACGAGTTCCGCAACGCCGCCGACATGGTCCGCATGATGGTGAGTCACCAGGATTGCGTCCAGCCGCAGCCCATCGGCCCCGAGTGCCCGCAGCACCGGAGCCGCATCACCGGGGTCCACAACGGCCACGGCCAGACGCTCGGCGAGCCCGTGGAGCAACCAGATGTAATTGTCCTGAAATGCCGGTATCGGCCTGACGTCCAGCGTGCCCAATTCCTGCCCGTGGCGGTGGCCGTTGCAATGACGGCCGGTATTAGATCGCCGTCGCGCGACAATTTCCACTCCTTCGCGTTCTGGCCTCCGACGCGGCCGTCCGGGTATGCTCTCGACATGAACGCGCCCGACCCGGATCTTCGCGCGTGGCTCGCCGGTCCGCTCGGCGGGTCGTTGCTCGAG
>JAHFSF010000059.1 GCA_023265875.1 Gammaproteobacteria bacterium | reverse complement strand
CGTCGATGATCTGCGAGCCCTGGGTCGCGAGAGCCTTCACGACCCGGGCGCTGGGATTCCAGCCCTGGATCATCTCGGCGCTGGAGGTCGGGAGCATGCTCTGCGGATAGCCGTCCCGGCCCTGCTCGAACGGCATCGAGACGTCGACGACGATCTTGCCGTCGAGCCCGCCGAGGCCGCGCGCGACCGACTCCATCGCGGGCCAGGGCACCAGCAGGAACACGATGTTGCCGCGTTCCACCGCCTGCTGCTGCGTCGCCGCCGTGGCGCCGTTCCCTGTGAGCGCCACGAGCTCGCGCACGCGTTCGCTATCGGGGCTGCGGGTTCCGTACACGACGTGATAGCCGAGCGCGGCCAGCCGGAGCCCCAGCGAGTTCCCCATGTCGCCGGTACCGATCAGCGCCACCGTCCCCCGGTCTTGCGCCGTCGCAATGCCCGCGCCGAGGATCGTTGCGGCGAATACCAATGTCTTCACGATCGGGTTCATCGGATCTCTCCCACGACGACCATTCTTCAGAGGCGACGCTGCACGGCCCGGCGCGCGAGCCATCCGCAGGCAAACAGCACCAGGCCGCAGAACAGGCTCAACACGACCTCGCCGTGCCAGTCCGTGCCGCCGGCCCGGCTTATCGCCTCCCGGTATGGCAGCGCATAGCCGGCGACCATGACGGCCGCCAGCAGTCCGCCTGCGATCATCAGCATCGTGGGCCAGCGCAGTGTCCGGCGCGTCTCGTCCGCAGCGAGCTCGCCAGCCGGCACTTCGTGCAGGCGCAGGCGGTAGCGGTGTTCGGCCTCGCTCACGGTGCCGTAGCGCGACACGATGACGGTCACCGCCGCGCCGACCAGTGCGCCGATGAGGATCGGATCCGCCCAGACCGGCAGCGAGACGGCATGCAACAGCGCGAGCGCCTTCGGCACGACGTTGCCGAGGAAGCCGGCGATCATCCCCCAGAACGCACCTGCCTCCGTGATGCGCCGGCTCCACACGCTCATGAAGGCGACAGGTCCCCAGGACGAAGCAAAGACGGTGCCGGCGAAGTAGGTGATCCAGAAGATGTTGGGCGGCACGACTAGGGACAGTGCGAGCGCAGCCACGCCGACGCCCAGCATGCTCCAACGGCTGATCCGGAGCCTGGCGGCGTCGTCTGTTGTCCGATGCGGAAGGATATCGTGGCTCGCGCTGAATGCGACGAGCGACAGGAAGGTCGTGGCGGACGACAGGCCCGCCGCCGCGATGCCGGCGGCGACCAGCACGCCCGCGGCCGTCGGCATCAACTGCTGCGCCGCCCAGATCATCGCGCCCTCCGCCGGCTCGATGTGTGCATTGCCCAGGTTGATCGCGGCGCCGCAGAACATGAGCGCCGGATAAAGCAGGATCAGCGAGGCCCCTGCCCCGCACCCGGCCCGGATCACCACGTGCTCATTCTTCGCCATCAGGTAGCGGCTCGCCTGCCAGGGGCTCACCGCCACGACGACCGACCAGGCGACGCCCAGGATCACCGACCAGGTCAACGCATCGGCCGGCGTGTCCCAGTTGGCGCCGGGGCCCGTCATGCCGTGCCAGGAGATGATCCCGGGCTTGTCGGCGAAGGTCGCCAGTGACTGCACGGCCGGGAACCAGCCGCCAACTGCCGCGACCACGCAACCGAGCGCGACGAAGCCGGCGATCGTGAACAGCAGGAACATCAGCGTGTCGTTGATCACGACACCGCGCGAGCCCGAATAGAACGTAAAGGCGGTATAGCCCGCCCAGACGATCACCAGCGCGGTCGAGTACGACACGCCCGACACCCGCGCGGCGACGAGCGCCGTCCCCTGGGTGACCGCCACCAGGTAGAAGCCCAGGCCCACGACGATCAGCGTCCCGGCGGCGGCCTGGACGCGCCGGCTCGCGAAGCGCTGGCCGAAAAACTCGGCGACCGTCAGCGCGCGGCTGCGTCGCAGGTGCCGGCCGAAGAACAGGGCGCCGGCGATGTAGCCCGGCACGTTGATGGCGACGAGCGTCAGCACCAGTGCGCCGTAACCGGAATAAGCCATGCCCACTTCGCCGAGGAAGGCGGTCGTGCTCAGCAGGCTCGCAACCAGCGTGCCGATGATCAGGAGCGTCGGCGCCTGCCTGCCCGCGACGAAATAGTCGTCGAGGTGCCGGACGCGCCGCCCGGCCCAGGTACCGATGACCAGGTAAGCCGCGAGGCTGACCAGGATCCCCCAGGTATAGGCATTCACGACCGGAAGGCTCAGATCCCGAAATACCGGCCGCCGCCGCGGCGGGAGAGCCGCTTCAGGCGGCTCGGTGGCCCGGTCACGGCAAGGTACCAGGCACGGAACCCGTCGAGGTCGTACTCGAGGAGCGACGATGGCCCCGGCTCGTAGCGGCTGGAGCGGATGCCGGCGGCGTTCGCCTCAATGATTGACTTGTCCTGCTCCGTCGTCACCGACCAGAGCCAGGTGAGGCGTGCGCGATCGTAGTCCACGCCTTCGCGGGCCGCGCCGTGGACCAGCCAGCTGACCACGATCTCGCTCTGCTCCGCTTCGCGCGGCACGAACTGGAAGAAGACCGCGTGGTCGTTGTACGCCAGCATGTAGGTGAACGGCCCGAGGCCGAGCGCCGTTTCGCCGCCGTCGTAGTCCCGGAACCCGCCCATCAGCGGCGCGGCGGGCTTGCCGTCCTGCGTGGCGCTCAAGTACGACTCCCGCAGCGGTGCGCGATAGGCGGCGCCGAACTGCGCACGCGGCAGGGATACATCCAGGGGCAGTTCCGTTCCGAATTCGGGCATGGTCGCGCCGAGCGCGGTCGCACGCGCCAGCCACACGCGATGCCGCGCCTCGTAGCGCGCCAGCGCCGCCGGCGACCCGTCGCCGATCTTGTCGGCCTTGATCTCGACGCCGCAGTACTCCTGGTGCGCCGGCTTGCAGTGATAGCACTCGAGGTAGTTCTCGACGGTCAGCTTCCAGTTGGCCCGCACCGCGTAGGTCTCGCGATGGGCGAGCTTCGCGTCCGCGACGCCGTGCAGGCGGAGGTACGGCGCCAATCCCGCGACGACGTCGTCGAGGGCCGGCGCGGGGTCGTCGGACAGGCTGACGAACAGCAGCCCCTCGACGATCCGCACGCAGCAGGGTTTCAGGCCGTGGTCGCCGGGCCTGAAATCCGCTCCCATGCGCGGCGCGGCCTGGAGGCTGCCGTCCGGCGCATAGGTCCAGCCGTGGTAGCGGCAGGTGATCGCCCGCGCGTTGCCCGCCGGCGCGAGCAGCACGCGGCTGCCGCGGTGACGGCAGACGTTGTAGTGCGCGTGAATCGCGCCCTCAGCGTCGCGCACGAGGATGATCGATTCGGCGGCGAGTTCGAATAGCAGGTAGTCGCCGGCCTTCGGGATCTGCGACGCGTGGCCCGCCATGAACCAGTGATTGCGGAACACGCGCTCGCGGTCGCGTTCGAAGATGGCCGGGTGCGTGTAGAACGCCTGGTCGAGCGAGTAGCCCGGCCGCTGCGCCTCGATCAGCGCATCGATCGAGCCCGGGTCAGCCGCCTGGCCGCTGTGGTCAGGCACGGAGCGACTTCCAGTCCTTCAGGATCTCGCGCGCCGCATTGTGGCCGGGAATGCCCGACACGCCGCCGCCTGGATGGGTCGAGGAGCCGCATTGATAGAGGCCGCGGATCGGCGAGCGGTAGTCGGCATAGTGCGGCGCCGGTCGCTGGAAGAAGAGTTGCTCGAGCGCCAATTCCCCATGGAAGATGTGACCTTGCGGCGTGTTGATGATGCGCTCGATGTCGGGCGGCAGCAGGACCTGCTCCGCGATGATGCCGTCGCTGAAGCCTGGCGCGACTTCGTCGATGGTGTCGTGGACATTCTTCAGGAACGCGGCGCGCTCGGATTCCCAGCTCGCGCCCTGCAACGCATAGGGCGCGTGGCCGCCGAACAGGTTCACGACGTGCTTGCCCCGGGGCGCGAGCGTGTCGTCGACCGTCGTCGGCACGACCGCGGTGACGAAGGGTCGGCGCGACCAGCGGCCATGGCAGGCGTCCTCGTAGGCGGCCTGCAGGTAATCGATGTCGGGACCGATATGTGCATAGTTCGGCGCCTCGAAACCGCAGGCCGCTGCGTCGAATGCGGCGAATCGCGGCGGCGCCTCGGCGGCAACGTTGATCTTGAAGGCCGTGGAAAACGTGCGGTAGCCGCGGATGTGCTTCAGGAACTCGGCCGGCAGCTGCCCCGGGTCGAGCAGGCGGTCGAACAGCACCTTGCAGCTCGCGTTGCAGGCGATGACCTGCGCGTCGTAGCTGTCCCCGCCCGTCGTGGCGACCCGCGTGGCGCGGCCGCCCACAACCTCGACCCGGGCCACTTCGGCGCCGGTCCGGACCTCCATGCCGTGGCGGCGACCGGATGCCGCGATCGCCTCGCTGATCGCGCCCATGCCGCCCCGGATGAAGCCCCAGCCGCCGGCGCCCTCGTGCTCGCCCATGATGTGATGCAGCACGACGTAGGCGGAGCCGGGCGTCTTCGGGCCGGCGAACGTGCCGATCGAGCAGTAGTAGCCCAGCACGGCACGCGTCACGCCGTGCTCGAACCAGCGGGACAGGTAGTCGTCGGCGCTCATGGTCAGCAGGTCGACGACGCGGTAGAAATTCTTCCCGATCCTGCGGTATTTCCACGCGAGCTTCAGCGTGTCGTGCAGGCTCCTGAAGTCCCGGCGCGAGGGATCGACCGGCGTGTCGAACAGCAGCTGGCGCACGACGTTGGCGGCTTCGTTGAGATGGGCATCGAACTCGGGATAGATCGCGCCGTCGTGTTTCGAGAAGCGGCTGAACTCCCGGGCCGTGCGGGCCACGTCGCCGCTGAAGACGATGTAGTCGTCCTTGCCCAGCGGGCAGAAGAGGTCCGTGGCCGGCAGCACGGTGAGCCCCAGTTCACGAAGCCCGAGGTCCCGGATGACTTTGGGGTGCAGCAGGCTCATGACGTAAGAGAAGGTCGAGGTCCGGAAGCCCGGCGCGAATTCTTCGGTGACCGCCGCGCCCCCGATCACGTCCCGGCGCTCCAGCACGAGCGTCTTCTTGCCCGCGCGCGCGAGGTAGGCGCCGCAGGTCAGGCCGTTGTGGCCGCCTCCGATGATGATGACGTCATAGCGGCCGGTCGCCATGGTCGGGTGTGCCCGGATCCCCCGCAGCCGATCGCTGCGGGTTCAATCTATAGACCCGGCCGCGGGAGGACAACGATTGATTGCGCGATGCTCCCGACGCCGTCATCCGGGGATGCCGTGAGCGCTATCGCTAAGCGACGCGCGTCCTCATGATCGACACCCATGGCAGCGAACTCGCTGCGCTGAAAGGCGCCGCGGCGCGGGATAGCTGAGGCGGGAAAGGGCGGGAATCCTGGTGGGCGCGACAGGGATCGAACCTGTGACCCCTACCATGTCAAGGTAGTGCTCTACCGCTGAGCTACGCGCCCGGAAAGATGGCGGATAGTAGTGGATGACCTTGCCCCGGGTCCAGCTACGGTCACCTCCTCCGCAACTAGGTAAAACCCCGAATGGACGCCATCACAGCCATCGGCAAGGGTGGCAAGATGCCGGCAGAGGCAGCGGAAATCCGGGGGCGCGTGACGAACGGACTGGACATTGCCGAAATGCTCGTCGAGGGCGTCTTTCCGCACCCTCTCGCGCACCTCGATCTGAAGCAGACGCACATCTCCTGGGTCCTGCTGACCGGCCCCTTCGCCTACAAGATCAAGAAGCCGGTCCGTTACGACTTCATCGATGCCTCCACACTCGAGCGGCGGCGCACGCTGTGCAATGAGGAACTGCGGCTGAATCGCCGCTTCGCACCAGACCTGTACGTCGATGTGGTCCCGATCGTCCGCGAAGACGGGCGGTTACGGGTCGGCGGCGCCGGCGAGCCGGTGGAATTCGCGGTCCGGATGCACGAGTTCGACCCGTCACAGGAACTGGCGACCCAGCTTGCCCGCGATGCCGTGATGCCGGGGGACATGAGCGGCTTTGGAGCGCAGCTTGCGGACCTGCACCTGCGGGCAGCCGTGGCGCCGGCGCAAGGTCCATACGGGACCTTCGACAGCGTGCGCGCGCCGATGCTCGACAACTTCAGCCTGTTGCGCACGCACCTGAACGGCGCTGCCGAGTTGCAGCAGCTCGAGCAGCTGGCCAGGTGGACCGATAATTCACTGGCGGAACTTGAGCCGCTGATCCGTTCGCGCCTGCAGTCCGGCATGGTGCGGGAAGGTCATGGCGACCTGCACACCCGCAATATCGTGCGCTGGCGGCAGCAGTGGCTGCCATTCGACTGCCTTGAATTCGATCCGGAACTGCGCTGGATCGACGTGATAAGCGATGCCGCGTTCCTGTTCATGGACCTGACGTCCCGCGGACGTGCGGATCTGGCCTGCGAGTTCATGAGCCGCTACCTGGAGGAGACCGGCGACTATGAAGGATTGCGCCTGCTGCCGCTCTACGCCGCGTATCTTGCTCTCGTTCGTGCCAAGGTCGATGCGCTCGGCGCCGAGACGGCCGGCCCGGAGGAACGTCGCGCACTGGAAGGGCGCCTGACGGAACGCCTTGCGACTGCGATTCACTTCATGCATGCAAGGCCGGGAACACTCGTCATCATGCACGGCGTCACGGCGTCCGGAAAATCCTGGTTGAGCGAGCGCCTCGTCTCGGCAATTCCAGCGCTGCGAATCCGATCCGACCTCGAGCGCAAGCGCCTGGCAGGCGTCGCGCCGCTGGCCAGGCGGGTTTTTGGCGTCGGCGAAGGGGCCTATGACTCTGCAGCGACGCGGGGAACTTACGCGCGCCTGCTGGAATGCGCCGAAGCAGGGTTGGCAGGCAATTGTGGCGTCGTCGTCGATGCCTCGTTCCTCGACCCGGCACATCGCGAAATGTTCCGTGCCCTGGCGTTGCGACGGCGATGCCGGTACCTGATCGTGTCCTGCGTGTCCGACTCCGCTGCGCTGGAATCGCGCCTGCAGACGCGCGCCAGCAGCGGCCTGGATCCTTCCGAGGCGACCCTGGATGTCCTCGAACAGCAGCTCCGGACCCAACAGCCGCTGACCACTGAGGAGCTCCCGCATTCAATCCAGGTGGATATGAGCCGGATCGGCAAGGCCGAGGCCGCCGTCAAGGAAGTCAGGACGCGGCTTGAATCCTGTGAATGCCTGCAGGCGGCCGAGGGTTCACTCTGATATTGTTGGCACCGGATTCCATGACCTCCCCGCCCGTCACACGCGAATTCAGGGCCTTGCTCGATGTCGCTGTCGACGCGGTGATCATCATCGACCACCGCGGAATCATCGAGGCCTTCAATCGAGCCGCCGAAAGGATGTTCGGCTACACGATGGCCGAAGCCATCGGCACCAGTGTCAACCGGCTGATGCCCGAGCCACATCGAAGCGAGCACGACCGGCATATCAGGCGTTACCTGGACAGTGGCGTGCCTCACATCATCGGCATCGGCCGTGATGTCGAGGCGTGCCGCAGAGACGGCAGCTCCTTCCCTGTCAATCTCGCCGTCGGTCACATACCGGATTCAGACCCTCCGCGCTTTGTCGGTTTCCTGCACGACCTGACATCCCGCCGCGAGGCCGCCGAGGAGCAGCAGCGTATGCAGCAGCGGATGGCCAGCGTATCGCGCCTCGCTACCATGGGCGAAATGGCGGCGGCGATCGGCCACGAGATCAATCAGCCGCTGGCCGCGATTTCCAACTACGCGATGGCCTGCGAACGGCTGCTCGAAGCCGAAGGAACCGAACTTGCCGAGGTCCAGGCCGCCCTGCGGCAGATCTCCGGCCAGGCCTTGCGCGCAGCGGAAATCATCCGCCGGGTGCGGAATCTCGTCCGTGCCCACGAGCCGCGGCGTGCGCCGGCCGACGTCAACAAGCTGATCGAGGATCTGTCGGTGCTGATCCGAAGCGATGCGCGGCTGAGTTCCGTCGAGCTGGTGCTCGATTTCGCCGGCAATCTGCCGCAAATTGAGCTCGACAGCATCCAGATCCAGCAGGTGCTGCTCAACCTGATCCACAACGCCATCGAAGCGCTGGCCACGGCCAGCGCAGGCGCGCGGCAGGTCATCGTGCGCAGCCGCCGGCTCGCGGCGGGCGAGATCGAGATCCGCGTGATCGACTCCGGACCGGGAGTCGATCCGGCGATCGCCGGGCGGATATTCGACCCGTTCTGCACCACCAAGGAACAGGGCACTGGCCTCGGGCTTGCAATCAGCAAATCCATCGTCGAGGCGCATCGCGGCCGGCTTGAGTACCATCCAAACGCGCCGCGTGGCGCATGCTTTGTCATCACGCTGCCGAACGCCATGGAATCGACACCATGAACATCAGGGACCATGCACCGAAGGTTTTCGTCGTCGATGATGACGACGCCGTGTGCAACTCGCTGGCCCTGCTGATCAAGTCGCTGGGGATCCCGGTCATTACCCACAGCTCGGCCGTCGATTTCCTCGCGCAATACGACCCCGAGCAGCACGGCTGCATCATCCTGGACGTCCGCATGCCGGGCATGAGCGGGCTTGAGCTCCAGGATGAACTGAACCTGCGTGGCGCGATCATTCCGATCATATTCATCACCGGCCATGGCGACGTGCCGATGGCGGTCGAGGCAATGCAGCACGGCGCCGCCGATTTCCTGCAAAAGCCGTTCAGCGACAGGGAACTCACTGGACGCATTCACCGGGCACTCGCCACGGACCTCAGCAATCGCGCGCGGCTCGGCGAAAAGGACCGGATCCGTGCGCAGCTGGTAGCGCTGACGCCAAGGGAAAAGGAAGTATTGCGGCTGGTGACGCTCGGCAAGGTCAACAAGGTGATCGCTTCAGAATTGGGGATCAGCCAGCGAACCGTTGAAATCCATCGGGCACACCTGATGGAGAAAATGGGCGCCACCTCGCTCGCCCAACTCGTGCGGATGACCATGATGGTCGACATGGGTATTTCTACGTATTGAGACTTCAGCTGAAATGTCTATCTTTATGGGTGACCGGCAGGATCGGCCGGTCGTCGGATGGAGGAGACGCTTATGAACCTGATGCGTTGGGAACCATTCAGGGAAACTGATGAGTTCTTCCGTAATCTCTCCACTCCGATGTTTGGCAGGTGGCCGCAACTTCTCGGTGAAAATGGGGCAATGAAGATCGAGTGGTCGCCCGCCGTCGACATCAAGGAGACGGAGACTGAGTATCTGGTAAGGGCCGAGCTCCCGGGCATCCTGCGTGAAAACGTCAAGGTGACCCTGGAGGACGACGTGCTCACGATCGAGGGCGAACGCCGGCAGGAAAAAGAAGTGAAGGGCGAAAAGACCCATCGGGTCGAGCGCTTCTTTGGCAATTTCTGCCGCAGCTTCACGCTGCCGGAGCATGTGGACGCCAGTGCCATCCGCGCTGAAAGCAAGGACGGCGTCTTGAATGTCCATGTCCCGAAGCTGAAGATCGAGAAACGGAAGGCCTTGCAGATCACGGTCGAGTAACGGCCACCGCGCGCGGCGCCGTTCCCGCCCCCCGGGGCGTGCGCCGCGCGTTTTCTGCATCCCGGAAAACGGAAGTTCTAACCTGCGAGGCGGTCGGCGTCAGCACCCAGGGTGGCGTGACGCAGTTCTGCAATCTCATCGCGCAACGCTGCCGCCTTCTCGAATTCCAGGTTACGCGCCAGCCGGAACATTTCCTGCTCGAGTTTCCTGATCTGCTGGATGGCCTGCGCAGGCGACAGTCTTGCAAACTTCCGGCGCATGCCGCCCTCCCTGGTCGCCACGGCCCGCGCGCCCTCCATGATGTCCCTGACGGCCTTGCGGATCGAGGTCGGCACGATGCCGTGTTCCGCGTTGTATTCGAGCTGCCGGGTACGGCGGCGGCTCATTTCCGCGATCGCCCGTTCCATCGAGCCCGTGATCCGATCGGCATAGAGAATGGCGGCGCCGTGCTCATTTCTCGCCGCACGGCCAACCGTCTGGATCAGTGAGCCCTCGGAGCGCAGGAAACCCTCCTTGTCTGCATCCAGGATCGCGATCAGCGACACCTCGGGCAGGTCAAGCCCCTCGCGCAGCAGGTTGATGCCGACCAGCACGTCGAACTTGCCGAGACGCAGGTCGCGGATAATCTCGACACGCTCGACCGTCTCGATATCCGAGTGCAGATAGCGGACCTTGACGCCATGCTCGCCGAGATAGTCGGTCAGGTCCTCGGCCATGCGCTTGGTCAGCGTCGTCACCAGCACGCGTTCCTGGAGCGCGGCACGGATGCGAATCTCCGACAGCAGGTCATCCACCTGGGTTCCGACCGGCCGTACCTCGACCACCGGATCCACGAGGCCGGTCGGGCGCACGACCTGCTCGACCACCTGGCCGGATTTCTCCAGCTCCCGCTGCGCCGGTGTCGCCGAAACGTAGATGGTCTGCGGCTGCACCCGCTCGAACTCGTCGAAACGCAATGGCCGGTTGTCGAGTGCCGACGGCAGCCGGAACCCGTATTCGACCAGCGTTTCCTTGCGCGAGCGATCGCCCCGGTACATGCCATGCAGTTGCGGAATCGTCACGTGACTCTCATCGATCACGAGCAGGGCGTTGCGTGGCAGGTAATCGAACAGACAGGGCGGTGGTTCGCCCGGTGCGCGGCCCGATAGATAGCGGGAATAATTCTCGATGCCGGCGCAATAGCCGAGTTCGCTGATCATCTCGAGGTCGAACAGCGTGCGCTGTTCGAGCCGTTGCGCCTCCAGCAGCTTGCCGGCGGTCCGAAGTTCCGCAAGCCGGCCCTGCAGCTCAATCTTGATCTCGTCAACCGCTGCCAGCAGGCGCTCGCGTGGCGTCACATAGTGCGTGGACGGGAAAACCGTGAGTCGCGGTACCTCGCGCCTGACCTCGCCGGTCAACGGATCGAAATGGGCGAGCGACTGGATTTCCTCGTCGAAGAACTGCACGCGCACGGCATCGCGCTCGGATTCGGCTGGAAAGATGTCCACGACATCGCCGCGCACGCGGAATGTGCCCTGGCGCAGGTCCAGCTCGTTCCTCGTGTATTGCATGTCGGCCAGGCGGCGCAGCAGACGGCGCCCGTCCATGCGGTCGCCGCGCACCAGGTGCAGGACCATCTTCAGGTAGGCTTCGGGGTCACCCAGTCCGTATATCGCGGAGACTGTCGCGACGATGATCGAGTCCGGCCGCTCCAGCAGCGCCTTGGTCGCCGAGAGCCGCATCTGCTCGATGTGCTCGTTGATCGAGGCATCCTTTTCGATGTACGTGTCCGAGGCCGGCACGTAGGCCTCCGGCTGGTAGTAGTCGTAGTAGGAGACGAAGTACTCGACCGAGTTTCTCGGGAAATACTCCCTGAATTCCCCGTAAAGTTGCGCGGCGAGCGTCTTGTTGTGGGCGAGCACCAGCGTTGGGCGCTGCATCTTCTGGATGACATTCGCAATCGTATAGGTCTTCCCGGACCCCGTGACCCCGAGCAGGGTCTGGTGCGAAAGTCCGGACTCCAGGCCGTCAATCAGCGCGGCAATGGCGGCCGGCTGGTCGCCGGCCGGCTGATAGTCAGCCTGCAATTCAAAGGGTCGCGGTTCCGTCACTTCGATTTCCGCATTGCAACGCAAAATGCCATCCCGTACCTTAGCCAAGTTTCCCGTGGCACGGTACCCCTTCGTGAACATCCGCCTCTCCCAGCGCGTCCAGCGCATCAAGCCTTCGCCCACGCTCGCCGTCACGGCCCGCGCCGCGAAATTGAAGGCGGAGGGCAAGGACATCCTCGGCCTGGGCGTCGGCGAGCCCGACTTCGACACGCCTGCGCATATTGGCGAGGCCGGCATCGCCGCGATCCGCAGCGGCTTTACCCGCTACACGAGCGTCGAGGGCATCACCGAACTGAAAGACGCGATCATCGCGAAA
>JAHFSF010000201.1 GCA_023265875.1 Gammaproteobacteria bacterium | reverse complement strand
GTACGCCCGAATCCGGTCGAGCGTTTCGCGCAGGCGCGCTTCCAGCCCGCGTGGCACCGGATGATAGTAGATGCGTGGCTGCATGCCGTCGGGAAAGTGCTGCTGGCCCCGGGCCAGGCCCTCAGGATCGTCGTGCGCGTAGCGGTAATCCCGGCCATAGCCCAGATCCTTCATCAGCCGCGTGGGCGCGTTGCGCAGGTGCAGCGGCACCTCCAGCGTCCCTTCGGATTTCGCATCGTCCATCGCCGAGCCAAAGGCCTTGTAGACCGCATTGCTTTTCGGCGCGCAGGCCAGGAACACGCAAGCCTGCGCGAGCGCCAGTTCGCCCTCCGGACTGCCGAGCCGGTCGTAGCTGTCCCAGGCGGCAAGCGTCAGGGTCAGCGCGCGGGGATCCGCGTTGCCGATGTCCTCGCTCGCCATGCGATTGAGACGGCGCGCAATGAAACCGGGGTCGCAACCACCGTCCAGCATCCGGCACAGCCAGTAGAGCGCCGCGTCCGGATCGCTGTCGCGCACGGACTTGTGCAGCGCCGAGATCTGGTCGTAGAAAAGCTCCCCGCGCTTGTCGAAGCGGCGGTGGCCCCCCGCCACGACGACGCGCACGATATCGATCGTGACGACCGCACTGGCCGGATCGTCCGCCGCGAGATCGACCGCCACCTCGAGCAGGTTGAGGGCCCTGCGCGCGTCTCCGTCCGCGGCATCCGCCAGCAGCCGCAGCGCATCCGCGCTCGCGGTCACGCCGCTCGCCCCGAGCCCGCGCTCGGCATCGGCAAGGGCAAGCTCGAGTAATCCGAACAGCTCGCTCGCCTGCAGTGGCTTCAGCAGGTAGACACGTGCCCGCGACAGCAATGCCGAGTTCAGTTCAAAGGATGGATTCTCGGTCGTCGCGCCGATGAACACGAGCGTGCCGTCCTCGACGAACGGCAGGAAGGTGTCCTGCTGGTTCCTGTTGAAGCGATGAACCTCGTCGAGGAACAGCACGGTCGCGCGGCCCCCGGCGGCGCGCGAGGCTCGAGCCTGCTCGACGGCCTCGCGGATATCCTTCACGCCGGCCATGACCGCCGACATGGAAATGAAATCGGCCTGGCAGTTTTCGGCCGCAAGCCGTGCCAGCGTCGTCTTGCCGCTGCCGGGCGGGCCCCACAGCACCATGGAATGCGGGATGCCGTCTGCCAGCAGCCGATGCAACGGCCGGCCGGCACCCAGCAAGTGCCCTTGTCCGACGATTTCCGCGAGACTGCGCGGCCGCATCCGGTCCGCAAGAGGCCGCGCAGCGGCTCCCGGCTGCTCGAACGCGAGTTTCGGCTGGCGCTGCATGTTGCGCGGATTCTAGCCGGTCGCGCCGGCATTCCGTCAGCGCTGTCGCCAGCGGTCGAGCCACGTCTCCGCAAGACGGGCCCACTCGGCAAGCCCCAGGCGGCAAAGCCACCAGGCGGCGAGCACGCCGGCCGCATCGGCGCCGGCATCGCCCCACTCGGCATTGCGGGTCTCGGTGAACAATGCCTGCGCGCCCTCCAGCCCGAGCCCCAGCAGGAATACGCGCAGCATCACGACCGGCACCTTGTCGACCGCCACGATGCCCGCGCCGAATACCGCCAGCAGCAGGTAGCCGGAGAAGTGCCCGAGCTTGTCGAGCCCGTGTTCCATCCCCACGATCGACGCGGGCAGCAGGCTCGCGATGACGACGATGAGGACCAGCGTCCAGACTGATCCCAGCCACAAGCGCCGGTAGCGTAACTGCAGCATTCAGCCCGCCGGCACGCGACCGACGACGTCAACGCCGGGCGGCGGCTCGAAGGAAAACAGCGATCGATCCAGTTTCGGATTGTGCTCGATGCCGCTGAATTCCAGTTCGGTCGACTGTCCGAGCCGGTCCAGCAGGACCATGCGCCGAAGCTCCAACCCATCGAAGCCGAGTCGCACTTCGCGAAAATCGGCATCGGCATGCAGTGGTGTCAGCACGCTCCACGACAATCCCTGTTCCTCGCCCGCGTCCGCGATGGCGAATTCCTCCCCGACATCGCCCTGGCCCGAAAGCAGCATGGCCGGAGAACCTGCGAGCGTTGCGTCCGCCGCCTTCACCGTGACCTGCTCGAGTTCGATGTCGTACAGCCAGACCGTCACGCCGTCGCAGACGATCTGCTGCGCCGGCGTGCGGTAGTTCCAGCGGAAGCGGCCCGGACGTGCGAGCATCATCGTGCCCTCGGAAAGCTCGATGACCTGGCCGCGCGCATCGGAAACCGACTGATGAAATTCGGCGCGCAGGCTGTCCAGACCTGCCAGGTAGCGAGTCACACGCAAGGCGGCAGCCGCATCGGCTGCCGGCGTGGCGGACGCAGGCAGCGACAAGGCCGCAGCCAGCAGCAACAGCGTGAAGCGGGCCGCCATCATGATTCCGGCGGTGGCGGGGCGAGCACCTCGCGGCTGCCATTCGACTGCAACGGGCCGACGAGTCCCGCCGCCTCCATGGTTTCCACCAGCCGGGCAGCGCGGTTGTAGCCGATCTTCAGCCGGCGCTGCACGCCGGATACCGAGGCGCGGCGCGTTTCGGTGACGATGCGCACGGCTTCGTCATACAGCGGGTCCTGCTCGGCGTCCGCGCCGGCGTTCGTTTCCGCACCGTCGCCCGCCTCGTCCGGCAGCCCCGGCACAGGCCCCACGGGCCCCGACAGGACCTCGTCCACGTATTCAGGCGCAACGCCTCCCCGCAGTGACTCGACCACGGCGTGCACCTCGCGATCGGACACGAAGGCGCCGTGCACCCGGTCGGGAGTCGACGTGCCCGGCGGCAGGTACAGCATGTCGCCGTGGCTCAGCAGCGACTCCGCGCCGTTCTGGTCGAGGATCGTCCGCGAGTCCACCTTGGCCGATACCTGGAATGCAATGCGTGCCGGGATGTTCGCCTTGATCAGGCCGGTGATGACGTCAACCGAAGGGCGCTGAGTGGCCAGCACCAGGTGGATGCCGGAGGCGCGCGCCTTCTGCGTCAGGCGAGCGACCAGTTCCTCGACCTTCTTGCCCACGATCAGCATCAGGTCGGCCAGTTCGTCGATGACCACGACGATATATGGCAGCGGCTCGAGCGCAGGCACGACGCCCTGATACTGGCCGGCCATGACGAGTCGCGCGATCAGCGGATCGGGAATCGGCTTGCCGTCCTGCTGCGCCTCACGCACCTTGCGATTGAGGCCCGCGAGATTGCGCACCGCCAGTTCCTTCATCAGCTGATAACGCCGCTCCATCTCGGCGACGCACCAGCGCAGCGCATTCGCTGCCTGTTTCATGTCCGTGACAACCGGCGCCAGCAGGTGCGGAATGCCCTCGTAAACCGACAGCTCCAGCATCTTGGGGTCGATCATGATCAGCCGCACCTGTTCCGCCGTGCTCTTGTAGAGCAGCGACAGGACCATCGCGTTGATCGCGACCGACTTGCCGGAACCGGTGGTGCCGGCGATCAGCAGGTGCGGCATGCGGCCGAGGTCCACGACCACCGGCGCCCCGCCGATATCCTTGCCGAGCGCGAGCGTCAGCGGCGAAGCCAGCTCGTCGTAGGCGCGCGAACGAAGGATCTCGCCGAGCGTCACCAGTTCGCGCGCCTCGTTCGGGATCTCGAGGCCGACCACCGACTTGCCCGGTATCACCTCGACCACGCGGACGCTGATCGCAGACAGCGCGCGCGCCAGGTCCTTTGCCAGCGCGCTGATCTGGCTGACCTTGACGCCGGGGGCCGGCTTCAGCTCAAAACGCGTGACGACCGGGCCCGGCAGCTCGGCGACGACCTCGAC
>JAHFSF010000200.1 GCA_023265875.1 Gammaproteobacteria bacterium | reverse complement strand
GGCATCGAGGAATGCGGCAAGCCAGCCATCGGCAACTTCACAGTCGGCGTCCAGAAATACCAACGGATCTCCCCTGGCTGCTTCGGCTCCTCGATTGCGTGCCGCAGCGGGGTTGCCGCCGGCGGCGCCCATTTCGATTACGCGGGCGCCCGCCGAACGCGCAATTGCAGCCGTATCGTCAGTGGAGCCGTCATCGACGACGATCACTTCGAGCGCGCAATGACCCGGGGTTTGCTCGATAATTGCGCGGACAGTTCGGGCAATGCCAGGTGCTTCGTTTCGCGCTGGTATGATGACGGAAACAGAGCTGATTGGCGCTTCTGGCGTCATCATGCAGGGCTGGCTGTCTGCCGGAGCTCCGTGTAGATCTTGTCGATTTCGCTGATAAAAGCGTCCCAACCCAGGTTCTTCAGCGCGAACCTGTGTGCCGTTTCGGCAAGTCGCTCGGCCAAAGCTGGATTCTTGTATAGCATTACGATACCTGCGGCAATTGCCGCCGGGTTGTGCTCGACCAGCACAGCCGAGTCGTCATTCAGGATGCTGCGGTGGGCCTTCGAATCGGTCGCGACGATGGGTTTCCCCGACGCCATGTAATCGAACACCTTGAGCGGCAGATTTCCGATTGGGAGGCGCGGTGACACGACCACGCTCGCCATGCTGAGAAAGCTCGCCATCTGCTCCTGTGGCTGCCTCGGCACCACCCGCACCGCCGGCTCCGAGCTGCGGCTTCCGTCCAGTCCGGGCAGCGATTCGCCGTCCTTGGAACCGACGAACAGGAAAACTGCAGTGGGGATTTCGGCCAGTACGAGCGGTATGGCTTTTACCAGCAGATCGACGCCCTGATACGCTTCAAAGTTGCCCGTGTAGAGAATGACGTAGCTGCCCCAGGGAATATTGAGGTTCAACCCGGGTTGTTCGGACGTGGTGACCGGCAACGCTGCATCCATTGTTGGATAATGCCATTCCCGGACCGGCGTGCCAGGAGCATTTTGTTGAACGTGTTCCTTCAGTCCGACGCTGCAGGCAACAAAGTCAACCCGTCGAAGCAGGAACTTCTCGAGGCGACGCAAATTCGAGTAAACGGGAGCAAGGGAAAAAAATCTGTGGGCCTTGAGCTGTTCTGGCAAGCTGGATTGCATGTCATAGAGCAGCGGTAGTTTGTGCAGCCGCGCAGCCAGCAATGCGGGAAAGGCCGCCTCTTCGACTGCATGAATGCAGTCATAGTGTTCGCGGCGCAGTTGGCGAATCATTGCGGGTAGCAGGAATGTATCCAGAATCAATTTCTTGATCGAGAAGCCGATCGGGATATTTCGTATTCCGAGGAAGGCGCCGACTCGATAAATTCGCAAGCCGTCGATCGATACCGTGATGCCCGGCGGGAAAGTGATCAGATCAACCTGATGACCGCACTTGCTGATGGCCTGGAGAACCCGTCGCACGACGATCGGCGTCCCGCGGTCCTCGTAGAACGGCTGTGGAGCGATCATCAGGATGCGCATTGAACGTCGAACCGCCGTGCCAGGATTTCCTCGAATCTGCAGATCATGGGGCCCATGTTAACGCCTTGGGCCATGAGACCCTCTGGACCGCATTGTAGCCTCCCGTTTTTCCGGATAACCCGGAAGCCGGGGATTACCGGATTGTGCGCAGGGGGTTGGAAGCCCTCCGGGCGCGCCAATCAACGAAAAAAAGGGTCCCAACGGGACCCCTTTTCATGTCTGCGGGCGATTGCCGCCGGCGTTCAGGGACTCGGTCAGGGGGCAGGAACCGGGACAGCGAAGTCGACCGTCGAGATGAGGTTGTTCTGCACGGACACCGGAACGCCCTCCGGCGGCACAAACACCAGCGGCTCGTCGGCATCCGTGTCCTCGTCGCAGCTAAAGGCTGCCGTATAGTTGCCGGCCGGGATGAATGCGGCGCGATACGTGCCGCTGGTAGATCCGTCGGGAATATTGACGCCTACGACCACGAGGGGATCGACATCCGGCGACGTCGCCGTTGACTCTTCCATGTCGTCGGGTATGACGGCACCCTCGTAGAGGTAAACATTCGGCTTGCAGTTGAGCGGCACCGAACCTGCATCGAAGCTCACCGTGCCTGCGATGGCGCCGACATTCGCGTCGTTGACCAGCCTGAGTACGGGACGCAATACATAGCCGGTCGTACAGGCGCCGCTCAACTGACCCGGCGGAGCGTGGATTGACTTGCGCAGGTCGAAATCAACGGTCAGCGCGAGACTGCCCGCAGCCGGGACGTCAATCGGGTGAATCAACTTCAGCCCTGTTTCCGCACCGCTCGGCACATTCAGTTCGCACTCCTGCCCATCGATGACGATATAGGAGTCGCGAACGTTCGGCTGGGCGTCGATGATCAGCCGCAGCCACTGGTACCGGCCCGCGTTCATCGGCGTGTCCTGGAGCAGGATCGCCGTGTCGCCGTTCTGGTATTGCAGCAGGTCGATTGAACGTGGGGCGAAAATCTCGACGACTTCCGGCGCCGAGCCTTCCGGCTTGAAAGCCATGCCGCTGACCGACACTACCACCTGGTCCGCGTTGTCGACCGGCGTGTCAGTCAGGCTCACCCGGACGCTGCCTGTGCCGGACGAGCTACTGCCGCCGCAAGCGCTCACCAGCAGGACGCAGGTAAGCAATAATGGGAGCGTTCTTCCTGGCCATGTGATTGACATAAGGAACTGTCCTCACGTGTCTTGGCGTAGCCAGCGCCCAATTTAGAACGCGACTGCGGCCCATGCGTTGACACGGCTCGCAGTTTCCTGACCTGGAGGAGGGAGCGCAAAGCGTTCCGATCGCACCGATGAGCCGGGCATTCGTCAAGGAACCAGATGGCGCGGAAGGCGAGGAGCTGCCGGAACTCCGCATCAGTCCGTATCGGAATCTGGTGACACCGGCTGGCATACGCCAGATCGAATCGACGGTCGAACGGCTGCAGTCCGAATTGACCGAAGCACGCGCGGCGGCGGATCGCGCCGCCATTGCGCGGATTCAACGGGACCTGCGGTACTGGACTGAGCGGCTGCGTTTGGCTGAAGTCGTCGCGACCTCAGCGGCGTCCGGCAGAGTGCGGTTCGGGTCCATCGTCACGTTGCTGAAGCAGGACGGGGAACGCGTCCGGTACCAGATCGTCGGCGAGGATGAAGCGGATCCGGCCAACGGCAAGATCTCGTACGTCTCGCCGCTTGCGCGGCTGCTGATTGGAGCCGACGCGGGGGATGTTGCGGCGCTGGTCGATGGAGATGCAGAAATTCTGGAGATCGGCTAAGAGGCCGAGCTGGATCAGTCAATTGCCGGGCAGCGGCGTGAACAGCAAATCGTCATAGTCGAAGCTGAAGTCGGCGATGGGTGACACGGCCTTCATCGTGATCTCTTTCGGCTTGCCATTGAAATCCAGGGCGAAGTTCACGAAGACGGGCTCGATCGCTGGGTCCGGCCAGCGCGCGATGAAGATGTCATGGGCCCAGTGCTCGAGCGGTCCGACCATGCCCGGCGTCTGCAGGAAATCGATCGAGAGCGAGCCATCCTTTTCACGGATGGCGATCGGGCCATACCAGGGATCGGTGTAAGTACCGGAATAGTCCGCGAGCGGCAGCGACGGGGCCGACTGCGGCCGCGCGGCGGCCGATTCCTTTAACGCCGCCAGCGCACCGGCATTCCGCTCGTCGAAAAAGTCCGCGAAGGCTTTCGGCCAGTCGTGCCTCGGAAGGCCGAGATAGTGGTCCAGCAACTCGAATTGCACGCCCGGAACCAGCGCATTGTCTTCGGAGTTCGCGATGATTGCGAAGCCAACATTCTTCTCCGGG
>JAHFSF010000058.1 GCA_023265875.1 Gammaproteobacteria bacterium | reverse complement strand
CATCCTGTTGTACCTTGCGGCGGTTGCGGCCGCGGCCCACTCGGCGAGGCGCGGCAGCGGCCGGCCGGTGCTGCGCGAACCTGCGTTCTATCTCGCCGTCGTGGCTCTGCTCGGCCATGCGTCATGGCTCGCCGGTTTCGTGCGCCCGTTCGGCGAAGTCGCGATGGCCATTGCCGACAGCGCATCGCTGATGGGGCTCGTGATCGGCACGGGCGGCGTGCTCGCGCTTCTTGCACCCGGATATCGCGGCGTCGCCGCCATCCTGCTCGGGCTTGCAGCACTGCTCGCGGCCGGCACCGGCAGCCTGCCCGAGTCACGCGAAATCACCGAACCCGGTTGGCCGCTTGCGGTCCACGTCGTGCTGGCGCTGGGTTCGGCTGGCATGTTCGCGGTCGCGGCCATGCTCGTACTGCTGCTGGCACTGCAGGATTCGCAGCTGCGCCGCGTGCGGCCCGCCGCCTGGCTCGCTGCGCTGCCACCAGTCGAGAGCCTCGAGCACGCCCTGTTCACGGTCATCGGGACCGGCATGGCAGCCCTGACCGTGGCGATCCTGGCCGGGCTCCTGTTCGTGACCAACCTGTTCCAGCAGCATCTGGCGCACAAGGCGATCCTCGCGATCGTGGCCTGGCTGATCTTTGCGACGCTGCTAGTCGGCCGCTGGCGCTTCGGCTGGCGTGGCCGCAAGGCGGCGCGTTATACGTTGGCCGGCTTCGCCGTGCTCGCTGTCGCTTACTTCGGCAGCAAGTTCGTGCTTGAGATCCTGCTGGGGCGGCACTGGGGTTGAACGCTTGATCGGCCCCGGGGCCCAGGCCTTGATCACGATGCTGGCGGCCGCCGTTCTGACCCTGCTGGTCGGCCTGCTGGACGCCGCGCTGCCAGGCCTGAGATTCCGGCGGCTGGCGGAGTCGCGTCCGGGCCAGCCCGCTGCCAGCGCACTGCGCCAGCGCCTGTGCTCCCAGCCGCGACGCACCCGCCGCGCCGCCTGGCGGCTGCGAATCGCGTTGCTGGGTGCGCTCGCGATTTGTGTGCTGGCCGCGCCTGCGGGCGGCCGCCTGCCGGTCGCGCTGATTTCACTGGCTGGACTGGCGTCGCTATCCGCGCTTGGGGCCAGCAGGACGCTGCAACGCCCGGGCACCATCGCCGACCACGCGGCGGCCGTGATGGCGTGGCTGATTGTTCCCTTTTTCTTCATGCAGCGGCAGCGAAACAGCGGCGCGTCGCCCATGCCCCGCAATCCCGACGACACGATTGCGGAAATCGCCGATGCGCTCGCCAGCGAATCGGACGAACGCCAGCGCATGGTCGAGGCACTGCTGGACCTCAGGCGCAGGACCGTCGAAGACATCATGGTGCCGCGCAGCGAAATCGAGGGCATCGACATCGCGGCAGGATGGGACGCGATCATCGAGCGCCTGCGGCACACGCAGCACACGCGCATGCCGTTGTTCGACGGCGACCTGGAACGCGTGCAGGGGATCGTGCACATGCGGCTGGTCGCCAACGAACTTGCATCCGGCCGATTGACGCCCGACCGCCTGCGCGAAATCGCCGCCCGGCGCGAGGCGCTGTTAACACCCGAGGGCACGACGCTCGATGCCCAGCTGCTGCGATTTCGCAGGCTGCGCCGGCGGATCGCCTTCGTGGTCGACGAATACGGCGACATTCAGGGCCTGGTCACGCTCGAGGACATCCTCGAAGAGGTCGTGGGCGAATTCACGACCCAGCCGGCAATGGGACGCCTGGACTTCAGCGTGCGGCCGGACGGCAGCTATGTGATCCCGGGTGGCGTGACCTTGCGTTCGATCAACCGGGTGCTCGGCTGGAAGCTGCCGACCGGCGGTCCGCGCACGCTTTCCGGCCTGATCGTCGAGCAACTCGAGTCGATACCCGAGCCAGGCACCAGCCTCAAGCTCGGCGGGCATCCAACCGAAGTGCTGCAGGTCGCGGACAATGCGGTTCGCACCGCGCGCATCTGGCCGGCAGCCGCCGGCGCCGGCGAATGACTCAGCCGAGCGCCGCGAGCGCCGCGGGCAACCGGTTGACGGCCACGACGTCGATACCCGGGATTTCCTGGCGCGGCGCATTCGCGCGCGGCACGATTGCGCGCCGGAATCCATGCTTGGCAGCCTCCCGCAGTCGCTCCTCGCCATAGGGCACAGGCCGGATCTCGCCGGTCAGGCCGAGTTCGCCGAAGGCGACCAGATCCCTCGGCAGGGAGGTGCCGCTCATGCTCGAAGCGATGGCCGCGACGACCGCGAGGTCCGCCGCCGTCTCGGCCAGTTGGACACCGCCGACGACGTTCACAAAGACGTCATGGGAATGCAGCGCGATACCGGCATGCCGATGCAGCACCGCCAGCAGCAGCGCGACGCGGTTCGAATCGAAACCGACAGCCACCCGGCGCGGATTCGCAGCCTGGCTTGGGTCGACCAGCGACTGCACCTCGATCAGCATCTGGCGCGTACCTTCGCGCGCCACCGTGACGGCCGAGCCTGGCACCGGTTCGCTGCCGCGGGACAGGAAGATCGCGGACGGGTTGCGGACTTCACGCAGTCCCTGCTCCTCCATCGCGAACACGCCGATCTCGTTGACCGCGCCGAAACGGTTCTTGACGGCGCGGATCACGCGAAAGCGGCTGCCGGAGTCGCTCTCGAAATACAGGACCGTGTCAACCATGTGTTCCAGGACACGCGGGCCGGCGATGACGCCCTCGCGCGTGACATGGCCGATCAGCAACACCGAGGCGCCTGTGTCCTTTGCATGACGCACGAGTCGCGCCGTCGATTCGCGCAATTGCGTCACCGCGCCCGGTACGGCCTCGACCTCCCCGACCGACATCGTCTGGATCGAATCGATGACCAGCACGCGCGCGCCGCAGCGGACCGATTCCTCGAGAATCCGTTCGACACTCGTTTCGGCAATCAGCGACAGCGCGGCGCTGCCCATTACGAGGCGGCGCGCGCGCTCGGCGACCTGGCGCACGGACTCCTCTCCGGTCGCATAAAGCACCGGGACCCGCCCCGACAGCGCGCCCGCGCATTGCAGCAGCAACGTGGACTTGCCGATGCCCGGGTCCCCGCCGATCAGCGTCACCGAGCCCGTGACGAGTCCACCGCCCAGCACGCGGTCGAACTCGGCGAAACCGGTGTCGAGCCGCGCGTCATCGGTGGCGACAATGCCGCCGATCGGTTCGGCCTGCGACGGAACGGCAGCAAGGCCGCCTGCCCTCGCTGCGCGCGGCGCCCTCGACTCGGAGAACGAGGCCATCGTGTTCCATTCCCCGCAGGACGGGCACTGGCCCTGCCAGCGGGGCGCATCAGCGCCGCAGGCAGAACAGACGAAAGAAGTGCGTGGCTTCGGCATCGATGCGGTCCGGCGGGAGAGCGGCGATGCTAGCACGCGCCAGCGGTCCGCTGCCGGTGGCGTGGACTGCGGCCCAGGTCGCGAATTCGGCCATATCGCGTTGAAAATCCGGCCATGACAGTACCGGGCGGCAGCACGCCCGTTTATGATTCGCGGATGACTAGCGTCAATTGCCGGTCAGCGCATGGCTGACAAGTCGAGTCTCGATCGCTGGCTGCGCAATCTGGCGGGCCCGGCTGGCCAGGGCACCGGCGATACGACGCCACCGCCAGGCCAGAATCGGGGCGTCGTTCCGGCGCACCGGCAGGCGCCGTCCGGTCGCGGCGCCGCCCTGCGCCCGGGCCAGTTATTCCATCATTACCGGCTGCAGCAGGAACTCGGACGCGGTGCGATGGCGACCGTGTACCGCGCCATCGATGAGAAAGACGGCAGCACCGTCGCGCTGAAGATGCTGTCGCTGACCGACGACTGGCCGGATGACCTGCTCGATGAAGCCAGGCTGCGGCTTCTGCGTGAGGCAGATGCTGCCGGCGGGCTCGCGCATCCCGACATCGTCGAGATCCGCGAGTCGGGCGAACACGAGGGCCTCGTGTACCTGGCGATGGAATTCGTCGAGGGAGTAAACCTCGGCAACCACGCCGTCGAGGGATGGCTGCTGCCGCCCCGCATGGTCGCGGAGATGTGCGCGCGCGTCGCCGACGCGCTCTACTACGCGCACCAGCGCGGCGTCATCCATCGCGACATCAAGCCCGCCAATATCGTATTCGATCAACGCAACCGGCGCGTCCGCATCATGGACTTCGGCGTCGCGCGACTCGAGAACAGCCGCGCCACGCGCACGGGAATCATCCTTGGATCGCCTTCCTACATGGCTCCGGAGCAGCTGGAGGCGCGCCCGGTGACGGCGCAGTCGGACCTGTTTTCGCTGGGTATCACGCTATTCCAGCTGCTGACCGGCATGCTGCCGTTTCGCTCCGACTCCATACCGGGGCTGATGCAGAAGATCTGCGCCGAACCGCATCCGCCGCTGCGCGTGGTCCGGCCGGACCTGCCGGAATGCATGTCGGCGATCATCGATCGCGCGCTCGAGAAAGACCCCGAGCTGCGCTATCGCAGCGGCACCGAAATGGCCCAGGCCGTGCGTGATTGCGGGCGCGGCATCGATCCGGGGCTGCGTTGATGGGAAAGTACGTCTCCCTGCGGAATCGCGTGCAGGCGGTCGGCTTGACCGACACCGGCAGGGTACGCGAACACAATGAAGACTCAATCGCCGCGGACGGCGACCTCGGATTGTTCGTGCTGGCTGACGGCATGGGTGGTTACAACGCTGGCGAGGTGGCAAGCGGCATCGCCGTGAAGACCATCGTGAACCTCGTGCGAGAGTCGTTCCTTGCCCAGGAACTGGATGGGATCGACAAGGCCACCGGGCTGCACCGGCCGAGCATCATCCTGCGCGACGCGATTGCACGGGCCAACAAGATCATTCACCAGACGTCGAAGTCGCAGAGCCAGTGCGAGGGCATGGGCACGACTGTCGTCGCGGCGCTGTTTCATGACAATCGCATTTCGGTCGCGCATGTCGGCGACTCTCGGATGTACCGGCTGCGCCGGGACGCCTTCGAGCAGTTGACGATGGATCATTCGCTGCTGCAGGAGCTGGTGGACCGTGGCTTCTATTCGCAGGAAGAGGCGCTGCGCGCGACCAACAAGAATTACGTGACGCGGGCGCTCGGGGTCGAGCCCACCGTGGAAGTCGAGGTGCGCGAACAGCCGGTCGAGTCTGGCGACTGGCTGGTGCTGTGCTCCGACGGCCTGACCGACATGGTCGAGGATGAAGATATTCACTTAACAATCAGTACGTTCGGTGGGAATCTTGATACCGTTGCTAGGCAACTGGTGCAGCTGGCCAATGACAGCGGCGGACGCGACAACATCTCGGTCATGCTCGCTCAGGTTGTCGAACTTTTCCCGGCACGGCGGGGCATACTTAACAGAATATTGAACTGGTTCGGCTGACCAGCGACGAGGGCAACGATGGCGCGGTTGATCTTGAGTCTCGATGGCCAGGTACTGGCCGAATACAACATGACGAAGGAGCGCTACACGGTCGGTCGCCTGCCCGACAACGATGTGCGCATCGACAATGCGGCCGTCAGCGGTCATCACGGCCTGATCATCAATATCCTCAACGACTCCTTCCTCGAGGACCTGAACAGCACGAACGGGACCTACGTCAACGGCAAGCTGATCAAGAAGCACGCCCTGACACATGGCGACGTCATCACGATCGGCCAGCATCACCTGCGCTTCGTCGACAGCCAGGTCGAGAGTTCGAGCCAGGATGAATTCGAGCGCACGCTCGTGATCCAGCCTGGACAGGTCAATGAGGCACGGTTGCGGGCCGCCGCCGAAGCCGCAACGTCCGCACCGCCCGTACCGCCCGCACCGCACCGCGCCGAGCCGACCGTCGCCGCCGAAAAGGCCGCGCCGTCACGCCCAGCCAAGCTTCAGGTCCTGTCCGGACAATTTGCCGGTCGCGAACTGGAACTGGCGAAGACGCTGACGACGCTCGGCCGACCCGGCGTGCAGGTGGCGGCGATCAGCCGCCGCGCCGATGGGTATTACATCATCCACGTCGAAAGCAGCAGGCCGGGCGAATTCCCGCTGGTCAATGGCCAGCCGATCGGCCCCCAGGCCCGCAAGCTGCACGATAATGATGTCGTGACGCTCGCGGGCGTGAAGATGGGTTTCTTCGAGAGCTAGGCGAGCAGCTGCCAGGCGAGGGCCGCCTGGCACAGGAATCCGACCGCAAAGGCGAGTGTGCGCACCCACGGAATCCCGAGGGTATATGAGATCGCGTGCACGAGCCTCGCCCAGAAATACGCGGTGCAGGCGAGTACGGTCGTCTCATTGGAAATGCCGATCGCATCGGCGACCAGCACCAGCGCCGCGAACACAACCAGATTCTCGACGGCATTGTAGTGCGCCGACTGCAGGCGCTCGGCCCAGCGCGCCACCGGTTTGGGATTCGCCGGGTAGCCGACGGCATCCATCAGGCCCCAGACCGCGATGCGGTTCAGGATATACGGCACCCACAGGAGTCCGGTCAGCGCCGCGACCAGCACGAGGTACTTGAGTTCGAGCGTCATGATTGCATCCCCTTCTGTTGTCCGCTCCGGCACGCAGCCGGTCGGGCGCAGCCTACGCCGTCGCGCGTGCCGCCGCCAGCAGCCCCCGCATCACCCTGCGGCAAGCAACCCGACGACGCCGAAAACGAAGATGCCGGCGGCGCCGGCAAGGTTCACGATGCGCTGCCAGCAGCGACCCTGAAGTGTTGCGCCGACGAGCGCACCCGCGGCGGCAAGCGCCAGCTGGACGAGAAGACTTCCGCAGAACAGGCCGAACGCCAGCCAGCCGGCCGTCCTGATGGACCCGGCCAGCGGCAGCTGCGCGACGAATCCTGCGAACAGCACGAGCGTCATTGGATTGACCATCGTCAGCGCAAAAGTCGGCAGCAGCGATCCGGCGGGATGACGCGGTGCGGCGGTTCCTTCGTCGCTCGCTGCGAAATCGCGCCGGAGCATTGCGATCGCCATGACGACCAGCACCAGCGCCGAGCCGACCCGGATGGCCGCCATCCACGGCACCAGCAGCGGCAACAACATTGCGCCAATCGAGAATGCGATCAAGGCGTAGGCCAGGTCCGCCAGTGCGGCCCCAAGCCCGGCAAAACAGCCTGGCCACAGGCCACGATTGGCAGCGGTGCCGATGATCAGGAGCGCGATGGGCCCGATTGACGCGGCGATGACGGCGCCAAAGGACAATGACTTCAGGAATCCGCCGCCCATCGCTGCAGGCCCGGGTGGCGGCGATCTAGACCGGCAACGAGCTGGCCGGGCGCGCAATGAGTCCGGCCGCAAGGACCACCCAGAAAGCCAGCAGCGCCAGCCAGCTCAGCGCAAATACGCGAAAGCGCCAGAGCACGTCATTGGACCCCAGGTGGATGAAGCTGTGCAGCAGGCGCAGGCCCACGTAGGCCCAGCCGATCACCACCAGCCCCGTGCCATTCAGGCCGGCGGCGAAGGCAATCGCGGTCGCCGCATAAAACAGGGTCGGCGCCTCGTAGAGATTCACCAGGTGGCGTGACACGACCGCGACCTCCGCGGGTTCGCCATCGCCGCGATAGATCTTGTAGAAGCGCGGATCTACTTCGCGGCGGCCGACCGCCCTCCAGCGCATGAACCCGAGTCGGAATACGACGATTGCCGTCAGTGTGAACAGCGCAAACGCGGGCCAAAGTATTTCCATGGCGTGGATTCCTGAATCGAGTCAATCCTGGGTGACCGGCTCTAGCACAACTCGACCTGGACGCGTTCGCTGACGCCGCAGACCAATTCATAGGGGATCGTGCCGGCACCTGCGGCGACGGTTTCGACCGGTACGCCGCGGCCCCACAGCACGACCGGGTCGCCGGGCGCGACCGGCGGCAGTTCCGTCACGTCGATGGTCAGCATATCCATCGAGACGCGACCGACAAGCGGCGCCGGTATTTCATTGACGAGTACCGGAGTCCCGGTCGCGGCATTGCGCGGGTAACAATCGCCGTAGCCGCCCGCGGCGACCGCGATCCGCGACTTGCGCGCAGCGGTCCAGGTTCCGCCATAGCCAACGCGATCGCCGGCTGACACGTCCTTGACGGCGATGACACGGCTCTCGAGCCGCATCGCCGGCCTCAGCCCGAGATCGGCTGCGCTCGATTCCGCGAATGGCGATATGCCATACAGCATCAGGCCCGGCCTCACCCAGTCGGCGCGCGCCGCCGGCCAGGCGACCAATCCGGCGGAGTTCGCGATGCTGCGCTCGCCCGGCAGGCCGGCGGTCAGCTGGGCAAACAACCGGAGCTGCGCGCGGGTGTACCCATTGTTTCGGACCTCGGCCTCGGCCAGGTGCGTCATCAGGCCGGCCGGCTGCACGATGGACCTGCATTCAGCGACACGCGCAAGAGCCGCGGGTGTGTCGCCCGGCCAGAAGCCGAGACGTCCCATGCCGGTGTCGATTTTCAACCACACGCGAAATCGCTGCGCGCCGCGCCACGCCTGCAGCAGTTCGATCTGCTCGCGCTGGTGCACCACCAGCTCGATGCCGTCCTGCGCCGCCTCCTGCATCTCTTCGGCGTCCTTCACGCCCTGCAGCAGCACGATGCGCTGCCTGAATCCGGCGGTGCGCAAAGCGACGGCCTCACGCATGCGCGCCACGGCAAATGCGTCGGCTCCGGCCAGTGCCCGGGCGGCTGGTACCACGCCATGGCCGTAGGCATTCGCTTTCACGACCGCCATCACCCGGCAACCGGGCGCAATCTCGCGCACGCGGGACAAGTTGTGGCTGAACGCCGCCGAGTCGATGACGGCGCGTATGGCAGGGGTCAGAACACGCCCTCGCCGTAGGACTCGGCGACCAGGTTCTCGAAGCGCGTGTACTCGCCGAGGAAGGTCAACTGCACCTCGCCGATCGGCCCGTTGCGCTGCTTCGCGATGATGATGTCTGCGATGCCCTTGCGCGTCGTGTTCGCGTCGTAGACTTCCTCGCGATAGATCAGCAGGATCAGGTCGCTGTCCTGCTCGATGGCCCCGGATTCGCGCAGGTCCGACATCACCGGTCTCTTGTCGGTGCGCTGCTCGACGGCACGGTTGAGCTGCGACAGGGCGACGACCGGCACCTGCAATTCCTTCGCCAGCGCCTTCAGGCTGCGCGAGATCTCGGAAATCTCGGTCGCGCGGTTCTCCTTGGTGCCCGACACCTGCATCAGCTGCAGGTAGTCGACGACGATGAGGCCCAGACCACGCTCGCGTTTGAGACGCCGCGCCCGCGCACGCACTTCGGTCGGCGTCAGCGCCGGCGTCTCGTCCACATAGAGCGGCGCACCCGACAGCTGCGCCATCGCACCCTGGATCCTCGACCAGTCTTCCTCGGAGAAGTTTCCGGTGCGCAGGTGGGTCTGATTCACGCGCCCGAGCGACGAGATCAGGCGCAGCGTCATCTGTTCCGCCGACATCTCCATCGAGAAGATTGCGGATGGCACGCCCTTGGCAATTGCGGCGTTCTCCGCGATGTTGACCGCAAGCGTCGTCTTTCCCATTGACGGGCGGCCGGCAATGACGATCAGCTCGCCCGCCTGCAGGCCCGTGGTCTTGCGGTCGAGCAACGTGAAGCCGGTCGGCACTCCGCGGATCTCGCCAGGCGACTGGTGCAACAGGTCGAGCCTGTCAATGGTCTGCGGCAGCACGTCCTTGATCGCGATGAACCCGGCGCGCGAGCGGGAGCCGCGTTCCGCGATGTTGAATACGCGACGCTCGGCCTCGTCCACAATCTCGCTGGCGGGACGTCCCTTGCTGTCGAGCGCCGCGGCTGCGATTTCGCCGCCAGCCGCAATCAGCTGCCGCAGGATCGAACGCTCGCGGATGATCTCGGCATAGGCGCGGACATTCGCGGCGCTCGGCGTATCGCGGGCAATCGTGCCGAGGTAGGCGAGCCCGCCGGTTTCCTCGAGACGACCCTTGCGTTCCAGGTGCTCCGACACCGTCACCGCGTCGCAGGAACCGCGGCTTTCGGCAACTTCAGCGATTGCCTCGAAGATCAGGCGATGATCGCGCCGGTAGAAATCCGGGGCAGTGACGATGTCGGCCACGGCGTCCCAGGCATTTGCATCGAGCATCAAGCCGCCGAGCACGGCCTGCTCCGCCTCGACCGAATGCGGCGGCGTGCGGATCTCGTCCGGGCGAATCATCGCGACCATTCGATCAGCATACACGCAGCACGGCGCCGCAGGCGCCGACTGCGGTCACTCCTCCGCTATGACCGTGAGCGGTATTTCGACGTTGATGTCACTGTGCAGGTGCAGCGTGATGACATGCTCGCCGGCCGAGCGTACCGGTCCCCCGGGAAGGCGAACCTCCGCACGTTCGATCCGGTGGCCGGCCGCCCCGCAAGCCTCGGCGATATCGGCCGTGCTGATCGAGCCGAACAGCTTGCCCTCACTGCCTGCCTTGGCCGTGATCGACAGCCGCAAGCCGGCAAGCGCATTGGCGCGCGTCCGGGCGGTGTCCAGGTCCGAGGCAGCCCGTGATTCGAGTTCGACGCGCCGGGCCTCGAATCGCGCGATGTTGGCCGCGGTCGCGAGCGTCGCCTTGCCCCCGGGCAACAGGTAATTGCGTCCGTATCCGGGCCTGACCCTGACGCGGTCGCCGATGTCGCCGAGATTGGCGATTTTCTGCAGCAGGATGACTTCCATGATTGCACCGTCTCCGTTGTCTGTCGGATGCCGTAGCGGGACCCGGGTCCTCAGGCGCCCGCGCCGCCGGGCCGGCGACCGAAGCGTTCGCGAAAACGGACCCAGGTGTCCGCAAAACCGATACCGACCATCGCCATGGGCACGAGCACCACGGCCAGGTAGGCAAGAATGACCGGCAGCAGGCCGATGACCTGAAGCTCACGCAGGCCGTGGATGACCGCCAGTGCCTGCACCAGGAATGCCGCAGCCAGCACGAATACGAGATCGTCAGCCGGCTGCCAGGAATGCCCAAGCGCCAGCTGCGTGCCAATGCTCACGCAGAATGCCGCAACGGCGAGCCAGGCGATGAATCGGCCCAGCTTCAACTGCCGGAATTCGCGCCCGAACAAGCCGGGTTCGCGCATGTTCCCGAAGGCCCACAGGCCGGCGAACTGGGCCAGCATCGCATGCAGCAGCACCATCCAGGCCAGCGTCGCCCAGGCAACGCGCACAGTGGCCGCACCGATTTCCTGCGGCGAGCTCTCGATCCCGAATCGCGACAGTGTCTCTGCCGTCTGCCTCAGCATGGGTTCCAGCTGTGCGATCAGCGGCATCAGCACGCCCCGCGGATCGCCCAGCAAGGCGTGGATCGCCAGCACGAGGAGTCCCGCGCCCACGGTCACGGCCTGAAACACGAAACTGAGGCTGCGTGTCGTCGTCAACGCGGAGGCCGCCAGGTAGGACGGCAGCAGCACAGCGATCGCGATCCCGAGTGCCGGTCCCGCGCCCAGTGCCGGACCGAGGACCAGCAGCAGCACGAGCGCGGCGCCGAGTGCCGCGCTGCCTGCAAGCACCGGCCCGCCGGCCAGCAGCGCGAGCACGACGACACCGGCCGGCAGCCACGCCGCCACTGGCAATGCGGCGAAGGCGACGAGCGCAGCCAGGCCCGCCGCCAGGAATGCCCGGGCGGGATGGCCAGTTACCCAACGGATCGAGGCGCTCATCGGAACAATTGCTGCCACGGGCGCGCGCCCGGTGACCTCAGTGCTGGTCCGTATACGGCAGCAGTCCCAGGAAGCGCGCTCGCTTGATCGCGACGGCCAGCTGCCGCTGATAGAACGAACGGGTGCCGGTGATGCGGCTCGGGACGATCTTGCCGGTTTCGGTGATATAGGCCTTCAGCGTCGCCAGATCCTTGTAGTCAATCTGGTCGGTATCCTCGGCCGTGAATTTGCAGTATTTCTTGCGTCGGAAAAAACGTGACATCGGGTAATTCTCCGGTCGGTGATCTCAGTCCATGCCCATGCTGTCGCCACCGTAGTCGCGGTCGCGATCACGGTCGCCGCGTTCCTTCTCCTCCGGTTCCTTCGCCATCGGCGAGGGATCCGTGACGGCGCGGTCCATCGTGACGACCAGGTGGCGCAGGACGGCATCGCTGAAGCGGAAGGCGCCGGTCAGCTCCTCGAGCGCCTTGCCGTTG
>JAHFSF010000199.1 GCA_023265875.1 Gammaproteobacteria bacterium | reverse complement strand
GGAGTTCTCTTTGTGGAAATCCTTCGAATGGAGTCCGTGCTTCTTCAGCAGGATCTGCAGGTGAGACCGGTTCATGCCCCAGCGCCGCGCCAGTTCCGCGACCGTTCCACCCACTTCCTGCAAACCGCGCTCCAGGCAGGTGCGCTCCGCCTCATCGCTGGCGGCCCGTTTCACATCGCTCAGGGACATGGCGCCTGGCCCGCTGGCGGCGCCAGCAGGTAAGCTGTTCTGCGTGCTCGGCAAGGCCGGCCGGATGTCTTCGGGAAGGTGCGACAGGTCTGCCGTCTCACCGGCCAGGCAGGAAATACGGTACATCATATTGCGCAATTCGCGGATGTTGCCGGGATAGGAATAGTTCAACAGGAAGTCGCGCAAGCGCGGCGCCATCTTGAGCGGCCGCCGCTTGAGCTCCTCCGCCGCTTCGTCGCCATAGTAGGCCATCAGCAGCGGTATCTCATCCTTGCGCTCGCGCAGCGGCGGCAAGGTCAGATGGATCACGCTGAGCCGGTAGAACAGGTCTTCCCGAAACAGCCCCTGTTCGATCAGGCGGCGCAGGTTCTTGTTGGTCGCGGCCACGATGCGGGCGTCTACCGAGATCGTTTCATCCGAGCCTACGCGCTGGATCTCGTGCGACTGCAGTACGCGCAGCAGCTTCACCTGCCCGGGCAAAGGCAGCTCGCCTATCTCGTCGAGAAAGATGGTTCCCCTGTGTGCGCTTTCGAACTTGCCTTTGCGGTCGTTCGAGGCACCCGTGAAAGCGCCCTTCTTGTGCCCGAACAACTCGGACTCCAGCAAGCTGTCGGGGATCGCACCGCAATTGACGGAGATGTAGGGCTTGTCGGCGCGCGCGCCGTTGGCATGGATGACCTTGGCCATGAGCTCCTTGCCGGTCCCGCTTTCGCCGTCCACCAGGACTGGCAGGTCGGTCGGAGCCGCCTTCTCCGCGATTTCCAGCGCATCGAGCAGCTTCGGGTTGTCGCCGAAGGTGCCTTCGAACACGAAGCTGCGTGCGAGCAGGGCCTGCCGGCGCTCTCCCACCAACTGGTCGGCCGCTGGCTCCGCGCTGACCGCCTGGACGAAGCGCTCCTTATGCGACAGCTGCATCACCTCGTCGCGTAGCGCATTCGCTTGCCGCAACAGCTTTTCGATCTCGGGCCGTTGCAAGGTCGACGACCAGCGCAACGTCGAGCGCAATATCTCGATTTTTTCCAGCAGCGCTGCGTACGACATCGCAGAGCCCCGGGGGATGCCCTGGTTGAACAGTTTCATGCCGCGCTCAATTGCTTCTGCACCAGTTCGTAATACATGCCGCGCCGTTCCAGCAATTCCTCATGCCGCCCCTGCTCGACGATCGCGCCCTCGTACAGCACGACGATCTTGTCGGCCCGCATGATCGTGCTAAGGCGGTGCGCGATGATCACCGCGGTGCGGCCATGGAGAATGGCCTGCATATTGCCGATGATGTTGCTCTCGGACTGGGTATCGAGCGCCGAGGTCGCCTCATCGAACACCAGCAGGCGCGGATCGTGATACAGCGCGCGGGCAATGCAGAGCCGCTGAACCTGGCCGCCGGACAGTCCGACGCCACGTTCCCCCACCACTTGCTCGTAACCGAGCGGCATCTTGGCGATGAAGGCGTGCGCGTCTGCCATCTTCGCCACTTCCTCGATGCGGCGCCGGTCCGGGCTGTCGTCGCCGCTGGCGATATTTTCCGCAATGGTGCCCGAAAACAACAAATTACTTTGCATCACATAGCCGACTTGGGCGCGGTAGTAGTCCTTGTCGATCACGCTCATGTCATAGCCGTCGACGATGATTTTTCCCTCCGTGGGCGGATAGAAGCCGACCAGCAGTTTCGCCAGTGTCGTTTTGCCCGATCCGCTACGCCCGACAATGGCGACCAGTTCGCCGGGCTTGATGTCGATGCTGATGTTTTCGAGAACATAGGGCGTGTCGTTGCCGCCATAGCGGAAATACATGCCCTCGAGCCGGATCTCTCCCTGCAAGTCGGGCAGCACGACGCGCGAGGCCAGGTCAGCAGGCTTTTGCTCGGGCTCGATGTCAAGCACGTCGCCAAGGCGCTCCATCGCGACAGTGGCGTCGGCCAGCCGGCTCCACAAGCCGACCAATCCCATCAGGGGCGCCAGCACGCTGCCCATCAGCGCATTGAACGCGATCAGCTGCCCGATCGACAGTTCGCGCACCAGCACCAGGTCGGCGCCCACCCACAGGATCGCGATCGTGGTGGCGGCATGCAACAGCTGACTTGCGAGCCCGACCAGGATATTGAAAGCCTGCGCCCGGTACTGCACTTCCAGCGCCTTGACGTATTTCTTTTCCCACTTCAGACGCACCGGTCGCTCGCTGCCCATGCCCTTGATGGTCTCGATGCCGCCCAGCGCTTCCATCAGGAACGAGTGCGCATCGGTCGAGGCGGTGAAGACCTCACGCGCGTAATCCTTGATCTTCGGTGTCACCAGTACCGTCACCGCCATGATCGGGATGACGAAGGCAATCAGCAGCAGGGTCAGCTTCACGTTATACAGGAACAGGATGGTGAAGTAGATGAACACCATCAGCAAATTGAGAACAGTCGTGACGGTCGACTCGGTCAGGAACGCGCGGATCGTCTGGTTTTCCTGGAAGCGCGCAAGGATGTCCCCGGTCTTGCGCTTGGCAAAGAAGGAATACGGCAGCGACATGGTGTGCTTGAAAAACTGGGCCATCATCGAGAAGTCCAGGTTGCGCACCATGTAGTTCGCCAGATAGGCCCTGACCGTGGACATGATCTGGCTGAACACAGTGGAAATGACCAGTCCGACGATGAGCAGGTGCAACAGACTCACGTTCTGGTGCACCACCACGCCATCGAGGATGTTTTGAATGATCATCGGCGGCACGATGCCCATCATCTGTATCACGAAGGTCGCCAGGAACAGGTGCAATAGGATCTTCTTGTAGGGCTTCAGGTAGCCCACGAAACGCAGCCATGGCGAACGCGCCGCCGTCAGCTGCACCATTTCCTGGCCGGGTGCGAAGACCAGACAGGTGCCGCTCCAGCCGCGCTCAAATTCTTCCACGCTCATTTTCTTGAAGCCAACGGCCGGATCGGCCACCCACACCTGGCGCGGTGAGACGCCGTAGACCACGACGTAATGGTAGCCTTCCCAGTGCACGATGAAGGGCAACTCGAAGCCGGGCAGCGCATCGAAGGTGCATTGGACGCCGCGCGCGCTAAAGCCGAGCGATTCGCCCGCGCGCGCCAGGCTGTCTAGCGTGGCGCCCTGCGTGGTGACATTCGCCAGTTCCCGCAACTTGCCCAGCGTCATCCCGATGCCGTAGTGGCGGCACAGCATCGCCAGGCAGGCGGCGCCGCAATCCATCTCTTCGGCTTGCTCGACGAAGGCAAAGCGCTTGATGATTTTTTCGCCCAGTTCCGGCTTGGAATGCAGGTCGAGCACGACCGGACGCTTGCGCCGTTCCGCCAATTTCTTTTGGCGATTCAACTCCCGTTCGACAAACCGGATGCGGTCTTCCATCACCTCGCGCAACTTTGCATTGCGCTCCAGGATGAAGTGCACAGTCTTCTCGGGAATGACCAGCAACGTGACGTCGGTGCTGGCAATCACCGATGCCATCTGTTCCTGACGCATCAGGCATGCCTTCTCACCGAAAATTTCGCCGGGCCCCAAGGTGGCCAGCACATACTCGGTGTCGGCGTCGTGGTAGACCACGCGCACCTGGCCTTGCCGCAGCACATACAGGCGGCGGTCCTCGCGCGTATCCTGCGTCAGGATTTCCTTGCCGGCAGCAATACGCTTGACGCCGACACTGCGCACGAATTCCTCGAGCTCTGCCTT
>JAHFSF010000057.1 GCA_023265875.1 Gammaproteobacteria bacterium | reverse complement strand
AGTACGGACGCGCCCTGTATGCGGCGCTACGCGATCTCGATCGCGCCAGCGCGACGCGTATCCTCGTTGAGTCCGTGCCGGGTGGCGAGGCGTGGTCGGCGATTGCCGACCGGCTGGCGCATGCCGCCGCCCGCGGCGCCTGGCCGGCCGCGGCGGGCGTCGTCACGGATTCGACCTGATCAGCGGACGCGGATGTTTTCGGTCAGCAGCACATTGATGTCGGCGACGCCCTTTGGATCCAGCGTGCCGGCCGCCAATTGCAGGCGCAGCACATTCAGCAGGTAATCGTAGCGGCTGCGTGCGTAGTTGGTCTGCGCCTCGAACAGCCGCCGGCGCGCTTCCAGCACATCGACCGAGGTGCGGGTGCCGACTTCGTAGCCGGCCTCGGTGGCCTGCAATGCGGTCTTGGCCGACTCGACCGCCTGGCCAAGCGATCGCACCCGGGCGACCTCCGAGTTGACGCCGAGGTAGGCATCCCGGGTCTCGCGTTCGGTCTGGCGCGCGGTGCGTTCGAGCCGTTCGCGGGCAGCCTGGTGGAGGTACTCCGCCTGGCGCACGCGTGAAGCTGTCCCGCCACCCGAGTACAGCGGCACCGTCAACAGCAGGCTGTAGGTCGTGTCGGTCGAATCGGAATCGTTGGGGCCGCTGAAACCTCCCGAGGTGAAATCGGACTGGAAATCGAAACTCGAGCGCGAAACGACGAAGTCGAGACTTGGCAAATGCCCGCCGAACTCGGAGCTGACATTCTGGCGCGTGATGTCAGCGGCCAGGCGGCTCGATATCAGGCGCGCGTTCTGGTTCATCGCGAGCTGCACCCAGTCGTCGGCGTTCGCCGGATTCGGGCCAGCCAGCGGCATGTCGGGGCCGGGCTTTGAAAGTTCATCGAAGGTGCTGCCGGTCAATTCGCGCAAGCGCTCCAGCGTGGTCGCCAGAATGCGCTTGGCCTGGATCAGCGCGGCACTCGCCGAATCGAATGCGGCCTTGGCTTCCTGCACGTCGGTCACGGCGATCAAGCCGACCTCGAATCGCTTCTCCGACTGTTCCAGCTGCCGCGCGATCGCATCGTGCGCCGCCTGGGCAGCATCCAGTGTGTCCTGCGCGGCCAGTACGTTGAAGTAAGCTTCCGCCGAGCGCAGGATCAATTCCTGCTCGGCGGCATGGTAATCGGCTTCGGCCTGCGCGACCTGCGCGTCGGCTTGGCGCAATGCCACCCAGTTCTGCCAGCGAAACACATTCTGCCGCAGCGTGACATCCCAGCTTTCCTGCGTGGAATTGCTCGCGCTGTCGATGGTGACGATGGAGATGCCGCCCGGTGCGGACTGGAAGAAGGTGCGCGACCCGTCGGACTCGCTGTCGTCGTAGCGCGCATTCGCGCTCAGCTGCGGGAGCAGAGTCGCGAGCGCCTGCGGTTTCGATTCGAGCGCGGCCCGCCGATTCGCTTCCGCCTCGCGGATCAGCGGATCGTTCTTCAGCGCCTGCTGGTAGATCGCGTCGAGATCGACGGCCCCGGCGAGCGGCGCTGCAAGACTGGTGGCAAGCAGGATGGAGCGGATGCAAAGCCTGGTGTTCATGCGAGGACTTTCCTTGGCGCGGGTTGGACGGAGGATAACTACTGTTCTACTAGTGTATAGCACCAGATGACCCATCACAACGTTCCTTATTAATTGCAATATCGACCAGAAGCGTCGGCGGTGTTGTGACGGATGCCTGATCAATCGGCAGGAATCGGGAAATGCGCCTCGCCGCCCCGGCGCAGGATGGAACCCGCCTGCTTGGCGACGTGCGGAAAACCCTGTCGATTCAAATGGTTGGCAAGCTGAAAGCGACTCGTCCCGGACTGCCACGCTAGCACCACGGTGCAGCCCCGGTCGAGCTGTCGGACTCTCGAGGTCCCGCAGGCACGGGGCGTGAGCGGGAGCCGACGAAATCCGCCGGGCTGAGGTCCTCGATCGCGATGGCTCAGAAGTCAAAGGCTGGCGCCGCTTTCGCATGGCGGAGCGGCGGGACGCAGGTTTCGAACAGCGTCTCGGTCAGCCAGGAGTCGACGGCCGTGCGCGTCACCAGCCGTGCCTCCATGACCGGGGCCGTGCCGACCACGACAAACAGGCGGCCGCCGACGGCGAGTGCGCGTTCGAAGCAGCGGTCATAGACGGGCAATGATCCGGTCACCGCGATGGCCTGGTAATGGGCGTCAAATTCACTGTTCATCGCATCGATGTTTGCGATGCGGACGCGCGCAACGCCCAGCGTTTCGAGCGCCCGCGCCGCGCCGGCCGCAAGATCCGCGTGAATTTCGACGCTGTCGACAGCGCCGGACAATTGCTCGAGGCAGGCGCAGAAAAAGCCGGTCCCCGTGCCGATCTCGAGGACCCGCTCACCGCGTTCCGGCGCGAGCGCCTGCAGGATGCGGCCTTCCAGCCCGGGCGACAGCATGAACTGGCCGTGCCCGATCGGAATTTCCGTGTCGGCAAACGCGACGCCGGCATAGGCCTCCGGGACGAAATGCTCGCGCGGGATCGCGGCCAGGACTTCCAGGACGCGAGGATCCAGGACTTCCCAGGTCCGCACCTGCTGGTCGATCATCTGCTGTCGTGCGGCTGCCAGTTTCGCGGTCATGTGGCTCCAGGAATGGGGTCGTGGCGGTGGCACGGGGCGCCGAGATTAAGGCCTCGACCCGACCCCGACAAGCAGCAATGACACCGCCATTATGGTGAATCGCGGCGGGTCTTAGTACAAGCCTGAGATATGCTGCCGAAGGCTGCGTAACACAACGATTTTGACGGTTCCACCCGCGCCGAGCCAGGCTGGAATCGAAGGGGATGAGTCGCCGCATGACGGTCCCGGAGATCGCTGGCGCCGCATTCGCGGTCCTTGCCGCCGTGCTCGCTGTCGTCGTGCTGATGCAGCGGCGCGCGCTGCGCCGGCTCGTGGACGAGGCGGAGACACAGCACCAGGCGGCGCGCGGGCCGGCGGCCGGGGATGTCGACGCCGTCCGCGCCATGCTGGCAGCGATGCGGGAACCGGCATTGCTGCACGGCGATCGCATCGAGGCGGTCAACGAGTCCTTTTCGATGCTGGTCGGCATTGCTGCAGACGAGCTGCTGGGCCGAAACCTCAGGGACATCGTCTCGAGGGAGTATGCCGAACTCGCTTCGCTCGCCGCCAACAGGGTGCTGGCCGGTGAATCCGGGCCCGCGTTGACCGAGATCGAACTGGCCGACAGCCACGGCCAGGTGACGCGCCTCGAAATCGCAGGTACGGCGCTCGACTGCGGCGGGCGCAGGCTCGTCCTGTTCACCGCACAGGAAATGCTGCCACACCACGAATCGCCGGCCCAGACGGTCCTGCCAGGTCGGGCGCAGCTCGCGCTCGACGCGGTCGGCGAGGGCCTGATGACGACCGATGCGCAGGGCCACGTGGATTACCTGAACCTGTCCGCGCAGCAGCTGACCGGCATGCAGCGGCAGGATGCGATCGGCCAGCCATTCGGTGAGCTGATCAACTTCGTCGACGACCATGATCGCCGCCCGCTCGCGGACCCGGTGCAGCAGTGCCTCGAGACCGGCGGCCGCGCCGCGCTCGGGCGGCGTGCGCTGATGATCGCGCGCGCTACTGGCAACGAACTCGGCGTCGAGGCGTCGGCATGGCCGATTCGCGGCACCGAAGGCGAGGTTGCCGGCGCCGTCGTCATGCTGCACGACGTCACCGAACTGCGCGGATTGACGCAACAGATGTCCTACCAGGCGAGTCACGACGCGCTGACCGGGCTCGTCAACCGCCGCGAATTCGAGCGTCGACTGGGGGATGCGGTGGAGACGGCGCGCGCCGGCCGGCAGGGTCACGTGATGTGTTATCTCGACCTCGACCGCTTCAAGGCCGTCAACGACACCAGTGGCCACCTTGCTGGCGACAACATGCTGCGCGAGGTTGCGGCCCTGATCCGCGAGGCGGTGCGCGATTCGGACACGGTTGCGCGCCTGGGTGGCGACGAGTTCGGCGTGCTGCTGGTCGGCTGCCCGCTGGAGAAGGCGCGGCAGATCGCCGACGACGTCTGGCGCGCAATCAGCGAATACCGCTTCGTCTGGAAGGATCGCATCTTCAGCGTGGGGGTCAGCATCGGCATCGTCGAGGTGACCGGCGAGACCAATTCCCTGGAAGAGATCATGAATGCGGCCGACTCGGCCTGCTACGTCGCCAAGCGCCAGGGCGACAGTCACGTCCACGTCTATTCCTCGCACGACGAGGCGGTCGCGCGCAGCCGCGGCGAGATCCACTGGCTGCAGCGCCTGCAGGCGGCGTTGCGCGACGGGTTCTTCGAGCTGCACGTGCAGCCGATCGAGCCGGCACGTGCCGGGACGGCCGGCGGGCCGGCAATGGAAGTGTTCGTGCGCCTGCACGATGATGGCCAGCCGGTATCACCGGCCGAGTTCTTTCCGGCAGCGGAGCGATACCGGCTGATGTCGCTGATCGACCGCTGGGTGCTGCGTTCGGCGCTCGCGGCGCTGGTGGCGGGCGCAATCCGCATCCCGCCGGGACGCAGCCTGTCGATCAACGTATCCGGGCAGACACTGGCCGACCCCACGTTCCTCGAATTCGTCGTCGAGGAGCTGGACCGCTCGGGCGTGGCCCCGCAGCAGGTCTGCTTCGAGGTCGCAGAAACCTCGGTCATCGGCAACCTGGACCAGGCGCGTCGCTTCATCGATGTGCTGCACGGCATGGGTTGCCGCTTCGCGCTGGACGATTTCGGCACGGATCTCGGCGGCTTCTCCAACCTGAAGCAGCTGCCGATGGATTACCTGAAGCTCGACGGCTCGTTCCTGCGTAATCTCGGGCGCGACTCGGTCAATCAGGCGATGGTCAGCGCCGTCGTCGGCATGGCGCGTTCGCTGAACTTCCGCCTGATCGCCGAACAGGTCGAGGACCTTCCGGCGCTGGAGGCGGCGCGGGCGATGGGCATCGAGTTCGTTCAGGGGCACGCCGTCGGCCGGCCCCGGCCGCTTGCGTCGGCGGCCTGACGCACGGCCCATATCGGCGAAGGTCTATGGCGAGCCGGCGCGCACGCCGGCGGCAGCGGCGCATGCGGCCCGGTTCAGCAGCCGCCGCAGGCGTTTCGCCGTCAGGCGCCGGCTGTACCAGGGGCACAGCCGCTGCACGGGGATCAAAGTCTTCTCGCCGACGCAGTCGATCAGCACCAGCCGTTCCCCATGAACGGGATCCGGAGCAACGACGATGTTGTGCAGGGCCAGGTTGTTCAGCCTGGCCTGCGAGCGCGTGATGCAGGCGCCGGCGCGCAGGATGAGCTGGCGCCGCGCCTCGTCGATGCCCGCCGCGCGCAAGACGGCGCCGAGCGTCGGCGCGAGCCCGCCGTCACGGCCACCGATCTTCTGCACGACGATGCCGGGCCCGAGGTCGGTCTCGACCAGTCCGTAAATGCCGGCGATGCATTCAGGAAGGGCAGGCAGCCGCAAGTGCAAGGCGGCGATCTCGCGCAGCTCGCGCCGGAATTCCGCCCGCACGCCAAGGCGCGCGAGACCCAGCCGCCGCGTCCACGAGCTGAACCGCCGCCCGGAATCGCGCTGCAGCGCTGCCTTGCCTTCGCAGGCGACCTTGACCAGCGCATCGGGATCATCCGGGTGCTGGTAGACCGCGCGCCGGGTGCCGCGAGCGAGCGGAGCCGTGGAGCGGAGCAGAAGCAGTTGCGGGCTCGCGGGCGTCGGCATGGCCTGAGCGCACTACTGACCGGCCGGCGACCTCAAGGCCCGGATCTCGTCGTCGAGGCCAGTCACCTGCCAGCGGATCAGCGACACGGGAATCATGCCGGCGTGGTTCACCTCGTCGTAGAAGCGGCGCATCGTGAACTGTGCGCCCAGTTGCTCCGAACGGTCCTTGATGATCTCATCCAGGAGGTACTTGCCGGTCACGTAACTCGAGCCATAGCCCGGCTGCCGCAGGTACAGCTGCTGCTCGAAGTGCAGCAGGTCGAGGTCGGGGCGCATCCAGCCGCGCGGCGTCCATCGTACCTGGAAATCCTTCGCCTGCTGGATGTTGAACAGGTTCGCATGCGCATACAGCGACGCCAGGCCGCGTGCTGCGCGCTGCGCCAGCATGATCCAGACGATCTCGCGCGTGCGTGGCGAGTCGTCGTACAGCCCCGCGTGCATCATCATCTCTTCCATCGCGGTCGCCATGCCCTCGGCGCGGCTGTCCCAGATGTTGTACAACAACGCTCCGCGCCGGATCGGGCTTGGGTGCGGATCCTCGCGCATCTGTGCCAGGTCCCACCAGTGATAGAAGTGCGTATACAGAGTCAGCGGCTCACGGTGCGTCGCCATCGAGAAGAAATTGCGCGTCGCCTCCGGTTCGTAATGCCCCCTCATCGCGCGCAACGCCGGATCCATGTAGTCGCGCATCGGGAACAGGTCCCGGTCTTTGAGGAAGGCGATATAGCGTGTAATCGCGTCATTGGCGCGCTGCTCGAATTCCTCCGGGCTGGAGATCACCGGGAGTTCCGGCAGCTGGCGATTGCGTGCTTCCTCGAGCCTGAGCGATGCGTGCGCGCGGGCCAGCTCGCGCTTCAGCAGGCCCACTTCTTCGTCCCACGACATCGGCACCAGGTGCACGTTGCGCAACGCCCAGGTGTAATTGTCCTTGCCGACGCCGGACGGCCCGTCCTTGGACGGCGCCTGCTGCTCGAGCCAGGCGACGAACTGCGCCGTCGCCTCGCGGGCCGTGCGCACGGCCTGCCGCAGCTCCTTGCCATTCGTCGCTGTCTTCTGCGCAAGCGCATCGAGGGTCGCAACCTCTCCCCGCATCGTGCCGGTGCCGGTGATCCATAGATCGCGCGCATTGCCGGTCAGGTTAAGGCGTGCCTGTTCCAGCAGCGGCGGAATCACCGCGAGACCGGTGGCAAGCTGCGCCTCAGCCTCGGGCGACAACGGAAACGAATAGGTCCACAGCTCGACCAGCTGATGATGCGTCGGGCCCTCATGCGCGGGAGTGTCGCTCTGTTCCTGCCGCACCGTCGCGTAGAAGGCGGGATCGCGCGCCCAGGGCTGCAGGACGCGGATGTAGAAGTCCAAGCCATTCATCTCGGCACGCACCAGCTCATAGTCCACCTGCTGCTCGACCGGCCATTGCCCGGGGTTGATCGCCGCCAGGCGCTGCTGCAACGCCTTGAGTTCCCGGTGCCGCGTCGCGAATGCCCCGGCGGTATAGTCCGGTGCGCCTGCGCGCATCGGTGGATGCTCGAATGCACGCCAGTCCGCAAACAGCGCCACGAGATCCTGGTAGCGGACCGGCGCGACGGCGTCCCCGGCGGCGCCGGCAGTTCCGGCGACCATCAGCGTCATGAACGTGACCCGAACGAGTTGGCGTAATCCAGATACGATTGTCATTGGTTGATTTCCATATGGTGCTGGCCCGCTCGCGGGCCTGGGGTGAGTATCGCTTCCGTATTGTAAATGCGAAGATATGCGAGTATTCAGGGGTCGTCGAAATTTCCTGATCGGGAAGATCGCATGAACCGCAAGGCGCTGGTGTTTGTCATTGTCCTGGCCGCAGCCGGGGGCTATTACTACTACGACCGCACGAGGCCGCCGCCGCTGCCGGATCTTGCGCCCGTCGGCGCGACGTTGCTCGAAGGCCTCGGCAATTACAGCATGCCGGTGACCGCGAGCGGCCCCGAGGTGCAGCGCTGGTTCGACCAGGGGCTCGCCCTGACCTATGGCTTCAATCACGATGCGGCCGAGCGATCCTACCTGAAGGCGGCCGAGCTCGATCCCGACTGTGCCATGTGCTGGTGGGGCGCTGCCCTGGTGCTGGGCCCGCACGTCAATGCGACCATGGACCCGGCCAACAACGCCAAGGCCTGGGATCGCCTGCAGCGCGCACTCAGGGCTGCGGATGGGGCAAGCGAACGGGAACAGGCGTATGTGCGCGCCCTCTCGGCACGCTATGCCGCGGAGCCACCGACGAATCGCAAGCCGCTCGACGAGGCCTATGCGGCAGCCATGGCGGATCTCGTCGCCAGCTATCCCGACGACGTGGATGCGGCGACGCTCCACGCCGAATCGCTGATGGACCTGCAGCCCTGGGATTACTGGGATGAAGACGGCAAGCCCAAGGGCCACACGGCGGAAATCGTGTCTGGACTCGAGTCCGTGATCGCACGCAGTCCGGACCACGCCGGTGCCCTGCATCTCTACATCCACGCGGTCGAGGCCTCGGATGATGCCGCGCGCGGGGTCGCCGCGGCCGATCGGCTGCGCGAACTGCTGCCGGGCTCCGGTCACCTGGTGCACATGCCGGCCCACATCTATGCGCGGGTTGGCCGTTTTCACGATGCCGTCATCGCCAACCAGAAGGCGATCGCTGCGGACGATGCGTATCTCGCCATCTGCAAGCCGGGGCCGGGGGTGTATCCGCTCGGTTATGTGCCGCACAACCATCATTTCCTGTGGTTTGCGGCGACGATGGAGGGCAACAGCGCCGTCGCGCTGGAAGCGGCGGCGGCAACGGCCAGGCGGACGAGCGACCCGCAGCTGATGCGCACGCCTGGCTTCGAGGCCATGCAGAACTTTTCGCTGACGCCACTGTTCGCCGACGTGCGCTTCCACCGCTGGCAGCAGATCGTCGACACGCCGCAACCGGCATCCGACCTGCCGTACATGGTTGCCATGTGGCATTACGCGCAGGGCATGGCAGCCGTCGGGCAAGGCCGGCTGGAAGACGCGAGGCGCCATTACGACGAAGTCCGCAGCAGTGCGGGCGACCCGGTGATCGAGAAGATGATGGCCTGGGACCGCTATTCGCTCGCCGGCGGCGTCAGGATCGCGGAGCACATGCTGCTCGCCGAGCTCGCGCGCGCCGCCAGGGACTTCGACGGTGCGATCGAAGCGCTCAGGGAGGCGGTTGCGATCGAGGACACCCTGCTTTACGACGAACCACCGGCCTGGCACTCACCGGTGCGCCAGTCGCTCGGCGCCGTGCTGCTGGCCGCCCGCAAGCCGAAGGATGCGGAGGCCGCCTATCGCGAGGAATTGCGGCGCAATCCGGAGAACGGCTGGTCGCTGTACGGCCTCGAACGGGCGCTGCGCGCCCAGGGCCGGAAGGATGAGGCCAAGGCCGTCGCGGAGCGTTTCGAGCGCGCCTGGGCGCATGCCGACATCAGGCTGGACGAACTGTAAGCCGCGGCTCAGGCCGGCACGGCGGCGAGCGCCGCGAGATCCGCGGCCAGACGATCCAGGTCGAAGGGCGGCTGGAAATACGCCGCGATCCGCGCCGCGCGATCGACCAGCACCAGCGCCGCCGAGTGATCCACCGTGTAGGCACCGGACGGGCCTGGATTGATGAAGTAGGCGAGCCCGAGGTCGGCGCACAGCCGGTCGATCTGCTCCTTGGTCCCGGTCGCGCCGATCATGTCGGGATCGAAGTGGCCGACGTATTGCGCGAGCTGCGCCGGCGTGTCGCGCGCCGGATCGACGCTGAGGAACACGACCCGCAGATCGGCCCTGGCCTCGCGCAGGCGCGACCTGAGCGCGGCGAGCAGCGCCAATGTCGTCGGGCAGACATCCGGGCAATTCGTGAAACCCGCGAACACCAGGGTCCAGTGGCCCTCGAAATGGCTGCGGGTCAGCGCGCGGCCATGCTGGTCCACGAGACTGAACTCGCCGATCGGCCGCGGCTCCGGCAGCGCCGTGCCCGACTGCAGCACGACCGGGGCCGATGGTTTCAGCAGCAACGCCGTGGTGATGCCAAGCACCGCCGCCGCGATCACCGGCCAGAGGAATGCCCTGGGACGAATCAGAGTGCTCCGAGGTCGCCATGCACGGGCTTGCCCTCAAAGAGCGTCACGAGTACGTGCGCATCGGAAATCTCGGTCTGCGGGATCTCAAACAGGTTGCGGTCCAGGACGATCAGGTCCGCGAGCTTGCCGACCTCGACCGAACCTGACTGCGTTTCGCTGCGGTTGATGTAGGCCGCATTGATCGTGAACGCGGCGATTGCCTCGGGCAGATTGATCCGCTCCTCCGGGATGAACGGCACCTTGGTCTCGCCGGAAGGTCCCATGCGCGTGACAGCGACCTCGATTTCCTCGAAGGGGTTCGGGCTCGATACGGACCAATCGCTGCCGAAGGCGACCACGGCACCGCTGCGATAGACGCTGCCAATCGGGTACAGCCAGCGCGAGCGCTTCGGCCCGATGAATGGAATGGTCAACTCGGTGATGTATTTGTCCGCGAATGCCCACAGGGGCTGGAAATTCGCCGTCACACCGAGTTCACGGAAACGCGGGATGTCTGTGGGGTCGATCAACTCGAGATGCGCGATGTGGTGACGGTGGCCGAGGTCGCCGTTGCCGCGCCGCGCCGCCTCGATGGCATCGAGCGCGTGCCGGATTGCCGCGTCGCCGATGGCGTGGAGATGCACCTGGAAGCCCAGGGCGTCGAGGCGCGTGACGATTCCCTTCATGCTCTCCGGGTCGATCATCGGGATGCCGCGTACGTTGCCGGGCATCAGGTAGGGCTCAAGCATCGTGGCCGTGTAACTTTCCATGACACCGTCGACGAAGATCTTGACCGTTCCCGCGTCGACGTGACCTGCGCTGTAGTCCTTCCGGAGGCGCTCGATACCGGCGATCTGTTCCAGGCCTGCGTCGCGATCCCACAGGATCGCGGTGACCACCCGCAGGCTGAGATCGCCAGCCCTGTCGACTGCCTGGTACGTCTTCAGATCGGCTTCGTCGGCCGACGCATCCTGGACGCTGGTGATGCCGTAGCCATTCAGCAGCTTGATCGAGTAGCGCAGGCCGTTCTGGCGCGTTGCCTCCGAATCTGCCGGTACCACGCGTGACATCAGTCCGGCAGCGCCTTCCTGCAGGCTGCCGACGACCGAACCGGTATTTGGGTCGCGATCGATGCGCCCGTCGGGCGGATCCGGAGTCTCGCGCGTGATCCCGGCGAGTTCCAGCGCCTTGCCGTTGGCCCAGGCCGTATGACCGTCAGTGCTCCACAGCAATACCGGGCGGTCCGGGACGACGGCATCGATCAACTCGTGCTGCGTCAGGGCACCGGGACCGAATGCCGACATCAGCCAGCCACCGCCCGTGATCCACGCCTCGTCGGGATGGGCATCCGCGTACTTCTTGATCGCGGCGATATATTCGTCCACGGTCTTGAGCCCGTTGAGATTGCAGGCACTGGCTTCGATGCCGGCGCTGAGCGGGTGAATATGCGCATCCTGGAATGCCGGCAGCAGCATGCGGCCCTTGAGGTCGACGACACGGGTTTCCGGGCCGATGTGAGCCTCGAGGTCCCGGTCGGTTCCCACGTACACGATGCGTCCGCCGCGGATCGCAACCGCCTGCGCCCACCGGCGCGGACCATCCATGGTGTAGATTGCTCCGCTCTTCAGCGCAAGGTCAGCGGGGGATACGCCCGCAACCGCAGTGTCATGCGTATCCGGGGCGCAGCCGGTTGCGCCCGCGACGAAGGCTGCTATCAACAGGCGGCACGCGCCGCGACGGAATCCATTGAATTGCGTCGTCTTCACTGAAAATCCCTCGGTATCGTTGTGGTCCAGGTCTTCTCGCGCACCAGTCGATCATTCTCCAGCAACCTGCGCCGGTAGTCGTAATAGAAATTCTCATGGTCGCTGCGAAATGACAGTTCAGCTTCCCAGACGAGTTTGCGGCCCGGCAGATCCACTTCGGTGCGATGCGAGCCTAGCATCGAAGCGTTCGCAGGCTCCCCATCCTTGACGCTGTGGCGGATCGTTTCGTGGTAGCGCTCCGTGCCCCAGGGGTAGCGGCTGGCCCCCGTGTTGGTGGCGGTCGCCGTTGTTGCCCCGGTTTGAGGATTGCGTTCGACCGAGGATATCTCGCCGTAGCCTGAACTGGTGCCGGTATCGAGTGACTCGAAGCCGGGCAGATGCGGGTCTTCCGCGGGAGGCATGAAGGCTGGTACGGGCCGCGGCTCGAATGGCACGACCGGTAATGCAAGCTTCGAGGCGCCCAAGCGCAGAGTCGTCGTCATCGGGTCGGGTGACGGCCAGTTCATCGGCCACTGCGAATTGTTGACCGCGAGCCGGATGCGGTGACCTCGCGGGAACACCCAGGACGTGAAATGCATGTCGATGTCGATCGTGAATTCCTGGCCCGGCACGAGCGCCGCCGGCTCGCGCGCTGAAATGCGGTGATTGCCGTTGAAGCCTGCGCCCGTGACCTGGGTCACCGTGCCGTCCGGCGCGATGTCCGACAGGCGCGCAAACCAGTTGGCGCGCAGCGCATCGGC
>JAHFSF010000056.1 GCA_023265875.1 Gammaproteobacteria bacterium | reverse complement strand
GCCAGGCAGTGGAGAAGGAGGCCGGCGACCCTGCCTCCTGCGACTACTGGCGCTACTGCGCCATCGACGGTTTCCTGTGCGCCTGCTGCGGCGGCACGGTGAACACGTGTCCTCCCGGCACGGTGCCAGCCCCTATCACCTGGGTCGGCACCTGCCGGAACGCCACGGACGGACACGACTACATCGTTTCCTACAACGACTGCTGCGGCAAGAGCTCCTGCGGGCGCTGCCTGTGCAACCGCAACGAGGGCGACCGGCCCCTCTACATGCCGGGCAAGTCCAACGACTACAACTGGTGCGTCGGAAGCCAGGCCAATGTGCCCTACCACTGCACCGTGTCGCGCGTCATCAGCGTGGTGAAAGGGTGAGGCGGCACCGATGCTGAAGCCGAAGTCACTGGTCTGGCTGGCCGTGTTGTGCGGCTTCGCCGCGTCCCCTGGCGTGCTTGCCGACGGCACCCGTGCGCGCCAGAACTACCTGATCTACTGCATGGGCTGCCACGGCGAAAAAGGCGAGGGATTCGGGGAGCAGGTGCCGAGCATGCGCGGCAGCCTCGCCCGGCTCGCGGCCTTGCGCGATGGGCGCTCATTCCTGCTGAGGGTGCCGGGCGTTACCCAGTCCAGCCTCGATGCCGAGCTCACGGCCGAAGTGCTGAACTGGACGCTGCTCGAGTTCAGTGAGCCCGAGGTGTTGCGCTCGATCCCTCCAATCACAGCCGCTGAAGTGGAGCAGGCGCGATCGCGGCCACTGCTCGAAATTTCATCGCTACGCGCCCGGCTCCTGCAGGGCGACAAGCCGGATCAGGAATCGCCCGGGCGCTGACCGGTCGAAGCATCACCGGCACTTGCGTCCCGCTGGAATAATCGCCGCAGCAGGGCGCGCAGCCACGCGTGCGCGGCATCGCCATTGGCCGACTGGTGCCAGAGCATCCGCACGACGTAGCGCGGCGCGAGTTCCGGCAAGTCCCACATCCGGACTGCTTCGCGCAGCACGATCGATTTCGCATACATCTCCGGCACAATCGCCAGCAAGTCCGTGCGCCTCACCAGTTCCGGCAGCGCACCGTAGTGCCGCACGTGCAGCACCGTGCGGTCGGTCAGTCGGAAGCGCTTCAGCATCTGCTCGACACTGCCGTGGAAAGTGGCGCTTGGCGAGGCGACGGCCAATGACGCGCGCGCCAGCTGCCGTGCAGTCAGCACTGTTCCGGCACGGCCGAGCGGCGACCTCCATTCCCTTGCGGTGATGGCGACGTAGCGTTCCTGGAACAGGATTTCGCTGGCGATGCCGCCGTGCTCCGCCTGCAGGATGCCGATTGCGATGTCGATGTCGCGCGCCTCGAGCGCGGCGCTGACCTGGGCCGCCGTCACCGCCACATTCGTTATCCGGCAGTTCGGCGCTTCCCGTCGCAGCACCTGCGCCAGTGGCGGCAGGAACATCATTTCGCCGAGGTCGGACAGGGACAGTCGCCAGTGTGCGTCGCTGCGCGCGGCGATGAACGCGTCCCGGCGCTTGACCATCAACTCGAGCGCCTGCAGTTGCGCGATCACGGCGGGCGCGATGCGCTGGGTGGTGCGCGTCGGGTGCATCCCGCGCGGTGAACGCACGAACAGCTCATCGCCGAAGAAATGGCGCAGCCGCGCCAGCGCATTGCTGGTGGCCGGCTGTGACAGCGCCAGCATGCGTCCCGCCTCGGTGACCGATCCGGTGCGGTACACCGCGACCAGCACGCGCAGCAGGTTCAGGTCGAGGTGGCGGAACGCGAGCTGCGGCATCTTCATCTGCTCCGTGAATATCAGGCATTCTGACAATCAATTTGACGAATGTACAGCGGCGGCGTAGGTTCGGGCGGCGGGGCGGGTTGCAGGAACAGCGCATGCTGCAGATCATGATTCAGGGCCGGGGCGGGCAGGGCGCACAGACTGCGGGCGACCTGCTGGCAATGGCGTTTTTCGCCGCCGGGCGGCAGGTACAGGCGTTCTCCAGCTACGGCGGCGCGCGGCGCGGCACACCGGTCAATTCGTACATCCGTGTCGACGACCGGCCGATCCGCGTGCGTTGTGACATCGACAGCGCCGACGCGATTCTCTGCTTCGACGCCAGCCTGCTCGAAGGCAGCTTGCTCGCCACGGCGCGGGCCGACACGCCGATCGTCGTCAATTCGTCGAGGACGGCGGCGGATTTCGGGCGCACGCTGCCCGGCTACCGCGTGATCCCGGTCGACGGCATTGCGATCTCCCGCCGCAACGGGCTGGGGCGCATCGTCAATTCCGCGCTGCTCGGTGCGTTTGCACGGGCGCTCGAGGCGCCCGCGTTGGATGTGATGGTGCGAACGCTGAACGAGCAGGCGCCGAAGCTGCACGACGAGAATGTGGCGGCGTGCCGGGAAGGCTACCGGTGCATTGATGTACAGCTTGCCGGGGCGAAGAACGAATGAGCGCGCCGATCCCTCCGACCTGGACCACCGGCAGCACCGAGATCTTCAAGACCGGCACCTGGCGCGCCGCGTTGCCCAGGCACATCCGCGCGCCGTCCCCCTGTCACATCGCATGCCCGGTGAACGGCGACATCGCCGCGTGGATAGGCCGTGCGCGTGCGCGCGATTTTCGCGGCGCGTGGGAAAGCCTGACGCGCAACAACCCGTTCCCGGCGATCGCCGGGCGCATCTGTCACCATCCCTGCGAAGCGGCGTGTAACCGTGCCGGCTTCGATGAGTCGTTGGCGATCTGCAGGCTGGAGCGTTTTGTAGGCGATCTCGCACTCGCCGAGGGCTGGTCCTGCGAGCAACCGGCCGCGCGGCGCGCGGAACGCGTCGCTGTCATCGGCGCCGGCCCGTCGGGATTGTCCGCGACCTTCCAGCTCGCGCGCCGCGGCTATCGCGTCACGGTCTTTGAATCGCAGCCTGAACTCGGCGGATTGATGCGCTACGGCATTCCGTCCTATCGACTGGCGCGTTCGGTGCTCGATGGCGAAATCGCGCGTATCGTCGCGCTCGGTATCGAGCTGCGCTGCGGTGTAAAGCTCGATTCGCCGGGCGATCTGGAGGAATTGCGCAGGCAGTACGATGCCGTCTATCTCGCCACCGGCGCGCAACGACAGAAGCGGCTGCAGCAATTCGATTACGCACAACCTTGGGTGATGGACGGCGCTGAGTACCTGGCGCGTTCGAGCCGGGGCGAAACGCCAGCGCTCGGTCGGCGCGTAGTCGTGATCGGCGGCGGCAGCGCGGCGCTCGATGCGGCGCGCAGCGCGCGGCGCCAGGGACACGAGGTCGCGATCCTCGCGCTCGAAAGCGCCGCGCAGATGCCGGCGCAGCGGGAGGAAGTCAACGAAGCACTGGAGGAAGGCATCGCGCTGGCCAGCGGCTCGATGCTGACCCGGGCGGCGCCGCTCGGCAGTGGCGGCTTGCGCCTGGACTGCGTGCGTGTGCGTTTCGAGCCCGGTGCCGAGCGCGGCCAGTTCACGGTGACGCCGGTCGCCGGCAGCGAATTTGCGCTGGAGGCCGATGTAATCGTGCCGTCGATCGGCCAGGACCCGGATCTCGGGCCATTGCAGGCGCTCGATGCGGTGGGCGCGTTGCTCAAGGTCGACGCGCGTCAGGCTACCAGCCTTGACCGCGTCTATGCGGGTGGTGACCTGTCGAGCATGGCGCGCTTCGTGACCGAGGCCATCGGCATGGGCAGGCGAGCGGCGCTGGAGATCGACCGCGTCCTGGGCGCGTGCGACGCCGGCACGCGGCCCGACGGCGAGACCGTCGTCAAGCTTGGCAACATCGCAACCGCATACTACGCCAGACAGGCGCGCGCCCCGGAACAGCGGGTCCCTGCCGCGCAGCGGCTGCAGAGCGAGATCGAAGTGCAGATCGGTTTCGATCTCGACGCCGCGCTGTCAGAAACGAACCGGTGTTTTTCCTGCGGCACCTGCACCTTCTGTGACAACTGCGTCACTTACTGCCCGGATCTCGCAGTGAAGCGCGACGCCGCCGGCTATGTGGTGCTCACCGACTACTGCAAGGGCTGTGGCCTGTGCGTGAAGGAATGCCCAACCGGCTCGATGAAGATGCTGGAGGAGACGCGATGAACGCGCGCGCTGAGCTGACCGCACGCGAATGCGCCACTGCGCCGGATCGCCCGCTGCTGATGACCGGCAACCATGCGCTCGCCTGGGCCGCACGGCTGGCGCGCCCGAAAGTGGTGCCGGTCTATCCGATCACGCCGCAGACGCCGGTGATGGAGAAACTCACCGAGTTCCAGTCCGAGGGCCGATTCGACGCCGAGATCATCACGCCCGAGTCCGAACACTCGGTCATGGCCGCCTGCATTCCGGCCTCGCTTGCAGGTGTGCGCGTGTTCACCGCAACCGCATCGCAGGGCCTGCTGCTGATGCACGAGCTGCTGCACTACGCCAGCGGCGCGCGGGCGCCGATCGTGATGGCCAACATCAACCGCACGGTGGCGTCACCCTGGGCGTTCTGGCCCGACCAGACCGACAGCCTGTCGCAGCGCGACACCGGATGGATCCAGTTCTACTCGGAGAGCGCGCAGGAGTCGCTCGACACGACGATCCAGGCGTTCCGCATTGCCGAGCAGGTACTGCTTCCGGCGATGATCAGCCACGACGCGTTCTATGTTTCGCACGCGCTCGAACCCGTGCAGGTTCCCGCGCAGGAGCAGGTCGACCGCTTTCTGCCTGCGTACGCCCCCGCGCATCGGCTCGACACCGGGAAGATCGAGTCGTGGGGCAATGTGGTCACGCAGGACATGTATTATCGCCACCGCCAGGACATCGAGGCCGCGATGGCGCGGGTGCCTGCGCTGGCCGACGATGTCGATCGCGAGTGGGCGCAGCTCACCGGCCGCAGCCACGGCGGTGCGCTCGAGCGCTACCGCTGCGACGGCGCAAATCTCGTGATCGTCACGATGGGAAGCATGTGCGGCACCGTGCGCGAGGCAGTGGATGCGCTGCGCGACGCAGGCCAGGCCGTCGGCCTGCTGAAGGTGCGCCTGTTCCGCCCGCTGCCGGTGCAGACATTGCGTGCCGCGCTGGCGGGCGTAGCCGAGGTGCTGGTGCTCGACCGCAATCATTCTCCCGGCGTGGGCGGTGTGCTGCATCAGGAACTGCGCGCTGCACTGTACGGCATCAAGAACGCTCCGCGCGTGCATGGCTACCTCGCGGGCGTGGGCGGCGTGAATGTGTCGCCGGAGAACATCGCCGGGTTCGTACGCTGCGCGCAGGCGAGCGAGCCGCGAGCGGAATCGGTCTGGGCCAGATGAACGACCTTCACCAGGAGTACCTGCTCTGTTCCGGCCACGCCGCATGCCCCGGTTGCATCGATGCGCTGGCGGTGCGCCACGTCCTGGCGACCATGGGACCGGACACCATGGCGGTGATTCCGCCATCATGCATGGCGATCATCGCCGGGCCGCAGCCATTCAGTTCGCTGAAGATTCCCGTTTACCAGCCGACACTCGAAGCGAGCGCCGCTGCGGCCTCGGGCTTGCGCCGCGCGCTCGACGCGCAGGGCAAGCGCAACACGCAGGTGATCGTGCTCGCAGGTGACGGCGGCACCTACGACATCGGCTTCCAGTGCCTGTCATCCGCCGCGGAACGCAACGAGGACTTCGTTTACTTCTGCCTCGACAACGAGGGCTACATGAACACCGGCGCCCAGAAGTCCTCGTCGACGCCGCATTTCGCCAGCACCGGCTCCACCCCGGCCGGCAAGACCTCGCGCAAGAAGAACCTCACCGAGATCATGGCTGCGCACGAGGTGCCATACGTGGCCACCGCGAGCGTCGGGCACCTGCCCGATCTGCTGCGCAAGGTGCAGAAGGCCAAGGCGATGCGCGGCACGCGCATCATCACGCTGCTGATTCCCTGCCTCGACGGCTGGGGGCTGCCCGATGACGCGGGCCTGACCGCCGCGCGCTACGCGGTCGAGTGCGGCGCATTTCCGCTGTACGAAGTCGAGAACGGCCGCACGTACACCCTCAACGTCACGGCCAGGACGCGCCCGGTCAGCGACTACCTGTCGTTGCAGCAGCGGTATCGACACCTGACGCCGGCGGAAATCGAAGCATTCCAGGCCGAGGTTGACGAGGGGTGGGCGAGGTTGTCACGGAAGGCCGGCGCCGCATAACACTCCTGACGATTCTGGGATAAGCTGGCCGGCATGGATCAACGCGAGACTGAACGGCTCCTGGAAGCCATTCGAGAGACGCGGGCGGCCGGCGAGCCCGCGGCCCTCGCGATGATTGTGCGTGTGAAAGGCAGCGCCTACCGGCATGAAGGCACGCGAATGTTCGTGCGCCGGGACGGGACCTACGAATGCGCGCTGTCCGGCGGCTGTCTGGAACCGACCGTGGCCGAGGCGGCCGCGCGCGTCATTGCCACCGGCGAACCGGTCATCGTGACCTACGACCTGGCTGACGATTCGATCTGGGGACTGGGCATTGGCTGCAGCGGTGTGGTCGACATCCGGATCGAGCGGCTCGAGGACGATGTGATCACCAATGAGTGGTCGAGAATCCTCGAACAGGGAGAGGCCGCCGTATTCGTCACGCCCCTTGCCGGCGTATCGGGACGGATGATCGTTCGCCGCACCGGCGATATCGTCGGGGGGTTGACCGATCCGGGCCTCGAACGGGAGGTGGCAGCAGCCGCCCTCGCGCGACTCGGCGGGCCGCACCCACGGTCAGGCCCGGCGCAGGTTCGCAGCGCCGAGGTCTTCTACGAGCTCGCTCTGACGCCGCCCGAACTGGTGATTTTCGGCGCCGGGGATGATGCAGTGCCGGTGGCGCAACTGGGTTGGGCGCTCGGGTTTGCAGTGACCGTCGTCGATGTTCGCGAGGCATTGCTGACCGCCGACCGTTTTCATGGTGCCACGCTGGTGTGCGCACATTTCAGCCGGTTTGCAGGCGCGGTGAAGCTGCCCGCAGACAGCTCTGCGCTGATCATGAACCACCACGTCGAGCGCGACCGGGAGAGTCTCCGCTTCAGCCTCGATTCGGAAGCGTCCTACATCGGCGTCCTCGGGCCGCGTTCGCGTTACCAGCAGTTGCTGGCCGGCCTGGCCGCACAGGGCTACGTGCCGGAATCCGCCGGGCTCGCGCGCGTGCGAAGCCCGGTCGGGCTGGCGCTTGGCGCCGAAACGCCACAGGAAATTGCCGTGGCAATCTTCGGCGAAATCCTTGCCATTCGTCGCGGCTTCGATGCGCGGTTCCTGACCGGCTCGCTGCGCAGCATTCACGGTCCCGGAGACAAGGAGGACAGCCGGCTCAAGGCGCGCTCGTAATCCTCCGGCGTGTCGATGTCGAGGAGGAGCTAGGCTGGGAAATCGATCACGATCGTCTCATCGCGATGCCGCTCCAGCACGGAACGAGCGCCGTCCCGCAGCTGGGCGAGCTCGGGAAAAAGCGCGCGGCTGAACAGATGTGGCGGCGCCGTGATATTGCCGTAGCGCGCGCCGACGATCGCCGGCGCTTGCTTCCGATAGGCGTCGAGGAGGGCCCGGTACTCCGTTGCTGTGACGAATGGTTGATCGGCGAGCGCGAACAACGCGGCGTTGCTCTCGTGCAGGTGGGCGACCGCCGTGCGAAACGAACTGCCCATGCCGGTTTCGTATTCAGTGTTGATCGCATGACGAATCGGCAGCCCCGCAAGCGCGGCGAGCACCTTTTCGTGCTCGCAGCCGACGATCACCAGCACGTCGCCGAAGCCAGCGTCCAGGAGCTGACCGGCCGCGCGCCGCACCAGCGGCTCGTTGCCGAGCGGCAACAGGAGCTTCTGGACTCCCATTCGCGTCGAGGCGCCTGCCGCGAGTGCCACCGCAGTCACCATGGCATCAGAGTCATGTCGTTGAATACTCATGCAGAAAGTGGTGCAGTCAGCGGTCAGTCCTCGCGCACGATCACTGTTACCGGCTGCACGCCCGCGAGCTCGAACACGAGTTTAAGGGCGAACGACTGGCCCGCAACCAGCGGCTTGCTGAGCCCGAACAGCATGATGTGCAGGCCGCCGGGTGCGAACTCGACAACCTCGCCTGCGGCGACGTGCAGCGCGGAGATTTCCCGCATTCGCGCGATGCCGTCCTCGACACTCGTGCGGTGCACTTCCGAGCTGGTCGCGACCGGGCTGCTGAGGGAAAGCAACCGGTCGGCGCGGCCGCTGGTGTTGTCGATCTGGAGATAGACGGCGGCAACCGTCGCGCCTGGCGGCGTCGCCCGCGCCCAGGCGGCGGAGACCAGGGGCTTGCCAGCGATCGCCGGCCAGGCCATGAAGAAAACCAGCGGCACTGCGGCCCACGACCAGTGCCGCGCGCTCATGCGGCGCTCTTCGCGCGCGTCAGCACGCGCTTCAGGTAGCGTCCCGTAAAGGATCCTGCGGCGCGCGCGAGCTGCTCGGGCGTGCCCTCGGCGATGATCCGGCCGCCGCCATCGCCGCCCTCGGGACCGAGGTCGATGACCCAGTCGGCAGTCTTGATGACGTCGAGGTTGTGCTCGATGACGATCACGGTGTTGCCCTCGTCGCGCAGCCGGTGCAGCACGGCCAGCAGGTGCTTCACGTCCTCGAAGTGGAGGCCCGTGGTCGGCTCGTCGAGGATGTAGAGCGTGCGGCCGGTCGAGCGCTTGGAAAGTTCCTTGGCGAGCTTGACACGCTGTGCTTCGCCACCCGACAGCGTCGTCGCGTTCTGTCCCAGCCGGACGTAGGCAAGGCCGACGTCCAGCAGCGTCTGCAGCTTGGCCGCGACGGCGGGAACCGCCTGGAAGAATGGCCAGGCGTCCTCGACCGTCAGTTCGAGCACCTCCTGGATGTTCTTGCCCTTGTAGCGCACGTCGAGCGTCTCGCGGTTATAGCGCCGGCCCTTGCAGACGTCGCAGGCCACGTAGATATCCGGCAGGAAATGCATCTCGACCTTGATGACACCGTCGCCCTGGCAGGCCTCGCAGCGCCCGCCCTTGACGTTGAAGCTGAAGCGCCCGGGCTGGTAGCCGCGGGAGCGGGATTCCGCCGTGCCGGCGAACAGCTCGCGGATCGGCGTGAACAGGCCCGTGTAGGTCGCCGGATTCGAGCGCGGCGTGCGCCCGATCGGGCTCTGGTCGATGTCGATGATGCGGTCGATCTCGCCGATCCCGTCGACACCGGCGCAGGACGCCGGCTGCGCCGACGACAGCTTCAGTTCGCGGGCCGTATGCCGGTACAGGGTGTCGTTGACCAGCGTCGACTTGCCCGAGCCGGACACGCCGGTCACGCAGGTCATCAGCCCGATGGGAAAGGCCGCATCGATGGACTTCAGGTTGTTGCCGGTCGCCTGCCGCACGCACAGCGCACGCTTGCCGTCGCGCCCACGGCGCTTCTGCGGCACCTCGATGCGGCACCGGCCCGACAGGTACTGGCCGGTCAGCGAAACCTGGCTTGCCTCGATTTCCGCGGGCCTGCCCTCGGCCACCACGCGCCCGCCATGCACGCCCGCCCCGGGACCGAGGTCGACGACATGATCGGCCTGGCGGATCGCTTCCTCGTCGTGCTCGACGACGATGACGGTGTTGCCAAGGTCGCGCAGGCGGTGCAGCGTGTCGAGGAGGCGCTGGTTGTCGCGCTGGTGCAGGCCGATGGACGGCTCGTCCAGGATGTACATGACGCCGACCAGGCCGGATCCGATCTGGCTCGCCAGCCGGATGCGCTGCGCCTCGCCGCCCGACAGCGTTTCCGCGCTGCGATCGAGCGTCAGGTAATCGAGGCCGACATCGACCAGGAAACCGAGCCGGTCGGAAATCTCCTTGATCACCTTGGCAGCAATGTCCGCACGCCAGCCCTCGAGCCGCAGGCCGGCGAAGAACTCGAGGGCGCGCCGTACGGGCAGCGCCACGATGGCGGGCAGCGCGACGCCGCCGACAAAGACGTGGCGCGCGGGACGCGAGAGCCGGGCGCCTTCGCAATCGGGGCAGGCGCGCGTGCCGAGGTAGCGCGCGAGTTCCTCGCGCACGGCGATCGACTCGGTCTCGCGGTAGCGGCGATCGAGATTTGTCAGGATGCCCTCGAACGAATGCTTGCGCCGGATCGTGCGGCCGCGCGAATCGAAGTAGCGAAACTCGATCTCGTCGCTGCCGCTGCCGTGCATCAGCACTTCCTGCACCTGCGGCGCAAGGCTGCTGTAAGGCGCCTCCGCGTCGAACCGGTAGTGATCGGCGAGCGCCTGCACCATCTGGTAATAGTAGGCATTGCGCCGGTCCCAGCCGCGCACCGCGCCGCCGGCGAGCGACAACTGCGGTTGCGCGACGATGCGCTCCGGATCGAAGAACTGCTTGACGCCGAGGCCGTCGCAGCCGGGGCAGGCGCCTGCGGGGTTGTTGAACGAGAACAGCCGGGGCTCGAGTTCCGGCAGCGCGTACCCGCAGGCCTTGCAGGCGAACTTGTCGGAAAAAACCAGTTCCTCCCGCTTCGGCTCCTCCAGGAAGGTGATGCGCGCGACGCCTTCGCCGACCCTCAACGCCGTCTCGAATGACTCGGCCAGGCGCTGTTGCAGGTCGGCGCGCACCTTGAAGCGGTCGATGACGGCCTCGATCGAGTGCTTGCGCTTCGGGTCGAGCCTCGGTGATTCGCCCAGTTCGACGATGCGCCCGTTCATGCGCGCGCGGACGAATCCCTTGCTGCGCAGTTCATCGATGGCCTGCAGGTGCTCGCCCTTGCGTCCCGCGATGACCGGCGCCAGCAGCGCGAGCGGCGTGCCTTCCGGCAGCCCGAGCACCTGGTCCACCATCTGGCTCACCGTCTGCGCCGAGAGGTCGAAGCCATGGTCGGGGCAGCGCGGGATGCCGGCGCGTGCATACAGCAGCCGCAGGTAATCGTAGATCTCGGTGACGGTGCCGACCGTCGAGCGCGGATTGTGCGACGTGGATTTCTGCTCGATCGAGATCGCGGGGGACAGGCCCTCGATCGAGTCGATGTCCGGCTTTTCCATCATCGACAGGAACTGGCGCGCATAGGCGGACAGCGACTCGACATAGCGGCGCTGGCCCTCGGCGTAGATCGTGTCGAAGGCGAGCGAAGACTTGCCGGAACCCGACAACCCGGTGAACACGATCAGCCGGTCGCGTGGCAGGTCGAGGTCGATGCCCTGCAGGTTGTGCGTGCGCGCGCCGCGGATCCGGATGCTGTTGGTCATGCCCGTCATTCATGGCCACCCGGGGCACGGGTGGCGAGCCTGCTAGAATAACCGGCTCGTTCCGTGCGCCGCAAAGGGATTTCCAGTGGTGACTGAGGCTGGTGCGGCGCTGCTTCCTGCCGAGCGCCGGGCGGTCATTGCGCTCGCGATCATCTACGCGACCCGGATGTTCGGGTTGTTCCTGCTGCTGCCGGTGCTGGCGTTGTACGCGGGATCGTTGCCGGGAGGCACGCCGCTCCTCGCGGGGCTCGCGGTCGGCGCCTATGGGCTGGCCCAGGCCGTGCTGCAGATTCCCTTCGGGGCCTGGTCGGATCGCTGCGGCCGCCGCCCGCTGATCGTCGCGGGCCTGCTGCTGCACATCGGTGGCTCGGCGCTCGGGTATTTCGCGACCAGTGTCGTGACGCTCATCGCTGCGCGCGTGGTCCAGGGCCTGGGCGCCGTTTCAGGCCCGGTCATGGCGCTCCTCGCGGACCTCATCCGCAGTGTTGCCCGCACCCGGGCCATGGCCGTGATCGGCATCAGCATCGGCACGTCATTCATATTGTCGCTGGTCGGGGGACCGCTGCTGGCGGGGTTGATCGGTGTCTCCGGCATCTTCGCCTTGATCGGCGCGCTCGGCTTGCTGGCGCTGGGGCTCGTGGTGTTCGCGCTGCCGCGCGAAGCGCCGCGCGCCTCCCGCCAGGATTCCCGGCGATCATGGCGGGCAGCATGGTCCCGCGAGTTGCTGCCGCACTATGCCGGCATCTTCGTGCTGCACCTGTCGCTGACCGCGACATTCATCGCCGTGCCGCACGCCTTGCGCGACGTGCATGGCATCGCGACGGCGGATCACTGGCGCAGTTACCTGGCGGTATTTGCAGTGTCGCTGGCCTTGACCGTGCCAATGGTGCTGTGGTCGGAACGCACGACCCGGCCCGGGCGTGCCATCTGGGCCGGCACCCTGCTGCTCGTTGCGGCCCAGGGCGCGCTTGCCCTGTTTCACGCGGATTTCCTGCTGCTGAGCCTCGCGCTCGTCGCCTATTTCGGGGCCTTCAATTTCCTCGAGGCGCGCCTGCCCGCGAGCCTTGCCGGGGCGGCAGGTGAAAACTCGCGCGGGGCGGCGCTCGGTATCTTCTCGACCTGCCAGTTCGCGGGCGCCTTCGCGGGTGGCCTCGGGGGCGGGGCGCTGCTGGGCAGTGCGCTCGCGATCCGGGGCGTATTCCTGCTGGGCGCGGTCGCGGCTGCCGGCTGGCTGCTGCTGGCCGGTCGCACAGAATCCTGGCGAAATCCCCTGATTGACGGTGTGCCGGCGGCCGGCCGGCGACT
>JAHFSF010000198.1 GCA_023265875.1 Gammaproteobacteria bacterium | reverse complement strand
GAATGTCGCGACGAACCTGCCATTCCTGCTCATCGGCCTCGCGGGGCTCAGACAGTGGCCGCGGCTGCAGGCGGTGGCGCTGCGGGGCCAATACACGGTCTTCTGCATCGGGGTCGCGCTGGTCGGAGTCGGATCGGCGTACTACCACGTGGCGCCATCGACCCCGACGCTCGTGTGGGACCGGCTGCCGATGACGGTGGCATTCATGGCGCTTCTTGCGGCCGTCATTCAGGATCGGCTGTCGGAGCGCATCGGTCGCGCGCTGCTGTGGCCGCTCGTCGCCGCGGGCGTCGCGAGCATCGCGTACTGGTACTGGTCCGAACTGGCAGGCCGAGGTGACCTCAGGCCCTACGGCGTCGTGCAGTTCCTGCCAATGCTGCTGGTCCCGTCGATGCTGCTGCTGTTTCGTGGCAAGGGTCTGCGCGATGCCTGGCTGTGGGCGACCCTGGGCGCCTATCTGCTCGCGAAAATCGACGAGCATTTCGACGCGGCGATCTACGCCGCGACCGGATTCCTGAGCGGGCACAGCCTGAAACACCTGGTCGCGGCGCTCGCAGCGTGCTGTGCACTCCGCGCGTTCGGCACCTACAGGTCGCCGGCGAGGGCCTTGTAGAGGGCGGCGAGCGCCGTGGCGCGGCGGGTCTCGGCCTGCACGTGCCTGTCCTCGAGATCGAGGTGAGTGCGCTCGGCGTCGATTACGGCGAGATAGTCGCTGGCGCCGACCTCGTAACGCATCCGCGCCAGCCGTGATGCTTCACCCGCAGCCGCGGCGGCGGCGCGCAATTCGTCCTCGGACTGGTTTGCAGCGCGGAATCCCGCGAGCGCGTTCTCGGTCTCCTCGAGCGCGCGCAGCACGGTCTCCTGGTAGCGGGCAACTGCGCCATCGGCGCGCGCTTCGGCAGCCTTCACCTGCCGGTGCACACGCCCGAAGTCGAGGAAGCGCCAGGTCAGCGATGGGCCATAGCTCCAGCGCTCCGCGTCGTGGTCGCCGATCAGGTCGCGCGTCTGCGCGGTCCAGCCAAAATTGCCGAGCAGCTCGAGTTTGGGAAAGTACTCGGCGATCTCGACGCCAACATCGGCAGTAGCCGCTGCGAGCTGGCGTTCCGCCGCGCGGATGTCGGGGCGGCGCTTCATCCACTGCTCCGGCGTGCCGGTAGCAGCGAGTGCCGGCAGTGCCGGAATTGCGGTTGCAGGCGAGAGTTGCCCGCGCAGTGTCTCGATGGGCCAGGCGGTCAGCACGGCCAGGCGCTGTTCCTGGCGTACGACATCGGCCTCGGCTTGCGGCACGGCTGCGGCGATGCTGCGGGCCTGGGACTCCGCCCGCGCCAGGTCGAGCGCGGTGGCGCGGCCTGCCTCGACGCTGGCGCGGAGGATCGCGACGTTGTCCTCGAGGTTTGCGAGCTGGCGTTGCTGCAGTGCGAGGCGCGCGCGCGCGCCGATCAGCGCGAACCAGGCCTGGGCCGTTTCCGCGACGATGGACAGGCGCGCATCGGCGAGCAGGGCATTGTCCGCCTCGGCGCGCGCGTGAATGGCCGTGGTCTGGTTGCGAAGGCTGCCGAACAGGTCGATTTCCCAGGTCGCATCGAAGCCCGCGCGCCAGGTCTCGAACTCGCTGCTGCCTGGCGGCGCAGTAGGGTCCTGGCCGCTGAACTGGCTGCGATCCTGGCTGCCCTCAGCCGTGATGGTCGGGAACCAGCTATAGACGGTCAGGCCGCTCAGCGCGCGAGTCTCGGCGAACCTGGCTGCGGCCTGCGCGATCGTCGTGTTGGCCCCGAGCGAACGCGCGATCAGCGCATCGAGTTCGGGGCTGCCGAACGCAGCCCAGAGCTTCGAACCCCCCGGCTGGGCGGTGGCTTCATCGCCCGCCTGGTCGAAGCCCGCGGGCAAGGGTGTTTCCGGCTGCACGTAGCGTGGCCCGACGGTGCAGCCGGCCAGCAGCGTCACGATGCAGGCCGCGAGGATGGCCCTCGTCATGTGTGGCTGCTCTCGGCGGCGAGCCTTGCTGCGTGGCGCTCCTTCTGCCGCTCGACGAACCTGCGGATCACGACGTAGAAGACCGGCGTCAGGAACAGGCCGAAGAAAGTCACGCCGAGCATGCCGGAGACGACCGTGATGCCCATGACGTGGCGCACCTCCTCGCCGGCACCGGACGCGAACACCAGCGGCATCACGCCCGCGATGAAGGCGAAGCTGGTCATCAGGATCGGCCGCAGGCGCAATCGGCAGGCCTCGATTGCCGCTTCAACGATGCCGCGGCCCTCTGCCTCGTGGTCGTGCGCAAATTCCACGATCAGGATCGCGTTCTTGCAGGCGAGGCCGATCAGCACGGCGAAGCCGATCTTCGTGAATACGTTGTTGTCAAGGAATGCGGACGCGAAGTCCGGCGGCGACACGGCGAGCCACAGGCCGTGCAGGAAATTGACGAGCCAGATGCCACCGATCGCTGACAGCAGGCACATCGGCACGATCAGGATGATCGTGAGCGGCAGCGACCAGCTCTCATAGAGCGCCGCGAGCACGAAATAGACCAGCAGCACGCAGAGCGGGAAGACCAGCAGCGCGGCATTGCCCTGTGTGACCTGCTGGTAGGTAAGCCCGGTCCATTCGATCGCCATGCCGCGGGGCAGGACCCGTCCGGCAATTTGTTGCGCCCGGTCGAGCGCCCCGCTCGAAGACAGCACAGCCGGGTTGATTCCCGCGGATACGTCGGCGGCCGGATAGGCGTTATAGCGGATCACCGGATCGGGGCCGAAACCGGGCTGCACATCGACGATGCTGCCGAGCGGAATCATGTCGCCACTGGCGTTGCGGACCTTGAAGCCCTCGATGTCCTGGACCTTCGAGCGGAACGGCGCGTCGGCCTGCGCATAGACGCCGTAAGTCCGGCCGAACAGGTTGAAGTCATTGACATAGGCGGAGCCGAGGTAGACCTGCAGCGTCTCGAACACGTCGGTCAGGGCGAGCCCCAGCTGCTTGACCTTGGTACGGTCCACCGAAGCCTCGAGCTGAGGGACATTCGACTGGAAGGCGGTGAAGGTGCCCAATGGATCAAAGCCCGGGTCGCTGCGGAGCGCGCCGACCAGTCCCTCGGTCTGCGCATGCAGTTCGCCGTAGCCGATTCCCGCGCGGTCCTGCACATAAAACTCGAGACCGTTCGCATTGCCGAGCCCCAGCACGGGCGGGGGCAGCAGGGCAAAGGCCAGGCCTTCCTGGATCCGGCTGAATCGCGCATTGATGCGGGCAGCGATCGCGCCAGCTTCCAGCTTGCGATGGCCCGGCGGCTCGAGGCCGATGAACATCAGGCCCGCATTCGGCGTCGCGACGAAGTGCACGGCATTGAGGCCGGGAAACTGCACGACATTTGCAACCCCGGGCACATCCATCGCGATCTCACCCATCCTGCGGATCGCCGCGTCGGTGCGGTCGATGGTCGCGGCCTCCGGCAGTTGCAGCACGGCGAACAGGTACTGTTTGTCCTGGGCCGGAATGTAGCCGGCGGGCACCGCGCGGAAGGCGAAGACTGTCACGAGGACCAGCACCGCGTAGATCGCCAGCAGGCGCGGCGCGCGGCCGATGGTGCCGCCGATGCCGCCTGAGTAACGGGCGCCAAAGCGCCTGAATACGCGGTTGAATGCGGCGAACGGACGTCCGACCGCGCGCTCGATGGTCCGTCCCAGCGCATCCTTCCTCGCCCCGTGCGCCTGCAACAGCATCGCAGCGAGTGCGGGCGAAAGCGTCAGCGAGTTGAAGCCCGAGATCAACACGGCCGCGGCGATCGTGACGGCGAACTGCCGGTAGAACTCGCCGGTCACGCCGCCGAGGAAAGCCAGCGGCACGAACACCGAGGACAGCACCAGCGTGATCGCGACAATCGGTCCCGACACTTCGCTCATGGCCTTGTGCGCGGCATCACGCGGCGTCATGCCATCCTCGATATGGCGCTCGACGTTCTCGACCACGACAATCGCATCGTCCACGACGATGCCG
>JAHFSF010000197.1 GCA_023265875.1 Gammaproteobacteria bacterium | reverse complement strand
TGTGGCCGCGCGCCGCCCGTCGGGCGAGCGGCAGAGCCCGGCCGTGCGCCGCCTGCTCGCCGAGCACGGGCTCGCCGCCGATGGCGTCGAGGCCACGGGCGAGGGTGGGCGCATCACGGTTGACGACGTGCTGGCTGCGGCGGCGCGGCGCGGCACGCCTGCCGCCGCCGCGACGCGCCCGGCGGGCGAAATGGCCGCGATGGACTCCGACGGCATCCGCCGTGTACCGCATTCGCCGATGCGCAGGCGGATTGCGGCGCACATGGTCGACAGCCTGCTGAAGACAGCGCCGCACGTGACCACCGTGTTCGAGGCCGACATGGCAGCGGTACTCGCGCATCGCGCGACGCATCGCGAAGATTTCGAGCAGCGCGGCGCGCCGTTGACGCTGACCGCGTATTTTGTGGCGGCCTGCGTCGATGCAATCCGCGCAGTGCCCGAGGCGAACGGCCGCTGGACCGACGATGCGATCCTGCTGCACGAGCGCATCGACATCGGGGTCGGCACGGCGCTCGAGGGTCGTGGTCTCGTGGTTCCCGTCGTGCGCGATGTCGCCCGACTCGACCTGTTCGGCATCGCTTCTGCGCTCGCGGAGCTGGTGACGCGCGCCCGGGAGGACCAGCTGACGCCCGCTGACCTGCAAGGTGGCACGTTCACGATCTCGAATCACGGCGTCAGCGGCAGCCTGGTCGCTGCTCCAATCGTCATCAACCAGCCACAGTCCGCAATCCTCGGCATCGGGCGGCTCGAGAAGCGCGCCGTCGTCATCGTGCGCGAGGGCCACGAAGAGATCGCCATTCGCCCGCGCTGCTATGTAACGCTGACCATCGACCACCGCGTGCTGGATGGCCACCAGGCCAACCGCTTCATGAGCGTACTGGTGCGGCGGCTCGAGGGCTGGGACTGACCGGGCGGCAGGCCGCCGCAATGGAAAATGCGGCCATATCTGTGTCAGAGTGATGCGGTCAATTCCACTGGACGGGCGGTCGTGTACACGCAGGGTCTGGATTCACTGGGCAAGGACTGCCTGCGCGACGAGGCGCAGGTCGGCGGCGCGCTCGAGCGGCGCTTCCAGGCGCACATAGATGCCGAGGACAAGATCGAGCCGAAGGACTGGATGCCGGATGCCTACCGGCGGACCCTGGTCCGGCAGATCTCGCAGCATGCCCATTCGGAGATCGTCGGCATGTTGCCGGAGGGCAACTGGATCACGCGCGCGCCATCGCTGCTGCGCAAGGCCATCCTGATCGCCAAGGTCCAGGACGAAGGGGGCCACGGGGCGTACCTGTACAGCGCGACCGAGACGCTCGGCGTGTCACGCGACGAACTGGTCGGGCAGCTGCTCGAGGGGAAGGCCAAGTATTCGAGTATCTTCAATTACCCGACGCCGACTTGGGCGGACGTGGGCGCAATCGGCTGGCTGGTAGACGGCGCTGCGATCATGAACCAGATCCCGCTGTGCCGCTGCTCCTATGGTCCTTATGCCCGCGCGATGGTGCGCATCTGCAAGGAGGAAAGCTTTCACCAGCGCCAGGGCTACGACATCATGCTGCGCCTCTCGCGCGGAACGCCGGCGCAGAAGGACATGGCGCAGCAGGCGCTGAATCGCTGGTGGTGGCCGTCATTGATGATGTTCGGTCCGCCCGATGCCGATTCGAAGCACGGCGTGCAATCGATGCGATGGAAGATCAAGCGGTTCACCAACGACGAATTGCGGCAGAAATTCGTCGACTTCACGGTGCCGCAGGCCGAGTTCCTCGGCATCCGGGTCCCGGATCCGCAATTGTCCTGGGACCCGGCTGCCGGACACTACCGCCATGGCCCGATCGACTGGAATGAGTTCGAGCAGGTATTGAAGGGCAACGGGCCCTGCAACCGGGAGCGGCTCGAGGCGCGCCGCCGGGCACACGAAGAGGGCCGCTGGGTGCGGGACGCTGCCGTCGCCTGGGCTGCCAAGCGTGCCGGGTCGGCGGCGCCGCGTGCGGCCTTAACACTGCTCAGGAGGAATCATGAGCGGCGATACGCGTGACTGGCCCCTGTACGAGATTTTCATCCGCGCCCGCTCGGGGCTCGACCACAAGCACGTCGGCAGCCTGCACGCGACCGACGCACGCATGGCGATCGAGCACGCCCGCGACCTGTACACGCGCCGGCAGGAGGGCATCAGCATCTGGGCGGTACGCTCGACCGACATCGTGGCGTCCGACCCAGCCGACGCCGATGCGCTGTTCGAGCCCGCGCGCGACAAGATCTACCGGCACCCGACCTTCTACGACATCCCGGACGAAGTGAAGACACTTTGAAGTCAGTGAGCAACACCGCGCAGCGGCCGGATGCCGGTGCGCCGCAGTCGGCGCACTGCCGCTACGTGCTGCGGCTCGCCGACACGAGCCTGATCCTCGCGCAGCGACTCGGCGAATGGGTCGGCCATGCGCCGGCCATCGAGGAGGACCTCGGCCTCGCCAATATCTCGCTGGACCTGCTGGGCCAGGCGCGCATGCTGCTGGCGTACGCGGGAGAGCTGGAACGCCGTGGCCGCAGCGAGGACGATCTCGCCTACCTGCGCGAGGAGTCGGAGTACTTCAATGTAACGCTGGTCGAGCAACCGAATGGAGACTTCGGCCAGACCATCGTCCGGCAGTTCCTGGTCGATGCCTGGCTGCACGAGCTCCATGAACACCTGCAGCAGTCGAAGGATGCGCGGCTCGCGGAAATCGCCGCCAGGTCGCTCAAAGAGACGCGTTATCACCTGCGCTTCAGCGCCGGCTGGATGATCCGGCTGGGCGACGGGACGGCGGCGAGCCATGGGCGCGTGCAGGCGGCTCTCGAGCGCCTGTGGCCGTTCACCAACGAACTGTTTGCATCCGACGAAGTCGATCGCGAGATGGCCGGCGCTGGCATCGGTCCCGCACCCGCAGCATTGCAAGCGGCCTGGTCGGCGCGGGTCGCGGCGGTTCTTGCCGAGGCGACAATCGTCATGCCGCAGGCGGCATCATTCCCGTGGTTCGGCCGGCAGGGCCGGCACAGCGAGCACCTGGGCTATGTCCTGGCCGAGATGCAGTCCCTGCACCGGGCCCATCCTGGCGCGAGCTGGTAGGCCGGCCGATGGCCGCCGCTGAAGCCGCAACCGTGGTCGAGCCGCCACCGGAAGTGCTGGCGCGGTTGCGCGCGCTGCTGGCCGCCGTCCCGGATCCGGAAATTCCCGTGTTGAACGTGCTGGACCTCGGCGTGATTCGTCACCTGCGGCAACGTGACGACGGCACGATCGAGGTCGGCGTGTCGCCGACGTACTCGGGTTGCCCGGCGACCGCCGTCATCAAGGCGGACATCATCCAGGCGCTTGTGCGTGATGGATTTCGCGCAGTCGCCGTCGATGTGTTGTCACCGCCGTGGACCAGCGACTGGCTGAGCGACGAGGGTCGCCGCAAGCTGCTTGCATTCGGCATCGCGCCGCCGGCCGAAGCCGTGGCGAGCGCGCGGCAGCTGCTGCAGCCGCAACTCACCGTAGCCTGCCCGCGCTGCGAATCGCATAGCACGACGAAACTTTCCGAATTCGGCTCGACGCCCTGCAAGGCGCTTTACCGTTGCGATTCCTGTCTCGAGCCGTTCGACTACTTCAAGTGCATCTGAGACCGTGCTGAAGTTCCACGCGCTGCGGGTTTCTGGCCGGGCGACAGTCGCCGACGATGCGATTTCACTCAGCTTCGACTTGCCCGACGAGCTGCAGGCGGAGTACAGATTCGTCGCCGGCCAGCACCTGGCCGTGCGCGCGGTCATCGACGGGCGCGAGGAGCGCAAGACCTACTCGATCGTCAATCCGGAAGGAACAGCCGGGCTCAGGATCGGAATTCGTGTCCAGGCGGGTGGCCGCATGTCGCTATTCCTGGCGCGGCAACTGAAGGTCGGCGACATGCTCGAGGTGCTGGCGCCGAACGGCAGTTTCCACACCCGCATAGAGCCCGGGCGCGCGAAGCGTTACGTGGCATTTGCGGCAGGCAGCGGAATCACGCCGGT
>JAHFSF010000196.1 GCA_023265875.1 Gammaproteobacteria bacterium | reverse complement strand
GAATTGCGTGGTTTGAGGCAGCCGCGAGGCGATCCACTCGACCGTGTTGACTGCCTGCTGCCACTTGGCCGATGCAATCCTGCGTTCTGCGGGCATGTTGCGGAGCCGGATGACGTTGACGACCGTTTCGTCGAGCATGCTGGCCGACGCGTCCACCAGCACCAGCACCCGCTTGCCGTCGATGCGCAACGTCACCAGCTGCTGCAGGTCCTGCACCTTCGTCACGCCCGCGCCTTCCGCCGGCGGCGCCGCCGCCTTCAGCCGGCGCGTGCCTTCCTCGAGCGACTTCAGGTCGGCCTTCAGCCGCTCGAGGCTTTCGCGGCGCGCCAGCGTGTCATGTTCGTAGCGCGCCAGTTCCTCCTGCGTCAGGCGGAGTTTTTCCAGCACTTCGCGCGAGCGGCCGGCGGCCTTGACCTTGTCTTCGTCGGTCACTGCGAGCGCATTGTGCAATTCCGCCAGGTGCTTGTAGCCCTCCAGCACCTCCTGCTCCAGCTTGTGCGATTCTGCAGACAGGTCGGCATTCTCCTTGATGCGCGTCATGCCCGACTGAGAGCTGATGATCGTGTAGAACAACACGACGGAGCCGAGCCCGCAGCAGATCACGTCCAGGAAGGACATGCTGAAGGTCTCGGTCTTGCGCCGCGCCATGGTCAGGCCACCGCCACCAGTTCGAGCACGACGCCAGGCGTCCCGATCCGCAGCCGGTCACCTGCGCCAAGCACGACTTCGCCTTCGACCCGCTCGCCATTGACGAAGGTGCCGTAGCGGCTGTGGTCGCGCACGATCACATCGGCATCCTGCTGCAGCAGCGTGCAGTGGAAACGCGAGACCCCGGCGATCGTGCCTGCAAGCGCAAGCCGGCGGCCGGCCGGCGGAGCGGCATCGCCACCGCCGAGTCCGAGCACCAGCGGGCGCTCATCGAGCGCATGCGCGCGACCGTCGAGGATCACGTGCGTCGGGCGCATGGCGCCCTCACCGCGCATTTTCCTGCCGCGCGCCACGACCACCGGCTCGCTGCGTCGCAGTGCCGTCACCAGCGCAGGCGCAGCGCGGGTCGCGATTTCTCCGGCCCGCGCGACGGCAGCGGCCGCGGCGGCGGAGTCCGGCAGTGCCACGAGCTGGAGATCCCCGAGCGCGGTGAGGCGATCGCGCAGGGCCGGCAGCGCCGCCGCGCGCGCCGTCAGCGCGAGCGTCGCGGACTCGCCCGCGCGCCGGCCCGCATGCACGAGCTCGATCAGCTGCGCATACCAGGCTTCCGCCGCCAGCGCAAACTGCTCGCGACGCAGCGTGGCCGTGAACGAACCCGAATCGACCTCGATCGCGGCATCGACCGCCTCTTCCGTTGCAAGCGCATCGAGCCAGCCTGGCAGCCGCTGGTAGAGCTGCTGCTCCGACGCGGCCTGGTGCAGCGGGTCGAAACGCGTGCGACGCACCATCGCCTCGCTGACCAGTTGCGCCCAGGCGGCGTGCATGACCTTGAGGCCCGCGCGTGGAGAAATCTCGACGCGGCGCCGGCGCAGCAGGCTTGCGCCCTGCATTTCCGTCAGCACCGCCTGGTGCAGCTGGACATCGAGATGCAGCACCGTCGCATGGGCTGGCAGGCCGGCGCAGGCGGCTACCGCCGTGTCCACGACTCCCGCCACCGGCATCGCGATGCTCCTGGCGATGCCGAGCGCAAGGCCAAGCTGGTGCAGCCGCATCGTTCCCGGCACCGCCAGCACGACTTCGTCGCCCTGCCTGCCGATGCTGTTCCACAGTTGCGCGAGGTGGGCGTGCGCGAGGTCGGCGTGCGAGACCGGCGGCCCCGCGGTCTGCGCGACTGAATCAGCCGCGAGATCGGACCAGAAGCGGTCGGTCGCCAGCACCGGCTTCAGCCGCGCGGCCGCTGCCGCGGCCTCGCCGACCAGCAGGCCCTGCGACTCGAGCAGCGCAACGCCGGGACTCTTCGCCGCGCACGCGCCGTCGCGTACCGCCACCAGCGCCGCATCGACGAGTTCCAGGCCGATGATCGCCATCGTCAGCGCACCTGCAGGTTCCGCAGCAGGCGGTTGTCGAGGTAGGTTTCCACGGCCAGCACCAGGCGTTCCTGGCCCAGCTGCAGGTTGTGCAGCAGGAACATCAGCAACAGCGACAGCAGCAGCGCGACCAGCGTCGAATTGAAGGCCACGCCCAGGCCCTCGGTGACGCCCGAAATGTCGCCGGTCACCGCCTTGTGAGCCGAAGCCAGCGCGTCGCCGATGCCGCGCACGGTGCCGATGAAGCCGATCGCAGGTATTGCCCAGGCGATGTAGCGGATCATCGACAGCTCCGAGTCCAGGCGCTCGGCCTCGGCCTGGCAGACGGAATGGCCTGCGTCGGAGACGTCCTGGACATTGCGCGTCGCGCCAAAGCGCGCGAGCGCCGCCTTCGCCGCACGCACGATCAGCGACTCCTGCTGTTCAGCCGGCAGCGATTCCAGCTGGCGCACGTACTCGCGCGTGTCCTCCGGCAAGATCCGCATGCCCTCCGGCACGCGTACCGGGTCCCGTTCCAGCAGCTCCCGCTCACGCCGTGTCGTGCCGTTCTTGAACCCGATCATCGACAGCGCCCAGATCATCAGGATCACGCAGCTCTCCTGTTCCCAGTCCTTCATGACCACGTACATCGAGCGTTCGGACACGTAGTTCGGATCCTTCGCCATCGCCTCGGTCTGCACGGCGATCACCGCGCGCGCATTGGGCCGCACCCAGCTGGCCCAGATCGTCTGTACGACGATGGTGGCGGCCAGCAGCGAGATCAGGCTGAACAGGAATTCCTTCGGATAGCGGGTCTTCATGGGGGCCCTCAGATGTCGATCGGGAATGAAACCGGAAAGTCCGCTCGAACTTTCTCGGTGGGATTGAAGCGTGCGGGCGGCGGGCCCGCAGGGACCACGTCGGCCGGCAGCGGCGGCAGCGTTTCTTCCGCTTCCGCCTGGTCTCCGGTCCTGGCCTCTGCCTTGGCGTCGGCGCCAGCAATGTCGGGCCGTCCGGTCGCGGGCACCGGTGCCGGCTTGGCCTGCTGTTCAGCCGGCGGCGGCGGAGTCGCCGGTGGTTGCGGCCGCGGCGGGTCGATGGCCCAGGCGACGACGACCAGCAGGGTTGCGATCACCGCGACGAGATAACGCATGCCGGCCTACTCCGCGTACCGCGCGACGCGGAAGCCAAGATCCGGGCGGCCGGCCGTGCCCGAATCGCGCGATGCGGCACGCAGTTCCGGCGTCTTGCCGGTCAACCAGCCGGCGCCGCGGATCACATAGGCTTCACCCGCGCGCGGCCCCGGCGGATCCGTCGCGACATGATCCGGACCGACCACGTAGATCGAATAGCTATCGGTCGTCCATTCGAAGACGTTGCTGCCGAGGTCCTGAAAACCGAGCGGATTGGCAGGAAAGCTGCCGACTGGCGCGGTAACCCTGAAACCATCGTTGTAGCCGGAGATAGTCACCGGTGCCAGGTAGAGCGCGGAAACATCGGCCCAGTTGCCGGCACGGGCCGGCACCGGAAGATCGCTGCCCCACGGATACTTGCGCGTCGCCTGGCTGCCGTCGTGGCGCGCCGAGAATTCCCATTCCGCTTCGGTCGGCAGGCGATAGCCGGTCGTCACCGGATCGATCAACTCGAGGCGGTCGCCGCGCCGTTCGTAGGCCGGCGGCAACTTGTCGCGCGCGGAAAGCCAGTTGCAGAAGGCCGCGGCGTCCTGCCAGCTCACCCGCACGACCGGCTGACGATCAAGGTCCAGCGTCTCGTCCTTGAAGATCCCCGACATGTGCTCCGCGCGGAACTCGCGGAACTCCTTGTTCGTGACCTGCTGCTTCGACAGGTAGAAAGGCCTCTGCAATACGACCACGCGCTCGGTTTCATTGGAGCGCCGCCCCGGCTCGCGCCGCGGGCTGCCCATCGCGAAGCGACCGCCCGTGACGAGCAGGAGTTCCTGGCCGAGAGCCGTCGTGCGGCGCGGCGCGAGCCCGGCTACCTGCGCCTGGCCGGCCGTGCGCAGGCTGTATTCGA
>JAHFSF010000055.1 GCA_023265875.1 Gammaproteobacteria bacterium | reverse complement strand
TCGATCTCGGCCTGGTCTACGACTGCCAGCTCAGCGCCAATCCGGATGGCACGCGCGACGTGGCCGTGAAGTTGACGCTGACGGCGCCCGGTTGCGGCATGGGCGAAGTGCTGGTGGCCGACGTCAAGGACAAGGTCGAGATCATCCCGACGATCCGCAAGGCCGATGTCGAACTCGTGTTCGACCCGCCCTGGAACCAGTCGATGATGACGGAGGACGCGCGGCTGCAGACCGGCTTGATGTAAGGCGCCTACGATTCGCCGAGGGAAAGCAGCGTCGCATTGCCGCCGACGGCGGCCGTATTGATGGTGATGGTCTGCTCGGTCGCGAAGCGCGGCAGATAGTGCGGCCCACCAGCTTTCGGGCCGGTACCGGAAAGCCCGCGGCCGCCAAACGGCTGCACGCCGACCACCGCGCCGATCATGTTGCGGTTCACGTACACATTACCGACTTTCGCACGCGCGGCAATGCGCCGCGCGACGCTGTCGATGCGCGTGTGCACACCGAGCGTCAGGCCGTAGCCGCAAGAGTTGATCTCATCCACGACCGAATCGAGGCGCGAGGCAGCGAATCGCACAACGTGCAGGATCGGCCCGAAGACCTCGCGCTCGAGCCGTGCGATGCCGTCGATCTCGACCGCGAGCGGCGCGAAATAGTGGCCGCGCGCCAGGCCCGCGGGCAGCGGCACGCGATGGTGCCAGCGCGATCCCGTGACGATGCCGGCCGCGTGGCGCTCGAGGTCCTGCAATGCGGCGGCATCGATGACCGGCCCGACGTCGGTCGACACCAGTGCGGGATCCCCGACGCAGAGCTCATCCATGGCGCCCGCTAGCAGTCCCAGCACCCTGGTGGCGATGTCTTCCTGTACGTACAGCACGCGCAGCGCCGAGCAACGCTGCCCGGCCGAGTTGAAGGCCGACTGGATCGCGTCGGTCACCAGCTGTTCGGGCAGCGCCGAACTGTCCGCCAGCATCGCGTTCTGGCCGCCGGTCTCCGCGATCAGCGTCGCGAGCGCGCCGGGGCGAGCCGCCAGCTTCCCGTTGATCAGGCGCGCCGTCTCGGTCGAACCGGTGAACACGACGCCTGCGACCCGTGGATCCGCAACCAGCGCCCCACCGATCTTTGAACCCGCGCCCGGCAACAGATGCAGGACGTCCCCGGGAATACCGGCGCCATGCAGCAGGCGCACCATCGCGGCGGCGACGAGCGGCGACTGTGCCGCCGGTTTCGCGATGACGGCGTTGCCAGCCGCAAGCGCCGCTGCCACCTGGCCCGTGAAAATCGCCAGCGGAAAGTTCCACGGGCTGATGCAGGCAAATATTCCGCGGCCGTGCAGCTCGAGCCGGTTCGACTCCCCTGTCGGTCCGGGCAACACCAGCGGACTGCCGAACAGTTCCTCGGACTGCGCCGCGTAGTAGCGCAGGAAATCGACGGCTTCACGGATCTCGGCGATCGAGTCCGGCACGGTCTTACCGGCCTCGATGACGCAGATTGCGATGAATCGCGCGGCCTCATTTTCGAGGCGCATGGCGGCCTCGCGCAGTATTGCCGCGCGTTCCGCCGCGGGTCGCCGGTCCCAGTCGGGCTGGGCCGATTCGGCGAGCGACAGTGCCTCAGCGACCAGCGCGGAGTCGGCCTCCAGCACCTCGCCGGCGATCCGGTCCAGGTTGGATGGCGACGCGAGCTCGCGTCGTCGCCCGTTGCGCTCCCTGCCACCGACAATGGGCGCCGCGATGAGTCGTTCCGTCAGCGCCTGCCGGCAGGCATCCGCGAGCGCCCGCTGCTCGCGCGCATCCGCAAGATTGATGCCGGTCGAATTGCGCCGCCCGGAACCAAACAGCAGCGCCGGCAGCGGGATCCGCGGATGGGGCCCGGCGCCGGCCCGCTCCACGTCCGCGACCGGGTCGTCAACGACCTGTTCGACCGGCAGCGAGTCGTCGACGATGCGATTCACGAAAGAGGTGTTGGCGCCATTTTCGAGCAGCCGGCGCACCAGGTACGGCAGCAGTTCCTTGTGCGAACCCACCGGCGCATAGACGCGGCAGGCCAGCCCGCGACCGGCCGGATCGGTCAACTCGGAATAGAGTTCCTCGCCCATGCCATGCAGCCGCTGGAATTCGAAGGCGCGGCCGCGCTTCGACGCCAGGTGGATGATGCTCGCGGCCGTATGCGCGTTGTGCGTTGCAAACTGCGGGTAGACACGCAGGCTCCCTTCGAACAGCAGGCGCGCGCAGGCGAGATAGGCGACATCGGTATTCTGCTTGCGTGTGTAAACCGGATACCCCGGCAGGCCGCGTTCCTGCGCACGCTTGATTTCACTGTCCCAGTAAGCGCCTTTGACCAGGCGGACATTGAGGACGCGGCCGGTTTCGTCCACGCGCCGGTTGATGAAGCGCAGCACGTCCGGCGCGCGCTTGAGATAGGCCTGCACCGCCAGGCCGAGTCCGTCCCAGCCAGCCAGGGCGGGCTTTTCCAGCAAGAGGTCCAGCAATTCGAGCGACAGCTCGAGCCGGTCCGCCTCCTCGGCATCGATCGTCAGCGCGATGCCAGCCGCGCTCGCCTGCAGTGCGAGCGTCTCCAGGCGGGCACCCAGTTCACGCAGCACCTGGTCGCGTCTGGCAAATTCGTAACGCGGATGCAAAGCCGACAGCTTGACCGAAATGCTGGGCCAGGCCGCCGGGTCCGCGTCGGTTCGCGGCGCCGCGCCGACGGCGGCAATGGCGTCCGTGTAGGACTGCAGGTAGCGCTCGGCATCGTGCGCGGTCAGGGCCGACTCGCCGAGCATGTCGAAGGTGTGGCGGTAACAGGCGTTGTCGCCGCTGGCCGCACGCTCGAGCGCCTCGCCGATGTTGCGGCCCATCACGAACTGATGGCCCATGATCCGCATCGCCTGGCGGAATGCCGTGCGCACGACCGGTTCGCCGAGCCGCGCAATCAACCGGCGCAGGAACGAGGCCGGATCATCCAGGTCGGCCATGGCCGGGCGCACCAACCGCCCGGTCAGCATCAGTCCCCAGGTCGAGGCATTCACGAACAGCGACTCGGCGTCGCCCAGGTATTCCGACCACTGGCCGCTCGAGATCTTGTCGGCGATCAGCCGGTCGGCCGTGCCGGCGTCCGGAATCCGCAACAGCGCCTCGGCCAGGCACATCAGCACGACGCCTTCCTGCGAAGCCAGGTCGTATTGCTGCAGGAAAGCCTCGATACCGCTCACGCCACCACGGCGCCTGCGCGCCGCCTCGACCAGGCGCATCGCATCCTGGCGAATCAGCTCCCGTTCCGGTGCCGGCAAACGTGCCAGCTCGAGCGTCTCGCGCACGACGCCAGCTTCGTCCGCCAGGTACAGGCGATTGACGGCAGCGCCGGGCGCCGAATCGAAGACCCGATCAGTCCTCAGGAACGCGGAATCTGCATCGCTTGCCATGCCCGGAATTCTAGCGGCCCGCGCGCGGGCTCGCTTTCCGAAACGCAAGATAGTCGGCGAGTATGCGGCCGTGGTCGAAGGCCAGCGCCGGCGCTGCACCCGGATCGGTGACCAGCACGGCCGCCGCATCGTCCCCTGCCCGCGGCGCGCCGCGCGCGCGCGCCACATAGACCAGGCTGACGGTATGCCCGCGCGGATCGCGTGCGGGATCGGAATAGACGCCGAGCAGCGTGCCGAGCGTGATCTCGAGGCCGGTCTCCTCGCGGGCTTCGCGGCAGGCCGTCATTTCGACCGTCTCGCCGATTTCGACGAAACCGCCGGGCAGCGCGTGGCCTGCTGGAGGAAAGCGCCGCTCGATCAACACGATTGGCCGTCCGGGCCGGTCTTCCAGTTCGATGATGACGTCAACCGCCAGCGCCGGAGTCCGCGGGGCCGGCATCAGCAACCGCCTCGACGACGCGCGGGCGGACCGGCCGCGCTCGCGCGCAGGCGCTCGGCTGTCTCTGCACCAAGATAGGCAAAGATGAAACGGCGGCCGAGATACAAGAGCGGGATCAGCAGGACGGCCATCAGCATCTTGTAGCCGTAGTTGACGGTGCCGACGGCAAGAAACAGGTCCACCGGCCACTGCTGCGGCCCGAGCACGAAGGCGATGTACAACACGACAAAGCTGTCGATCAGCTGCGATATCGCGGTGGAGCCGGTTGCACGCAGCCACACCCAGCGTTCACCGGTCGCACGCCGGATGCGGTGGAACAGGGCGACGTCGATCAGCTGGCCGATCAGGAAAGCCGTGATCGAACCACCGATCGTCCACAATCCCTGGCCAAAGACGGACGCAAACGCCGCCTGCATGTCCGGCACGCCGCGAGCGGAGCCGACCGTCACCCACCAGCCCGCCGGCGTCAGGCCGATCGCCAGGTAGGCGAACAGGAATGCGTAAGCGATGAACGCGACGGCGAGCCACGAGATCAGCCGCACGCCGCGCACGCCGAAGTATTCGTTGATGACGTCCGTCATGATGAACACGATGGGCCACAGCATCACGCCAGCCGTGAACGACAGCGATCCACGCTGTCCGAACAGCCGCCAGTCGAATGCCGGCAGGCCGAGCGTGTCCTCGAGGGCGAAAATCTTGACGCCGACAAATTCGGCAATCAGGGCGTTGGTGACGAACAGCCCGGACATGAAGATGAACAGCCGCGCCGGCTTCGAGGACACGACCGCCGCGAGCGCGCCTTCCGACGCCGCCGTCATTCCTCAGCTCCGGCCCCGCAGCCGGCCCTCGACGAAACGCCTGTGGTCACCTGCCCTCCCCGGCTGCGGATTATACGGGGCGGCACAATTGCGGCCGCTATAATCCGCGGCGGGCAGAACGACAGGACGACATGGACCAGGAATTGCTGCGACGGCTCGAGGCGCAGACCGGCGATCTCGAGCGCAATGGACTGTTCAAGCGCGAGCGCATCATCGCATCGGGCCAGGGCCCCAGCGTGCGCCTCGAGGACGGCCGCGAGGTCGTCAACCTGTGCGCCAACAATTACCTCGGCCTCGCAAATCACCCGGAACTGCGGCGTGCCGCGCACGAGGCACTCGATCGCTATGGCTACGGCATGGCTTCGGTCCGCTTCATCTGCGGCACGCAAACCGTGCACCGCGAGCTCGAGCGGCGTCTGTCGGCGTTTCTCGGCACCGAGGACACGATCCTCTATTCATCCTGCTTCGACGCAAATGGCGGGCTGTTCGAGACGCTGACGGACGAGAATGACGCAATCATCTCGGATGCGCTGAACCACGCCAGTATCATCGACGGCGTCCGCCTCTCCAAGGCGCGGCGGCTGCGCTACGACAACTGCGACCTCGCCCAGCTCGAGGAGCGTCTGCACGAAGCGCGCGATGCGCGCACGCGCCTGGTCGTCACCGACGGCGTGTTCTCGATGGATGGCACGATTGCCCGCCTGCGCGAGATCTGCGACCTCGCCGACCGGTACAAGGCGACGGTCGTCGTGGATGACTCGCATGCGACCGGTTTCATGGGTCAAGGCGGGCGCGGGACGCACGAGCATTGCGGGGTCATGGGACGCATCGACATCCTGACCGGGACGCTCGGCAAGGCGCTCGGCGGCGCGAGCGGCGGTTACGTGTCAGGACGCGCGCCGGTGATCCAGTGGCTGCGGCAGCGCTCAAGGCCCTACCTGTTCTCCAATACCATCGCGCCGGTCGTCGCGGCGACCACGCTGCGCGTCCTTGAAATGCTCGAGGCCATGCCGGAGTTGCGGCAGTCGCTGCGGGACAACGCGGCGTGGTTCCGCAGCCGGATGTCGGCGCTCGGATTCAGGATCGTCCCCGGCGAGCACCCGATCATTCCGGTCATGCTGGGCGATGCCGCGCTCGCGGGCCGCATGGCGGACCGGCTGCTCGAGCTCGGAGTCTACGCAATCGGATTCTCCTATCCTGTCGTGCCGATGGGCAAGGCGAGGATCCGCACGCAGATGTGCGCCGGACACACGCGCGAGCAGCTCGGTGTCGCGGTCGAGGCATTCGCGCAGGCGGGCCGTGAGCTGGGCATCATCGGCAACTGAGGTGGGCATGAAAGCATTGATCAAGTCGCGCCCGGAGCCCGGCATCTGGATGGGCGACCTGCCGCGGCCCGAGACCGGCCCCAACGACGTGCTGATCCGGATGCGCAAGACCGCGATCTGCGGCACCGACATACACATCTATCACTGGGACGACTGGGCGCGGCGCACGATCCCGGTGCCGATGCAAATCGGCCACGAATACAGCGGCGAAATCGTCGAGATCGGCAGTGAAGTGCGCGGGCTGGCCCGCGGCGACCGCGTCTCCGGCGAGGGGCACATCACCTGCGGTCATTGCCGCAACTGCCGTGCGGGCCGGCGCCACCTGTGCCGCAACACGCAGAGTGTCGGCGTCAACCGGCCCGGCTGCTTCGCCGAATACATGGTGCTGCCGGCAACCAACGTCTTCCGGCTGCCGGAAGCGATCCCGGACGAGATCGCCGCCGTGCTGGATCCGCTCGGCAATGCGACGCACGCGGCGCTGTCATTCAACATGGTCGGCGAGGATGTCCTGATCACGGGCGCCGGGCCCATCGGCATCATGGCCGTCGCGATATCGCGCTTCATCGGCGCGCGTCATGTCGTGATCACCGACGTCAACGATTACCGGCTGGGACTCGCCCGCGCAATGGGCGCGACCAGGGCGCTGAATGTCGCGCGCGAAGGCATCGATGAGGCGATGCGCGGGCTCGGGATGGTCGAGGGATTCGATGTCGGGCTGGAGATGTCGGGCAATCCGTCGGCATTTCGCGACATGCTGCGCGTCATGCACCACGGCGGCAGCGTCGCGATGCTCGGCATCCCGCCCGCCGAGATCGCCATCGACTGGAACGAGGTGATATTCAAGGGACTGACCATCAAGGGCATCTACGGCCGCGAGATGTTCGAGACCTGGTACAAGATGGCCAGCATGCTGCAGAGCGGGCTCGATATCGGTCCGGTGATCACGCACCGCTACCAGGCGGGCGAGTATGCCGACGCCTTCGCGACGATGAGCAGTGGCCAGTCCGGAAAGGTGATCCTGGACTGGGCGGCCTGAGTCAGTCCAGGCGACAGCGGCAAAGATAGACGGGCCGACCCGTAGCCGCGAGCGCAAGCAATGCGCGCAACTCGGTCATCGCGGCACCGACGCCGGGCAAGGCCGTCGGGCTGCGCGGCATGGTCGCATTGACGAGCCACGCCGCGGCCGACTGCAGGCGCATTGCGATCACGTCGCGCCAGCTCAGGTCGCGCTCGATCCACTCGACGTCATAGCCTTCCTTGAGGCCAGCCAGCTTTGCCGCCTCGGCGATCGCCTCGTCCACGCCACCCATTTCGTCCACGATACCTGCCGCATGCGCGTCCGCGCCGGTCCAGACCCTGCCCTGCGCCAAGCTGTCGATTTCCTCGGGACGCCGGTCACGCGAACGCGCGACCCCATCGACAAAGGTCCGGTAGGCGTGTTCGACGTTGGCCTGCAGGATCTGCTTCGCCTCCTGGCCCAGTGCACGGTCGAGTTCCATCGCGCCTGCCAGGTCGGTCGTGCCGAAGCCGTCGCTGGTGACGCCGATCTTTGCCAGCGTGCGCTGGAACGTCGGGATCACCGCGAAGACACCGATGGAGCCGGTGATGGTCGTCGGGGCGGCGACGATATGGTCTGCATCCATCGCAATGTAGTAACCGCCTGACGCGGCCACGGTCGCCATCGAAGCGACGACCGGCTTCCCGGCGGCGCTGAGCGCCGCGACCTCGCGGCGTATCAGCTCGGATGCCATCATGCTGCCACCCGGGCTGTCGATCCGCAGGACCACGGCCTGATAGTCATCGTCGTCGCGCACTTCGCGGAGCCTTGCCGCCAGCGTGTCGCCGCCGATGAGCCCCGGCGGCTGCTCGCCGTCCAGGATCTCGCCCGACGCAACGATGACGCCGACCGTGCCGTCCCCGCCATGTTCCAGCACTTCGTCGGAGCGCACGACGGACAGGTACGAGTGCCAGTCCACGGCCTTGAAAGCACCTGTATCGTCGTCCTTGCCGGCAACCTCGGCGACGATCGCGTCGAATTCCTCGCGGGTCTTCAGGCCGTCGACCAGCCCACGGGCGAGCGCGTACTGCGCGAGATCGCCGGCCGTCGCTTTCACGCCGGCAGCGGCCTCGTCCGCATAGGCCTGGATCAGCGCCGGCTCCAGCTTGCGTGCCTCGGCGACATCGGCCTTGTACCCGTCCCAGAGCGCGGTGACCCAGGTCCTGGCGTTCTCGCGGTCCTCCGGCGACATGTCGCCGCGCGTCCAGGTGTCCGGGTAGGTCTTGTGGCTGCCGACCTTGAAGACATTGATGTCAACGGCCAGCTTGTCTACGGTGCCGGCGAGGTAGCTGCGGTAGTACGAATAGCCGTCCAGGAGCACATAGCCGAAGGGATCGAGATAGACCTCGTCAGCCTGCGCGGCAAGGTAGTACTGGCGCTGGGTAAATGCCTCGCCATGGGCGTAGACCTTCTTGCCGGACTCGCGGAACCAGCGGATGGATTGCGCCAGGTCCTGCAGTGCGGGCAGGCCGGCGCGATCGAGCCCGTCGAGGTCGAGCACGAGTGCGCGGATGCGATCGTCGTCACGCGCATGGTCAACGACATCGACCAGGTCGCGCAGCAATGTCTCTTCGCGCATGTCGCCCGAAGCCTCGGCCAGCGCGCGCTCCAGCGGATTGCCGCTGATCTCCTCGACGATGCGACCTTGCGGGGCCAGCACGAGCGCCGCGCGGTGCGGAATGAACGGCAGCGTCGTATGGCTGGCGGCCAGCAGCGCGCCGAATATGAAGAGCAGCAGGATGAGGTGCAGCACCTTGCGCAGCCCGTCGAGGGCGTAGAGCAGGCCTTTCAGCAAACCCAGCAGCGCGCGAATCAATCCCATGGTTCCGTCCTGCGGCAATTACCGCGAAGAGCGGTCAATACGGGCGGCACGGCCGCCTGCGTTCGTCAGGCGCCGAGCTTTTCCTCGATGCGCGCGGACTTGCCGGAGCGCGCCCGCAGGTAATAGAGCTTCGAGCGGCGGACCTTGCCGCGGCGCTTGACCTCGACGTCGGCGATCGCCGGGCTGTGCGTCTGGAATACACGCTCGACGCCCTCGCCGTGCGATACCTTGCGGACCGTGAATGAGCTGTTCAGGCCGCGGTTCTTGCACGCGATGACGATTCCCTCATAGGCCTGGACGCGCTCGCGATCGCCCTCACGCACCTTGACCTGCACGATGACCGTGTCGCCCGGCCCGAATTCCGGCAGCTGGCGCCTGGTCGTACGCGCTTCCAGTTCCTGGATGATCCTGTTCATGTGTCCGTCCCCGATGTCCGCCTGATCCTCGTGACCCGTTGTCAACGCGGCGGTTCAATACCCGCCTCGACGCAATATTCATCCAGCAGTTCCCGCTCGTCGCCGCTCAGCCCGCGGCGCTGCAGCAGCTCCGGCCGGCGTTGCCAAGTTCGCCCGAGCGCCTGCTTCAGGCGCCAGCGCCGTATCCCGGCATGGTTACCGCCCAACAGGACTTCCGGAACCCGGCGGCCGTCCCAGACCTCCGGCCTCGTGTAATGGGGCCAGTCGAGCAGGCCGTCACCAAACGAGTCCTGCGCGGCCGATTCCGCAGCTCCCAGCACGCCCGGCAGCAATCTCGCCACCGCGTCGATGACGACCAGCGCGGGCAGCTCGCCGCCCGACAGCACATAGTCGCCGATCGACAGCTCCTCGTCGATCATGGCATCCACGACCCGCTGGTCGATGCCTTCATAGCGCCCCGCGACCAGGACCAGCCCGGCCCCTCCGGAAAACCGTCGCGCCACCTGCTGCGTGAACGGCAGTCCCTGGGCCGACAGTCCGATCACCGGCCCAGCCGGCACCAGCCGACCTGCCGCGGCACGAATCGCCGTCGCCAGCGGTTCGACCTTCATGACCATGCCGGGGCCGCCGCCATAGGGGCGATCGTCCACGGTCCGGTGCGGATCGGTCGCATGCCGGCGCGGATCCTCAGTGCCGACCCGCAGCAGGCCGGTGGCCAGCGCGCGCCCGATGACACCCGCGCCTAGTCCCGACTGGATCAGCTCCGGAAACAGCGTTACGACCTCGATCTGCATCTAGACGTCAGGATCCCAGTCGACCGTAACCCTTCCTGCCTCCAGGTCCACGCCGCGCAAGTGGCGCGCCACCAAGGGCAGCCAGTACTCCTTCTCCCCGGCGACGACCATGATCGCGCTGGCCGGCGCGTCGAGGAAATGGCTCACGCGGCCCAGCACGCGCCCTTCCAGATTCACGACCTCGAGCCCGACCAGGTCGGCCCGGTAGTACTCTCCTTGCTTCAGCGGCGGCAGTTCCTGCCGCTCGATCCACAATTCCTGCTGCGCCAGCGCCAGGGCCTGATCGCGGTCCTCGACGCCGGCCAGGCGCACCGCCAGGCCCTTGCCGTGCCGGCGCCCTTCCAGGTGCCGCAGCTCCCGGTAGCCGCCTTCGCGCCGGTCAACGCGCCATGCCGGGTAATCGAGGATCTGCTCCGGCGGATCCGTGTAGGAAATGACCTTGACCCAGCCCCGCACCCCGAACGGTGCCGTGATCCGGCCCAATTCGACCCGGTTGTCCCCGCGCCCTGCTCCCCGCGACGGTGATTCCACCTGCGGCAACCAGCGCGAGCGGATCAGGCTGCCGCTTGCCTGCGGAAAGCCTGGACCAGCGAGCGCACGCGATCGGACATCTTGGCGCCGGTGCCCGTCCAGTGGTCGATCCGTGGCAGGTCGAGCGCGATCTTCTGGTCCTTGCGCCGGGCGACCGGGTTGAAGAAACCCACCTGTTCCAGCACGGTGCCGCCCTGTCGCTTGCGGCTGTCCGTGACCACGACGTGATAGAACGGCGCATTCTTGCCGCCACGGCGAGTGAGTCGAATCGTCACCATCGAAAGCATTCCTCGCAGCCCGGCTGCAGCAGCACCGAGGCCCGGCCGGGCCCCATAAAAGAGCCGCGCATTCTACTCAAATCATGCGGCCAATGAAAGGCTTGGGCCGCGATGACTGGCGGCCCCGGTCAACGCGGTCCGTGGCCGCCGGGGTTCTGTCCCCGGACGGCGCGCAGCATCCGCGCAAGGCCGCCGCCTTTCATCTTCTTCATGACCTTTTCCATCTGCATGAATTGCTTCAGCAGGCGGTTGACTTCCTGCACCTGCACTCCGGCACCGGCGGCGATGCGCCGCTTCCGCGAGCCGTCGATGATGGCCGGGCGACGGCGTTCGATCGGGGTCATCGAATCGATGATCCCGACCTGGCGCCGGATGACCCGTTCGTCCACCTGCGCCAGCGCGCCCGCCGGCAATGCCTGCGCCGGCAGCTTGTCTGCAAGTGCCGCGATCCCGCCCAACTGCCGCAGCTGCCCCAGTTGTTCACGCAGGTCAAAGAAATCGAAGCCCCGGCCCTTCGCCAGCTTGTCCGCGATTCGCTTCGCCTGGTCCTGATCGACGCCGGCCTGGACCTGCTCGACCAGCGACAGCACGTCACCCATGCCGAGGATGCGCGCGGCGATCCGGTCCGGATGAAAGGTCTCGAGCGCATCGACCTTCTCGCCGACACCGAGGAACAGTATCGGCTTGCCGGTGACCTGGCGGACGGAAAGCGCCGCACCGCCGCGCGCATCGCCGTCCGCCTTGGTCAGTATCACGCCCGAAAGGGCGAGCGCCGTGTCAAAGGCGCGTGCCGCATTGACGGCGTCCTGACCCGCCATGCTGTCGACGACGAACAGCCGTTCAGTTGCTGCCACGGCCCGGTCGATGGCCTGCACTTCGGCCATCATCGGCTGGTCGACGTGCAGCCGCCCCGCCGTGTCGATGATGACGACGTCATGCTGGTGGCTGCGCGCGTAATCAACGGCCGCGATAGCGATGTCGACGGGGCTGGCGCCGGGCGATGCGTCGAAGCACGCGGCCCCCACCTGGCGGGCGAGCAGCTGCAACTGCTTCATCGCAGCGGGCCGGTAGACGTCGGTGCTCACCAGCAGCGGGCGGCGGTGGTGCTGCTCGATCAGCAATCGCGCGAGCTTGGCGGCCGTCGTGGTCTTGCCGGCCCCCTGCAGCCCCGCGAGCAGGATCGCGACCGGCGGCAACGCGCGCAGGTTGAGCGCGCGCGCGGGCTCGCCCATGACCCGGGTCAACTCTTCGTGGATGATCCCGACCAGGGCCTGTCCCGGCGTCAGGCTGCGGGCGACTTCGCTGCCGATCGCGCGCACGCGCGCGGCCTCGATGAATGACTTGACGACCGGGACGGCGACATCGGCCTCGAGCAGCGCAACCCGCACCTGACGCAGGGTGTCGGCGATATTCTCCTCCGTCAGCCGGCCGCGGCCGCGCAGCGAATTGACGGCCTGACCCAGCCGATTGGCGAGCGTGTCGAACATGCGGATGAACGCCTGGCCCTGCGGTGCCTGAGAGACCGGCAGGCGCCGATTATAGGGCTGCCCCGCCCTGCCCGGCGGCACCGCGGTACAATCATTGTGCGCGGTCCCGGAGCATGCATCCCGTGCGCGGATTTCTGGTCATCCTGTTGTACCTTGCGGCGGTTGCGGCCGCGGCCCACTCGGCGAGGCGCGGCAGCGGCCGGCCGGTGCTGCGCGAACCTGCGTTCTATCTCGCCGTCGTGGCTCTGCTCGGCCATGCATCATGGCTCGCCGGTTTCGTGCGCCCGTTCGGCGAAGTCGCGATGGCCATTGCCGACAGCGCATCGCTGATGGGGCTCGTGATCGGCGCGGGCGGTGTGCTCGCGCT
>JAHFSF010000054.1 GCA_023265875.1 Gammaproteobacteria bacterium | reverse complement strand
CGCAGGACGAGAAATGGCTGGCCGATAACCGAGCCGCGACGCTCGAGCGCTTTCGTACGCTCAATCGCGAGGCACTCGGCGCGCGCATCATCGTCTGGCCCGAGTCGGCGATCCCGATGCTGGCGCACGAGGCGGAAGTCTTCCTCGAGTCCGTCCGCCGCGAGGCGCGCGCCCACGACTCCGACGTGATGATCGGCCTGCTGCGCTTTGACTTCGCCAGCGGCGAGATCAGGAACGGGCTGTACTCGATGAGCGATGCCGGCGACGGCTGGTACTACAAGCGCCGCCTGGTGCCTTTCGGCGAGTTTTTCCCGGTGCCCGCGTTCGTGCGCCGCTGGATGCGGCTGATGAGCCTGCCGTATTACGACATGAGTCCCGGTGCCGAACACCAGCCGGCGCTGTTGGCCGGCGGGCAGCGCCTGGGCGCGACGATCTGCTACGAGGATGCTTACGGGTCCGAACAGCTTGACGTGCTGGACACGGCGACGCTGCTCGTCAATGTCACCAACAACGCCTGGTTCGGGGATTCGGCGGCGCCGCACCAGCAGTTGCAGATGGCGCGCTTCCGCGCGCGCGAGGCCGGCCGCTGGCTGTTCCGGGCGACCAGCAATGGCGTTACCGCCGTCATCGCGCCCGACGGGACAGTCACGGCACGCGCTCCGCAGTTCGTGCCGTTCGTGCTGAAGGCGCGCGTGCAGCCGCGAACGGGCCTGACGCCCTATGCGCGCACCGGCAACTGGCCCGTGCTGTCGGTCTGCCTGCTGCTGGCCGCACTGGCCATCGGGTATGCTTCTTGGTTCCCTCGCCGCCGTGGATGACGCGTGAAGGATCGCTACGAACCGGCAGTCATCGAAGCCGCCGCCCAGCGTGAATGGGAGGCCGCCGGCACGTTTGCCGTGCGCGAGGACGCGACCAAGCCCGAGTACTACTGTGTGTGCATGTTCCCATATCCGAGCGGCCGGCTGCACATGGGCCATGTGCGCAATTACACGATCGGCGATGTGCTGGCCCGTTACATGCGCATGCAGGGCTACAACGTGCTGCAGCCAATGGGCTGGGACGCCTTCGGCCTGCCGGCGGAGAATGCGGCCATAGAGAACGACGTGCCGCCGGCGCGCTGGACACGCGACAACATCGCGCACATGAAAGGCCAGCTGAAGTCGCTCGGCTTCGGCATCGACTGGTCGCGCGAACTGGCGACCTGCGATGCGGATTACTACCGCTGGAACCAGTGGCTGTTCCTGCGCATGCTCGAACGCGGTATCGCCTACAAGACGACCGGTGTCGTCAACTGGGACCCGGTCGACCAGACCGTGCTCGCGAACGAACAGGTCATCGACGGACGCGGCTGGCGCACCGGCGCCCTGATCGAGAAGCGCGAGATCCCGATGTATTACCTCCGCATCACGCGCTATGCGGAGGAGCTGCTGTCGGCGCTCGACGGTCTGGGCGAGTGGCCCGAGCGCGTGCGCGTCATGCAGGCGAACTGGATCGGCCGCAGCGAGGGGGTCAACCTGTCATTCCCCTACGAGATCGATGGCCGGCGCGGCGAACTGAAGGTCTTTACTACCCGCGCCGACACGCTGATGGGCGTCAGCTTCGTCGCGATCGCGGCGGAGCACCCGCTCGCGGAACTGGCGGCAGGGCGCGATGCCGGCGTGCGCGCCTTCGTCGACGAATGCCGTCGCGGCAGCGTCATGGAAGCGGATCTGGCGACCATTGACAAGAAAGGCGTCGCGACCGGCCTCCGCGTGCAGCATCCGCTGACCGGCGCCGAAGTCGAAATCTGGATCGGAAACTACGTGCTGATGGCCTATGGTGAGGGCGCCGTGATGGGCGTGCCGGGCCACGATGAGCGCGACTTCGCATTCGCGAGGAGATACGGATTGCCGATCCTGCCGGTGATCGACGTGGATGGCCGCCCGTACTCGACCGCAGCGTGGCAGGACTGGTATGCCGACTACGGGCGATGCATCCACTCGGGCGCCTACGACGGACTCGACTACGCGGCCGCCGTGGCTGCGATTGCGAAGGATCTCGAGACCAGGGGCCTGGGCCGCAAGCAGGTGGTGTGGCGCCTGCGCGACTGGGGCATTTCACGACAGCGCTACTGGGGCTGCCCGATCCCGATCATCCATTGCCCGGCCTGTGGCGATGTGCCGGTGCCGGACGATCAGTTGCCGGTGCGATTACCCGAGGACCTGATGCCGGACGGCTCCGGCAACCCGCTGGCGAAATCGCGCGCCTTCCTCGAATGTCGTTGCCCGAAATGCGGCGCGCCTGCACGGCGCGAGACCGATACGATGGACACCTTCGTGGATTCATCGTGGTATTTCTTCCGCTACGCGTCGGCGGGGAACCCGCACGCGATGGTGGACGAGCGCGCCGCCTACTGGATGCCGGTGGACCAGTACATCGGCGGCATCGAGCACGCGATCCTGCACCTGCTGTATTCGCGGTTCTGGACCCGGGTCATGCGCGATTGCGGCCTGACCGCGCTGGCAGAGCCCTTCACCCGGCTGCTGACGCAGGGCATGGTCCTGAATGACATCTGGTTCCGCAAACCGGCATCGGGCCGCATCACTTACTACAACCCCGCCGAGGTCGAGCAACGCCTGCAGGGGGACCGCAGGACCGGAATCCTGAAATCGGATGGGCAGCCGGTCGAATACGGCGGCATCGGCACGATGTCGAAATCGCGCCGGAACGGCGTGGATCCACAGGCACTGGTGGATCGCTACGGCGCGGATACGGCGCGCCTGTTCATGATGTTCGCGGCGCCGCCCGAACACACGCTAGAATGGTCGGACGAGGGCGTCGAGGGCGCCTTCCGCTTCATGAAGCGGCTCTGGAAACTGGTCCATGCGCACGTCGCTGCAGGGCCGGCCGGTGTGCCGGATCCGGCGTCGCTCGATGCCGCGGGACGCACGCTTCGACGCCAGGTGCACCAGACGCTCGCCAAAGTCGGCGACGACATCGGTCGGCGCCGCACCTTCAACACCGCGATCGCTGCTGTCATGGAACTGATGAATGCGCTGGCGCGCTTCACCGACGCTTCGCCGCAGGGCCGCGCCGTCGTGCAGGAGGCGCTGGAACTGGTAGTGCTGATGCTGTCGCCGGTCATCCCGCACGCGACCCATGCCCTTTGGCGCGAGCTGGGCCATTCAACGAAAATCGTCGATGAGTCCTGGCCCGAGCCCGACGCGCAGGCGCTCACGATCGATACCGTCGAAATCGTCGTCCAGGTCAACGGGCGCCTGCGGGCACGCGTGCCCGTGCCGGCTGGCGCGGACGAGGCGGCCGCGCGCGAGGCTGCATTGGCCGATGCCACCGTCGCGCGTTTCATCGGCGACAGCCCGATCCGGTTCGTCAAGTACGTGCCGGGCAAGCTCGTCAATGTGGTGACATGATGCGGCCGTTCATCCTGTGCCTCACCCTTGGCTTCCTGTGCATCGTGGCCGGCTGCGGTTTTCATCTGCGTGGCCAGGCGGCGCTGCCGTCATCGCTGGCGACGCCTTACCTGGAAGCCAGCGATCATTACACGCCGCTGTATGCAGCGCTCGGCGCGCGCCTGCGGGCCGCGGGAGCGAAGCTTGCGACGGGCCCTGCGGCCGCGAGCGTCGTGATCCACCTGCATGTCGATGACACCGGACGCGAATTGTTGTCGGTGTCGGCGCGCAACACGCCGGGCGAATTCGAGGTTCATTACACCGTGGAGTACTCGGTCAGCGCCGGGGAGCAGGAGCTGCTGGCGCGCCAGCAGCTGAGTCTGACGCGCGATTACAGCTACGACGAGTCGGCAGTGCTCGCCAAGGAGCACGAAGAGCAGTCACTGCGCGCGGCACTCGCCGACGAGCTGGCCGGCTTGATGCTGCGACGCCTGACCGCGCTGTGAAAGCGCGCAGGCGGCATCCATGAACCAGTCTGTCTTCGATGTGTTCAGGGTGGGCATCGGGCCGTCTTCCTCGCACACGATGGGTCCCATGCTGGCCGCGCGGATGTTCGTGCTGGATCTCGCAGCGCGGGGCCTGCTGGAGCGCACGACTGCCGTTTTCGCGCAACTCTACGGATCGCTGGCGCTGACGGGTCGCGGTCACTGCACGGACCGTGCAATCCTGCTGGGCCTCGAAGGTCACGATCCGGCCGGCCTCGATCCTGCAATCATGCAGCCGACCCTTGCGCGCATTCGCGATGGCGGACGTTTGTTGCTGCTCGGGCAGCACGAAATCGCCTTCGACGAGCCCATGAACCTGCTGTTTCATCGCGACCAGATGCTGCCCGGCCACCCAAACGGCATGCGCTTTACGGCCCGGGACGCGGCTGCGGGCACGCTGCTGACCGAGGAGATGTATTCAATCGGGGGCGGCGCCGTGCAGCGTGCCGCCGGCACCGTTGCCGCAGTGGCGGACGCGCGCATGCCACCGCTGCCATTCGCGACCGCGGATGAACTGCTCGTGCGCTGCCGCGAAACTGGTCTGGCGATAGACGAACTGATGTTGACCAACGAACGCGCGTTGCGCCCGGCGGCCGACATCGAAGCAGGCTTGGCGCGGATCTGGGGCGTCATGCAGGCCTGCGTCCAGCACGGATTTGCGGCCGAGGGCGTGCTGCCGGGCGTACTGAAGGTGCCGCGCCGCGCGCCGCGCCTGCAGCGGATGCTGAAGGCCGAGACCGCGGGCGGGCGCGTGGATCCGATGGAGTGGGTGAATGCCTGGGCGCTGGCCGTCAACGAGGAAAACGCGGCGGGAGGCCAGGTCGTTACGGCGCCGACCAATGGCGCCGCCGGCATCGTGCCCGCCGTGCTGCACTACTACGTGAAACTGTGTCCGGGCGCAGATGAGGCGGGCGTGCGGCGTTTCCTGCTGGTGGCCGGCGCGATCGGCCTGCTGTACAAGCGCAACGCATCCATATCCGGTGCCGAGATGGGCTGCCAGGGCGAGGTCGGCGTGGCCTGCTCGATGGCGGCCGGCGGGCTGGTTGCCGCGCTGAATGGCACGAACGAGCAGGTCGAGAATGGCGCCGAGATCGGCATGGAGCACAACCTCGGCCTGACCTGCGATCCCGTAGCGGGACTCGTGCAGATTCCCTGCATCGAGCGCAACGCGATGGGCGCAGTCAAGGCCATCAATGCGGCGCGGCTTGCGCTGCGCGGCGACGGCTCGCACCTGGTGTCGCTGGACCAGGTCATCGCGACGATGCGCCAGACCGGCTACGACATGTCATCGATCTACAAGGAGACCTCGCAGGGCGGTCTCGCGGTCAACGTGCCGGAATGCTGAACGCGCCTGCTGTTCAGCCGGCGTAGCGATCGGTTGCCCGCACCAGCTGGTCGGTAATGCCGGGCTCGAGGGCCGAGTGACCGGCATCGGCGACGATGCGGAAATCCGCCTCCGGCCAGGCGCGGTGCAAGTCCCAGGCAGTCATCATCGGGCAGACCACGTCGTGGCGCCCCTGCACGATCACGGCCGGGATATGGCGGATGTTGCTCACGTCATCGAGGAGCTGGCTTTCGTCACGAAGGAAGCCGCGATTGACAAAGTAATGGCATTCGATGCGGGCGACTGCGAGCGCGAATTCGTCCTCTCCCCACTTGCGCACGTTTTCCTCGTCGGTCAGCAGGTAACTCGTCGCGCCCTCCCAGACCGCCCAGGCGCGCGCGGCTGCGACAGCGACCTCGCGATCCGCACCGGTCAGGCGGCGATGAAAAGCATGCATCAGGTCGCCGCGCTCCTGCTCCGGGATCGGCGCCACATAGGCCTCCCAGCGATCCGGGTAGAGGGCGCTTGCACCTTGCTGGTAGAACCAGTCGAGTTCGCTCTTGCGCAGCAGGAAGATGCCGCGCAGCACGAGTTCCGTGACATGTGCGGGATGAGCCTCGGCATAGGCGAGGGCAAGTGTCGAGCCCCAGGAACCACCGAACACCTGCCAGCGTGCAATGCCGAGGTGCTCGCGCAGCCGCTCGATGTCCGCGACGAGGTTCCAGGTCGTGTTGTGTTCGAGGCTCGCATGCGGCCGGCTGCGACCGCAGCCGCGCTGGTCAAACAATGCGATCCGGTAGCGCGCGGGATCGAAGAAACGTCGCGAGCGCGCATCGCAGCCGGCGCCCGGGCCGCCGTGCAGGAAGATCACCGGCTTGCCTAGCGGGTTACCGCACTCTTCCCAGTAGATCTCATGGCCATGACCAACGGCCAGGTGGCCGTGGCGGTGCGGCTCGATGGGCGGATAGAGTCCGCGCCTGCCGTCGCCTGTCGCGTTCAGAACTTGTACTCCTCGTACTCCGAAGCGGCGAGCGTGTAGGCCGCGGAACCCAGGCGCGTGCCGCGGGTCCTGGCCGACATCTTTCCGGTGATCCAGTAGGCCGAATACATCGAGTCGAGCTTGATGCCCTGCTTGATGATCACATAGATCATCTGGTTCGGCGGCGGCGGCGGCACGTGGATGCAGGCGCCGAAGTAGGGGACCAGGAAGAACTCGGTGACATTGCCGGCTTCGTCGAGTTCGAGCGGCACGACGAATCCCGGGATCTTGATCTCCCGGCCTTCGAGTTCCTTGTTGACGTTGAAATTGAGCGTCTGCTGGGCGGCGAGCCCGCCTTCCTCTCCGGTCAGGTAATCGTGCGCAGGCGGCGGCGGCGCCGGATCGTAGGTCGCGCGCTGCTCGGCCGGCACGAGTTCGATCCAGTCGATCTCCGGCGCCGCGGCAGCTGCAGGCAGCGGCAGGCCCGCGGCCACCAGCATGACGGAAACGGCGCGAATGAATGCCTGCTTCATGTTCGAATCGTCAGCCCGTCCGCCAGCGAATTCCGGTATGCGAGCCAGGCGGGCACCAGCCCCGCCAGTATTGCCGCGCCCACCACGGCCCCTGCCAGCAGCAGATCGTAAACGCCTGGACCGGCGCTGGCCATGAACAGCCCGTAGCGGCTGGCCAGCAGCGGCGCCACGCCGGCCAGGATCGCGTGGGCCGCCGCGACGCCCGCGATCACTCCGGCCAGTGCCAGCAGGGCCGCTTCCAGCACCATCAACGTGAATACATGCAGCGGGCGCGCGCCGACCGAGCGCAGGACCGCCATTTCCCGGCGCCGCTCGCGCAGGCTCGCCAGGATCGACGTCAGCATGCCGATCAGACCGGCCAGCACGACACAGGCGGCGATGACGAGCAGCGCGCGGTCGGCGACCCCGACAATCTGCCAGAGCTGCTGCAGTGCCACGCCCGGGATGACGGCCGAGAGCGGTTCGCCGCGAAATTCGTTCAGCGCGCGCTGCATCTGCAGCACGGCGTCCTTCGAGCGCATCCCGACCAGGAACGCCGTGATTCCGGCGGGCACCGCCTGCGCGCCGGCGTCACTGGCCGCACCCTCGGGATCGTCGCCGTCATGCGGGTGGCGCGCTGGGTTGGTGAGCGATCGTGCGCCGCCCTGCCAGTCCTCGTGGATTTCGGCGATCGCCTCGAGGCTGACGTGCACCGTGCGGTCGACCGGCGTGCCGGTCGGCGCCAGGATCCCGGCGATGCGGAATGGATGCTCGTCATGGGGAGCGAAGCTGCCTGCACCGATGCCATGCGCGAGCGTGATCTCGTCTCCGGTCGAGTATCCCAGCGCGCGCGCAACCTCGGCGCCGACGACCGCGTCGTCGGCGTCCTTGAATGGCCCACCGGCCGAAAACCGGAGGTCCTGGCGATTGCCGTAACGATAGTGCAGGAAGTAGTCGCCCGAAGTGCCCATGACGCGGTAGCCGCGGTGCGAATCGCCGAGCGAAATCGGGATCGTCCAGGCGACATCGGGATGGCGCGACACCAGTTCGTAGCTCTGCCACGACACGTTGGTAGTGGCGTCGCCGACCCGGAATACGGAGTAAAGCAACAGGTTGATCGGGCCGCTGCGCGCGCCGACGATCAGGTCGGTCCCGGAAATGGTGCGCGCGAAGCTCTCGCGTGCGCCGCTGCGCATCGTCTCGACGCCGACCAGCAGCGTGACGCTGACCGCGATCGCAAAGACCGTCAGCGCCGCGCCGCCGCGCCGGTTCCAGAGACTGCGTGCGGCGAGTACGACCAACGGCTTCACGCCGGCTCCCGGTGCGGCTCGGCGAGATTGATCTCGGCGATGGAGAGCCGGCGGTCGAACTGCGTGCCGAGGGCCGTATCGTGGCTGACGAACAGCAGGGTAGCGCCCGCCGCAGCGCATTCGGCCATCAGCAGCCGCAGGAACGCATCGCGCGTATCGCTGTCGAGCGCCGAGGTCGGTTCATCTGCGATGACGAGCTCCGGTCGCCCGAGCAGCGCACGTGCGACCGCGACCCGCTGTTGCTGCCCGACGGACAACTCTGTCGCCGGCCGGCCGGTCACGGTCGCTGCCGGGATGCCGAGTTCAGCCAGCAGTCGCCGCGCTTCCGACTCCGCATCCGGTCGCGCCCGCTGCCGGCGCACGGCAGAAAAACGCGCCGGCAGCAGCACGTTGTCGAGCACGGACAGGTAGGGCAGCAGGTTGAACATCTGGAAAACGAGGCCAATGTGCGCGGCGCGATAGGAATCGCGCTCTGCGCCCGTGAGCCGGCCCAGGTCCGAGCCCAGCACGCCGATTCGCCCGCGCCCCGGCGCGAGCACACCGCTGATGACGCCGAGCAGCGTGCTCTTGCCGCTGCCGCTGGGGCCGCGCAGGAAAACGCTTTCGCCGCGCCGCACCTGGAATTGCGGCACGTCCAGGACGGGCTCGCCTCCGCTCCAGGCGAAGGCCAGCCCTTCGATGTCGATCGCGAGTTCGATCATCACTGCGGTGCGACGCCCAGGGTCATGTCGGGCTTGGGGAAGTTGCTGCGCCGTCATTGTATACTTTGACCAATGCATGAGTCTGCGGCCGGGCCGCGCGACTCGACTCCCTCGGAGGCGCGATGGCGGCGCGATTCTCGATCCTGGATCTGGGAAAAGTCCTGTTCCGGCCCGGCGCCGTCTTCGCGGCGCTCGCCGCCGAATCACCGCCGGTCACACGGGTCTTCTTCGGGTTCGCACTGTGGGTGGGCCTGCTGCCGCCTGTCTTCGCCTGCATCGGCACGCTCAATTTCGGATGGCGACTCGGCGTCGAGCCGGTGTTCCTGCCCCGGGACACGGTGTTCGCGATCAGCGCCGCCTATTTTGTCGCGCTGCTGTTCGGCTTCCTGAGCAGCGCCGTGGTTGCGCGATGGATGGCGGTCACCTATGACGCCAGCCAGTCCCTGGGTCGTTGCTTCGCGCTGATGACGATCGTCGGGGCGCCGCTTGCGGTCGGCAGCGTAATCCACCTGTACCCGCATGTCTTCATCAACGTGCTGGTGCTGGTCCCGGCGTTGATCTGGAGCATGTACCTGCTGTACCGCGGGCTGCCGATCGTGCTGCGGACCGGGCCGAATCGCGGCATGCTGATGGCTTCCGCGTTGATTGCCTATCTGCTGGTTGCGGCGGTAAGCCTGCTCGGGGTCACGGTCGCGTTGTGGGGCAGCGGACTCGGGCCGCGCATCGGCACCTGAAGTCATGGGCACCGCTTCCTACCAGGATCGCATCGTTACGGCGTTCACAGCCTGCGCCATGTTCTGGGCCGTGCTCGGCATGTTGGCTGGCGTGTACGTGGCGGCTGAGCTCGTGTGGCCCACCATCAATTTCGGCCAGCCCGCACTGTCCTTCGGCCGCGTGCGCACGCTGCACACGACGCTGGTGCTGTTCGGTTTCGGCGTCTCGGCGCTGATTGGCACGGCGTTCTACAGCGTGCAGCGCACCTCGCATGTGCGCCTGTTCGCGCCGGGGCTCGCGTGGTTCGTGTTCTACGCCTGGCAACTCGCGATCGTGCTGGGTGGATGCTCGATCCTGGCCGGCTGGAACAGCGGCAAGGAATATGCGGAACTGGAGTGGCCTTTCGACCTCGCGATTGCCGTCGCCTGGGTGGCCTTCGCGATCGTTTTCTTCGGCACGATAGCGCGCCGCAGGATGGAATCGATCTACATCTCCAACTGGTTCTATGGCGCGCTGATCATCGTCGTCGCGATGCTGCACATCGTCAACAGCCTGGCCATGCCGGCGACGCTCGGCAAGTCGTACTCGCTGTTCGCCGGGGCCCAGGACGCCGTCGTGCAATGGTGGTACGGGCACAACGCGGTCGGCTTCCTGCTGACCGGCGGATTCCTCGGTATGCTCTATTACTTCCTGCCGAAGCACGCGGAGCAACCGATCTGGAGCTATCGCCTCTCGATCGTGTCGTTCTGGGCCTTCGTCTATACCTATATCTGGGCCGGCCCGCACCACCTGCACTACCACGCGATCCCGGAGTGGGTGCAGTCGCTCGGCATGGTCATGAGCCTGATCCTGCTGGCGCCGTCGTGGGCGACGATGGTCAACGGGATCATGACGGTCAGCGCCGCCTCGCAGAAGCTGCGCACCGACCCGGCATTGAAGTTCATCGTGCTGTCGCTGGCGTTCTACGGGCTGGCGACCTTTGAGGGCCCGATGCTCGCGATCAAGAGCGTCAACGTGTTCAGTCATTTCACCGAGTGGACGATCGGGCACGTGCATTCGGGCGCGTTGGGCTGGAACGCGCTGATCACGTTCGGCACCTTCTATTTCCTGGTGCCGCGCCTCGCCGGGGTGCCGCTGTACAGCGCGCGGCTGGCGAACGTACATTTCTGGCTGGCGCTTGCCGGCGTCATGCTCTACGTGCTCGCCATGTGGGGCGCGGGCGTGTCACAGGGCGTGCTGTGGCTGAGCCTCGACGAGCTCGGCGAGGTCCGCTTCAGCTTCAACGACGTGATGGCGGCGATGAAGCCCTACTACCTGCTGCGATTCGTTGCGGGCCTCGTCTTCCTCGTGGGCGCCATGCTGATGGCGGTCAACCTTGCGAGAACCTTCGCGGGCCGCCGCACGATTGAAGTCGCGCCGCCCGGGTCGCGGGTCGGGGCGGGAGGCCGCACATGAAACTGGTGTCGCTGCACCGCAAGATCGAGCGCAATTCAGGGCTGCTGATATTCGGCATCCTGGTCGTCTCCTCGATTGGCGGCCTGGTCCAGGTGCTGCCGATCGTGCTCGGGGACGCGCACGGCGCACCGGCGGCCGGGCTGGCGGTCTACTCACCACTCGAACTCGAGGGCCGCGACCTCTACATCCGCGAATCCTGCAGCACCTGTCATACGCAACAGGTCCGGCCGCTGCTGGCCGAGGTCAAGCGCTATGGCCCGTACTCGCGCGCCGGGGAATTCGCCTACGACCGGCCGTTCCTGTGGGGATCGAAACGCACCGGCCCGGACCTCGCGCGGATCGGCGGCAAGTACAACGATGACTGGCAGCGCATGCACCTGCTGGATCCGAGGTCAGTCGTGCCGGCCTCGATCATGCCAGCCTATCCGTGGCTCGCGAGCCGCGATGCGGACCAGGGACGCACGATCCAGGCACGCATGCGCGCCTTGCAGCAGCTTGGTCACCCGTATTCCGACCAGGACATCGCCGCGGCGCCGGCCGCGCTCGAGGGCCGGACCGAGCTGGAGGCACTGGTCGCCTACCTGCAGTCGCTGGGTCGCAGCATGGCTGGGGAACCGCAGCCATGACGCTCGTGCTGTTCATCGGCGACATGCTGATCATGGCATTCATGATCGCGATCGTCGTCTGGCTGTCGCTGCGCTCGACGCGCGCCGTGCTGGACGCGGCGGCGCGGATCCCTCTCGAGGATGAGGATCGCGATGGCTGACATGCCGTCGCAGTTCTGGGCCGGCTGGATCGTGGTCATCACGGTCACGAGTTTCCTTGCGCTCGTCTGGCTCATTGTGGACATTTACCGGGATGGTGACCTGGGCGGCGAGGTCAAGGACGAGCTCTGGGACGAGACGCTGCGCGAGGGCGCGCGGCCAGCGCCCGTCTGGTGGTTCTGGTTCATCCTCGCATTGATGGCTGTTTCAGTCGTCTACGTGATGCTGTATCCTGGACTCGGCGCCTATCGGGGCGCGCTCCGGTGGTCCCTGGGCGGGCAGATCACCGAGCGATTCGCCGATTACGAAACGCAGTTCGGTGCCCGGCGGCGGCGGATCCTCGAGTTGTCGTTTGCGGAGCTCGCGCATGATGAAGAGACCATGCGGTCGGCCTGGCGCGTGTTCAACAACCACTGCACGTCGTGCCATGGCCGCGATGCCGGCGGCCAGGCGCAGCAGTTTCCGGACCTCAGCGATGCAAGCTGGCAATGGGGTGGCAGCGAGGTGCAGCTTTCCGAGACGATCCGCGCGGGTCGGCAGGCGGCGATGCCGGCCTGGCAGGCATCGATAGGAGAGCAGGGTGTCCGGCGACTCGCGGACTACGTACTGGCGCTTGCCGCCGGTGATGATGGATCCGCAGCCCAGGCGGAGGGCGCGGGTCTTTTCCAGCAGTTCTGCACCGCCTGCCATGGAGCGGACGGCTCCGGCAACCCGGTACTCGGCGCGCCCGCTCTCAATGACGCGGTCTGGTTGTACGGTGGCAGCCGCGCCGACGTGATGCGGTCGATCGCAATGGGACGCAACGGCGTGATGCCGACATTCGGCGGGCGACTCGACGAAACGCAGATTCGGCTGGTGGCCGCCTGGCTGTCGGCGGGAGCGAAGGTTCCGGACGAGCGCTAGAAGCCGATGACGAGTCCTGCCAGCAATTCCGTCTGCAGAATGCTCGAGCCGCTCGCGACGATTCGGCAGAAACCGCTGCCGTTGTCAGAGCGGCAGAAGATCGCCGAGTTGGAGTTCACGGCAGTCAAATAGCCGCGTGCCTCGAGGCGCAAGGCCATGCGCTCCGACA
>JAHFSF010000053.1 GCA_023265875.1 Gammaproteobacteria bacterium | reverse complement strand
AATACTTGAAGCCACAGACATAGCCGGCGGCACGGGCCCGATCGGCCTCGTCCGGCGGAGTGCGGTCGGTCAGGAACAGCGTCATCAGCGGCTGGAAAGTGGATCCCGCCGGCAACGCGGTGAGAATCCGCTCCCGGTAGCGTCGCGCGGACTCGACGGTCGTCACCGGCGGCTTCAGGTTCGGCATCACGACCGCGCGGCCAAAGCACCTGGCACTGAACCCGACCACGGACGCGAGCGCAGCGCCGTCCCGCAGGTGCAGGTGCCAGTCGTCCGGCCGCGCGAACGTCAGCGTCTTCATCCTTGACCCACGGGTATCGCAGCTAGGATCATGCTGGGTCCGCATCGTAGCAATTGCCCGTGGCCGGAGCATCCCGCGTGCGCAATTCCGCCGGCGGAGACTGGAGTGGCGCTGATGGCTGACGGCCCGCAGACCGACGATCCCGATCCGCTCGAGACCCAGGAATGGCTCGAGTCGATCGACTCAGTGCTGAAAGCCCATGGCCCGGTCCGCGCGCATTTCCTGCTGGACCGGCTGATCGACCATGCGCGGCGCTCAGGCGCGTACCTGCCGTTCAAGGCCAACACTGCCTACCTCAACACGATTCCGGTCTCGCGCGAGAGGCCCTACCCGGGCGATCGTGCGCTCGAGCGCCGCATCGAGGCGCTGATCCGCTGGAACGCGATGGCGATGGTCGTGCACGCCAACCGGGTCAGCCCGGAGTACGGCGGCCATATTGCGACCTACGCCTCGTCCGCGACGCTGTACGAGGTCGGGTTCAACCATTTCTGGCACGCGCCTTCCGGGCGTCACCGCGGCGACATGGTGTTCGTGCAGGGTCACTCGAGCCCGGGCATGTATGCGCGTGCCTACCTCGAAGGCCGCCTCAGCGAGGACCAGCTGCGGCATTTCCGCCAGGAGGTCGTCGGCGATGGCCTGTCGTCGTATCCGCACCCGTGGCTGATGCCTGAATTCTGGCAGTACCCTACGGTTTCGATGGGCCTCGGTGCGTTGCAGGCGATCATGCAGGCGCGCTTCATCCGCTACATCGAGCATCGCGGGCTCGTCGAACCCTCCGACCAGAAAGTCTGGTGCTTCCTCGGCGACGGCGAAATGGACGAGCCGGAATCGATGGGCGCGCTGACGATGCCGGTTCGCGAGAAGCTCGACAACCTCGTTTTCGTCATCAACTGCAACCTGCAGCGCCTCGACGGCCCGGTACGCGGCAATGGCAAGGTGATCCAGGAACTGGAAGCTGCGTTCCTCGGGGCCGGCTGGAACGTCATCAAGGTCATCTGGGGCGAGGGCTGGGATCCGTTGCTGGCGCGGGACGCGACGGGCCTGCTGCGCAAGCGGATGGAAGAGGCCGTGGACGGCGAATACCAGAACTTCAAGGCCAAGGGCGGCGCCTATACGCGCGAGCAATTCTTCGGCAAGTACCCGGAACTCCGCGAACTCGTCGCGAACATGTCCGACGAGGAGATCGCGCTGCTGAACCGCGGCGGCCACGATACCCGCAAGGTCTGGAACGCCTATGCGGCTGCGGTCGCGCACAAGGATCGCCCGACCGTGATCCTCGCCAAGACCGTCAAGGGCTACGGCATGGGCAAGGCCGGCGAGGCGATGAATGTCACGCACCAGCAGAAGAAGCTCGACGACGAGGCGCTGAAGGCGTTCCGCGACCGCTTCAACATCCCGATCTCGGACGCCGAAATTGCGCGCCTGCCGTTCTTCAGGCCGGACGAGGCGAGTCCGGAAATGCAATACCTGAAGGGTCGTCGCAAGGCGCTTGGCGGCAGCCTGCCGGTGCGACGCAAGACGGCGCCGGCGCTTGCCGTACCACCGCTCGCCGCCTTTAAGAACCTGCTCGACGGCAGCGATGGCCGTGAGGTCTCGACCACGATGGCCTTCGTGCGGATCCTGACGCAGTTGCTCAAGGACAGGAACATCGGCTCGCACATCGTGCCGATCGTGCCCGACGAGGCGCGTACCTTCGGCATGGAAGGCCTGTTCCGCCAGGTCGGCATCTATTCGTCCGTCGGGCAGCTCTATACGCCGCAGGATGCCGACCAGCTGATGTATTACCGGGAAGACCGCAAGGGCCAGATGCTCGAGGAAGGCATCAATGAGGCCGGGGCGTTCTGTTCCTGGATGGCGGCGGGCACCGCTTACGCAAATCACGGGATCAACATGATCCCGATGTACATCTTCTACTCGATGTTCGGGTTCCAGCGGATCGGCGACTTCGCCTGGGCGGCCGGCGACATGCAGGCGCGCGGCTTCCTGATCGGCGCGACTGCCGGTCGCACGACGCTGGCGGGGGAGGGCCTGCAGCACCAGGACGGCCACAGCCACCTGCTCGCCTCGACGATCCCGAATTGCGTTTCCTACGACCCCTGCTATGCATACGAGCTCGCAATCATCATGCAGGACGGGCTGCGGCGGATGTATGCGGAGCAGGAGAACGTCTACTACTACGTGACCTGCATGAACGAGAACTACGCGCAGCCGGCCATGCCGAAGGCGGTCGAGCAGGGCGTCCTGCGCGGCATGTACCTGCTGCACATCGGCGGCCGCGGCCCCATCCGCGTGACGCTGTTGGGTTCCGGCACGATCCTGCGCGAGGCGCTGGCGGCGGCGGATCTCCTGGAAAAGGATTTCGGCATCCCGGCTGACGTCTTCAGCGTCACCAGCTACTCCGAATTGCGCCGCGAGGCGCAGGCCGCCGAGCGCAGTGCCCTGCTGAATCCGGGCGCGAAGCCACCACTGCCCTATGTCCGGGAATGCCTGGGCGGACGCGACGGACCATTCATTGCCGCGACCGATTACATGAGGATCGTTGCCGACCAGATCCGCCAGTGGGTGCCGGGCCGCTACGTGGCGCTCGGCACGGATGGCTTCGGCCGCAGCGACTCGCGCCAGGCGCTGCGCGGCTTCTTCGAGGTGGACCGGCGCTGGATTGCGCTGGCTGCGCTGAAAGCGCTCGCCGACGACGGCCGGATCGACGCCGTCACGGTCAGCGCGGCCATTGGCAGGTTCGGCATCGACCCGGCCAAGCCGGATCCGCTGCTGTCCTGAGCGCGGTCATGGCCGAACACATCACCGTCAGCGTGCCGGACCTGGGCGAATTCAAGGATGTCGAGGTCATCGAGGTGCTGGTCGCGGAGGGCGACCAGGTTGCGATCGAGACCCCGCTGATCACGCTCGAAACCGACAAGGCGACGATGGACGTGCCGTCTACCGCCGGTGGCCGGGTCGTCCAGCTGCAGGTGAAAAAAGGCAGCCGGGTTTCGCAGGGCGATCCGATCGTCGTGCTCACGTCTGCAGCGATGGCTGCAAAGGCGGCGCCTCTCCGTGCTGCGGCAGTCGAGGCCGCAGCCGCGGCCACGGTCGCGCCGCCGGCATTGCGCACGCTGCCTGCCGTCGCGCAGCCTGCCGCGGCTGCGGTCACCGAGGAAGCTGGTTTCTCACGCGCACACGCCGGCCCCGCGGTGCGGCAACTGGCGCGTGAACTCGGCATTGACCTCGCGCGGGTGACCGGTACCGGCGTCAAGGGCCGCATCACGCAGGACGACGTCAAGGCCTTCGTCAAGCTCGCAATGTCGGCTGCGCCGGTTGCGCCGGCGGCCGCGCTGCCACGCGTGCCCGCCGTCGATTTTGCCGCCTTCGGTGCGGTCGAGACACGCCCGCTCGGCCGCATCCAGCGGATATCCGCCGCGCGGCTGCAGGCAAGCTGGGTCAATCTGCCGCATGTCACGCAGCACGAGGAGGCCGACGTCACCGAACTCGAGTTATTGCGCGCCTCATTGAAGAACCGCGCCGCTGCGCTCGGCATCAAGCTGACGCCGCTGGCCTTCGTCGCGCGCGCCTGCGTGCGCGTCCTCGCACAGTTCCCGAACTTCAATTCCTCGCTGGATGCGACCGGCCAGAACCTCGTCTACAAGAAATACCTGCACCTCGGCTTTGCGGCCGAGACGCCGAGTGGCCTGGTCGTGCCGGTGATCCGCGACGCGGGCCGCAAGGATATTTACGAGCTGGCACGCGACCTCGGCGAGTTCGCGGCGAAGGCGCGTGCCGGCAAGCTCACGGCCGCCGAGATGCAGGGCGGCTGTTTCACGATCTCGAGTCTCGGCGGCATCGGCGGCACGTCATTCACGCCGATCATCAATGCGCCGGAAGTCGCAATCCTTGGCGTCTCGCGCTCGCAGATGCGGGCGGTCTGGAAGGACGGCGGGTTCCAGCCGCGACTGCTGATGCCGCTCTCACTCTCCTATGACCATCGGGTCATCGACGGCGCCGAAGCCGTGCGCTTCGTCGTCGCACTGGCCGCAGAGCTGGCAAGGCCCCAGGACCTGGTCGAGGCCGTTCCGTGAGCCGCATCAGCGAACAGCGCGTCCCGGATCTCGGCGAGTTCCGGGACGTCGAGGTCATCGAAGTGCTGGTCAGGCCCGGTGATCGAGTCGAGCCGGAATTGCCGCTGATCACGCTCGAGACCGACAAGGCGACCATGGACGTGCCTGCAACGGCCGCAGGCGTCGTCCAGGAGGTGCGGGTCGCGAAAGGCGACCGGGTGTCCAGGGGCGACTTGATCGCAAGCCTTGCCGCCGAGGGCTGCGATACCGTCCGGCTGCCGGCACTGCCCGCAACCGTTGCCGTTCCGGAAGATGTGGTGATCGCAGGCGGCGAGCCCGCCGCCGGGCTGACGACCCAGCTTCTGGTCATCGGTGCCGGGCCGGGCGGGTACACGGCCGCATTCCGCGCCGCGGACCTCGGGCTTGGCGTGATCCTCGTCGATCGCTGGCCGCAGCTCGGCGGCGTCTGTCTGAATGTCGGCTGCATCCCGTCAAAGGCCCTGCTGCATGCGGCGCGCGTCATCGAGGAAGCGGAGTCCATGTCCGCGCACGGCATCCGCTTCGGCAAACCGCAAATCGACACCGCGGCGCTGAAGCAATGGAAGAACCGGATCGTCGGCAAGCTGACTGCCGGCCTGACGATCCTTGCCAAACAGCGCAAGGTCGAGGTGTTGCGCGGCTTCGCGCGATTCATCTCGCCGCATCGCGTGGAACTGCGCGCGCCGGACGGCGGCACGCGAGTGATCGGCTTCGAGCACTGCATCATTGCGGCGGGATCGGAACCTGCCCGGATACCGGGCCTGCCATCCGACCCGCGGGTCATGGACTCGACGGCGGCACTCGACCTGAAGGACGTGCCGGGACGCCTGCTCGTCATCGGCGGCGGCATCATCGGGCTCGAGTTGGCCTGCGTGTACGACGCCCTGGGCTCGAGTGTCAGCGTCGTCGAGTTGACCGAGACCCTGATGCCGGGCTGCGATCGCGACCTGGTCCGCCCGCTCGAAAAGCGCCTGCGCCCGCGTTATGCGGCCATCATGACCGCTACCCGGGTGACGGGCATCGAGGCGCTGGATGACGGCATGCGCGTCAGTTACGACGGCAAAGGCGCGCCGGTTCCGCAAGTGTTTGACCGCGTGTTATGCGCGGTCGGTCGAGTGCCGAATGGGCGCACCATCAGCGCCGAGTCGGCGGGCATTCGCGTGGATGAGAGCGGCTTCATTCCGGTCGATCGCCAGCAGCGCACCAATCTGGCCCATGTCTTCGTGATCGGCGACATCGTCGGCCAGCCGATGCTGGCGCACAAGGCGAGCCACGAAGGCAAGGTGGCTGCGGAGGTCATCGCCGGTCGCAAGCGGGCGTTCGAGGCCCGCGCCATTCCTTCAGTCGCGTACACCGACCCGGAGATCGCCTGGGTCGGTGTCACCGAGACCGAGGCCCAGGCCACCGGGCGCAAGCTCGGCAAGGGGCTGTTCCCGTGGATGGCGAGCGGCCGCTCGCTGGCGCTGAATCGCGACGAGGGATTCACCAAGCTCCTGTTCGACGAGGAGAGCCACCGGGTGGTTGGCGGCGGCATCGTCGGCAGCAATGCCGGCGACCTGATCTCGGAAGTGGCGCTCGCGATCGAGCTGGGCGCGGATGCTGCCGACATCGGGCTTACGATTCACCCGCATCCGACGCTGTCGGAGACCGTTGCGTTCGCGGCCGAGGCCTTTGACGGCACGCTCACCGATCTTTACCTGCCGAGGAACTGAGCACGCGGCATGCGCGCTCGAGGAACGCCGATTCGTCGGGAGGAATACCCGCGCGTGCGGCCTCCCAGATCGTCTCGGCCAGGCAGTCCATCAAGCGGTGCTCTGCCGCATGTGCATCGCCGAGGAAGCCGTGCAGGCGGCCGGAGATTTCGCGCAATCCCGGCGGCCGGTCGGCCGCAATTGCTTCGCGCAGCGCCAGGTGCAGCCCCAGGTGCAGGAAAGGATTGGCCTGGATGCCTGCAGGCCTCCACTCGCCTGCGAGCGCCGCCGGGTCCTCGAGCAGTGCGTGGTACTCGGGATGCACGGCGAGCACGTCCGCAAGCATCGCTTCGAGCGGCGACAGGGGGTGGCGATCGCGTACCTTGTGCCAGGCCGCCAGCCAGGTCTGACGGATTTCGTCGCGCTCGACGTTTCCCGCAAACGGCAGCATCACGCGGGCCCTGTCTTGTCGGGGTAGCGGCAGAGGTCCGCGATCAGGCAGCTCGGGCAGGCAGGCCGCCTGGCCTTGCACACATAGCGCCCGTGCAGGATCAGCCAGTGATGGGCGTCCCGGCGGAATCCTGCGGGCACCCGATCGAGCAACCGTTCCTCGACCTGGCGGACATTGTGGCCGGGCGCAAGCCCGGTGCGATTGGCCACGCGGAAAATATGGGTGTCCACGGCGATCGTTGGCTCGCCGAAGGCGGTGTTGAGCACCACGTTGGCGGTCTTGCGCCCGACACCCGGGAATGACTCGAGCGCCGCCCGATCGCGGGGCACGCGGCCATGGTGCCGCTCGAGCAACAGCCGGCTCGTCTCCATCACATGGCGCGACTTGACACGCCACAGCCCGATCGTCCGGATGTGTTCAGCGAGGCCGCTTTCTCCGAGTCGCAACATGCTGGCCGGCGTTCCGGCCACCCTGAACAGCGATTTCGTCGCCAGGTTGACGCCGCGGTCCGTGGCTTGGGCCGACAACATGACCGAGACCAGCAGTTGAAAGGGCGAGCGGTAGACGAGCTCCGTGGACGGCCCGGGATTTGCGGCGCGCAGCCGCTCGAACAGCCGCCGCCGCGCGCGCGTGCCCATGAGCCTTTCAGGGCGCCGGTTCGCCATTGTCGCCAAGGCTTGCGCGCAATGCGCCGCGCCACTCGGCCTGCTGCTCGGCAATGCGCACCTGTCGTGCGTCATACAGCTTGCGAAAATGATGGGCGCGACGGTCAATCGCATCTGGCGCGAGTGGCAGGGCGGGCAAGCCGGGCGCCGCGACCATCCGGATGCAGTCGACCGGGCAGGGCGGCAGGCAAAGCTCACAGCCCGAACAATCCGCGGCGATGACCGTGTGCATGTGCTTGCGCGCGCCGACGATTGCGTCCGTGGGGCAGGGGTCAAGGCAGCGGGCACAGCCGATGCAGGCCGCCTCATCGATCAGCGCAACCAGCGGCGGCGCTTCAGCGCCGCAGCCCCGGTCGAGCGGCAGTTCCGGGCGGTCGAGCAGTGCCGCAAGCCGCTCGATCAGGTGGCGACCGCCGGGTGGGCAGCGGTTCAGCGCGGTCTCGTCGCGAGCGAGCGCCTCGGCGTAAGGCAGGCAACCCTCGAATCCGCAGCGTCGGCATTGAGTCTGGGGCAACAGCGCGTCGATGCGCTCCGCCAGCATCGCTAGCTGACCTTCATGCCGGCCACGGCGCCGGAATCCGGGCCGACGAGGAACAGCGCGCTGTCGTCGCCGGCGGCGAGCACCATGCCCTGCGATACGCCAAATCGCAGCTTGCGCGGCTTCAGGTTGGCGACGACGATGACATGGCGCCCGACCAGTTGGGCAGGCTCATAGTGTCCGCGGATCCCTGCGAAGATCGTGCGGCGCTCGCCACCGATATCAACGCCCAGTTCCAGCAGCCGGTCCGCTCCCTCGACCAGGGACGCCGCCTCGATGCGGGCGATCCTGAGGTCGAGCCGCGCGAATTCCTCGGCGCTGATCTCGATCGGTTGCGCGGCCACGGTCGTTTCCTGTTTCCCGGTCATCGGGGTCTCCACCAGTTTGCCGACCTGCGTCGCGTCGATACGCGTTGCCAGCGGCTCATATTGCCGGATCGCCGTGCCGACGAGCGGCTTGTCGATGTCGCGCCAATGCGATACGGGTGCGCCAAGGAACGCCTCGGCACGCTCTGCCGTCGCCGGCATCACGGGCTTCAGGTAGGTCATCAGGACGCGGAACAGGTTGAGGCCCTGCGTGCAGACCGCCTGCACCTCTCCGGCGCGCGCGGGGTCCTTCGCGGCGAGCCAGGGCTTGTGCCTGTCGATATAGAGGTTGGCGCGGTCGGCGAGCGCCATGATCTCGCGCACCGCGGTGGCGAATTCGCGGCTTTCGTATGCGGCGGCGATCGATTGCCCGGTGGCGACGAATTCGCGGTACAGCTCGGGATCCGGCAAGGCGGACGCGAGCCGATCGTCGTGGCCGCGGTGGATGAAACTGGCGCACCGGCTCGCGATGTTGACGAGCTTGCCGACCAGTTCAGCATTGATCCGCGTCGCAAACTCGGCGAGGTTCATGTCGATGTCGTCGAGCCCGGAGCCCAGCTTGGCCGCCAGGAAATAACGGAGGTGCTCCGCAGGCAGCAGATCCAGATAGTGGCGGGCCGTGACGAAGGTGCCGCGCGACTTCGACATCTTCTCGCCGTTGATCGTCAGGAAGCCATGCGCATGAACGCTGGTCGGCTTGCGGAACCCGGCGCCCTCGAGTGTCGCCGGCCAGAACAGCGAGTGGAAGTACAGGATATCCTTGCCGATGAAGTGATGCAGTTCCGCCCGGCTGTCCGGCGCCCAGTACGCGTCGAAATCCAGCCCGCGCCGGGCGCACAGATTCTCGAAGCTCGCCATGTAGCCGACCGGCGCGTCGAGCCAGACATAGAAGTACTTGCCGGGCGCATCGGGGATCTCGAAGCCGAAGTACGGAGCGTCGCGCGACACGTCCCAGTCGCGCAGGCCGACAGCGAACCACTCGTCCAGCTTGTTCGCGACGGCCTGCTGCAAGGCACCGGAACGGGTCCACTTGCGGAGCATCGGTTCGAAGTCGCCGAGCTTGAAGAAGATGTGCTCCGACTCGCGTTCGACCGGCCGGGTGCCGGTGACGACCGACACCGCGTCCTTCAGGTCCAAAGGGGTGTAGGTGGCGCTGCAGTTTTCGCAGCTGTCGCCGTACTGGTCGGGGGCGGCACAGCGCGGGCAGGTTCCCTTGACGTAACGGTCGGGCAGGAATATTCCCGCCTTTTCGTCATACGCCTGGCGGACGGTGCGACGCGTGATGTGGCCGCCGGCCATGAGCGCCCGGTACATGCGCACCGTCAGGCGGCGATTCTCTTCCGAGTGGGTCGTGTAGTAATTGTCGAACCCGATGCCGAAGTCGGCAAAATCCAGCCGGCGCTCGGCACCGACCTGCTCGATCAACTGCTACGGTGCCAGGCCTTCGCTCTGCGCCTTCAGCATGATCGGCGTGCCGTGCGTGTCGTCGGCGCAGACATACAGGCAGTCGTGCCCGAGCAGCTTCATGAAGCGCACCCAGATGTCGGTCTGGATCGCCTCGGTCAGGTGGCCGAGGTGCGCGGGACCGTTCGCATAGGGCAGTGCGCTGGTGACGAGGATCTGGCGGGACATGACTCGGGTCCGGGAATGAGCCATGCATTATGCCTCAGCCGCGGCGCGCATCCGCGCCGCGGTCATTCAGTCCTGCTCGCGGACTTCCTCGAACTTGGCCTTGCTGATCGCCTTCTCATAGGCCGACCGGCCGCTGATCAAGTTCTGGTCCAGCAGCTGCTGGATTGCCGTGTCCATCGTGCGCATGCCGAGCGAGGCGCCGGACTGCATCGCCGATTCAAGCTGGTCGATCTTGCCCTGGCGGATCAGGTTGGCCACGGCCGGCGTATTGACGAGCACCTCGAGGGCCGCGACACGGCCGGGCGTGCCTTTGCGCGTCAATAGTTGCTGCGATATGACCCCACGCAACGAGGTCGACAGCATCGTCCGCACGTGGTTCTGCTTGTCGGCCGGAAACGCGTTGACGACGCGGTCGACGGTGGCCGCCGCGCCATTGGTGTGCAGCGTCGCCATGACCAGGATGCCCATTTCTGCAGCGGTGATCGCCGTGCCGATCGTCTCCAGGTCCCGGAGCTCGCCGACCAGGATGACGTCCGGATCCTCGCGCAAGGCGGACAGCAGAGCGCTCGAGAACGATTCCGCGTGGACGCTTATCTCGCGCTGGCTGATCAGGCAGTTCTTGCGCGGATGCACGAATTCGATCGGGTCCTCGATCGTCAGGATGTGGCCCTTGATCCGCGAATTGAGGTCGTCGATCATCGCCGCGAGCGTCGTCGACTTGCCGGAGCCGGTCTTGCCGGTCACCAGGATCATGCCGTTGGAGACCTTGCAGAGGTTGCGCACGGCCTCCGGCATCTTGAGCTGCTCGAGGGTCTGCGCCTTGGCCGGGATGGCGCGGAAGACACCGCCCATGCCGTTCAGCTGGCGCATGACGTTGACCCGGAATCGCCCCAGGTTGCCGAGCGCGTAGGCGAAATCGGTTCCGTCGCGCGTCTCGAACCGGTCGAGCGCCTTGCGCGGCATGATCTCATACAGCGCTTCGCGTACCAGGTCGGTTGCGAGCCGGTCCACCCGGAGATTCGACAGCCTGCCGTACTGGCGGATGCGCGGCGGATCGCCCGCCATGAAATGCAGGTCCGACGCGTCCCGCTTCAGGGCCTCCTCGAGGTATTCGTCGATACGCGCCACCGGTCGCTCCATCAGTCCTGGATGTCGAAGCGCGGCAGCAGGCTGCGGTCGACGACATACTTCGAAAATAGCCGCTTGTCGGACGCGAAGGCGAACGCGTCATCCGGGTCGATTTCCTTGACCTTGATGGCCGCCTGCAGCGCCTGGTCCATCAATTGCATGCCGATTTCCTTGCCGGTCTGCAGCTGCGCGGGGATCTGGTGGGTCTGATCCGTCTGGATCAGCTTCGCGATCGCGCGGTTCATCAGCATGATCTCGCAGATGGCCTTGCGGCCGCGATTCTCCGGGCGCCGGACCAGTACCTGGGTGACCACGGCGATCAGGCTCTGCGCCAGGAAGCTCTTGGTCTGTTCGCGCTCGTCAGGCGGCAGCGCGTCGATCATGCGATCGATCGTCTTTACGGCGCTCGTCGTGTGCAGCGTGCCGAGCACCAGGTGCCCGGTCTCCGCCGCCGTCATCGCCATCGAGATCGTGTCGGCGTCGCGCAGTTCGCCGACCAGGATGACATCCGGGTCCTCGCGCATCGCCGCCCGCACGCCCTCGGCGAAGGAAGGCAGGTGCGTGCCGAGTTCGCGCTGCACGACCTGGCTTTGCTTGCTGCGATGCACGAACTCGATCGGGTCCTCGAGGCTGATGATGTTGAGATTCCGGGTGGTGTTCAGCAGGTCGATCATCGCCGCGAGCGTCGTCGACTTGCCGGTGCCGGTCGATCCCGTCACCAGGATCATGCCCTGGTGGTGATCGCACAGCCTGGTCACGATCGGCGGCAGGCCGAGCGAGTCGAGTGTCGGGATCTCCGCGGGAATCGAGCGGAATACCGCGCCGACGCCGGAATCCTTGCGGAACACGTTGACCCGGAAGCGGCCGCCGTCCTCGGCGACGTAGGAGAAATCGACGTCGTGGCCGCCCCGGAAGCGGTCCGCAAGGTTGCGGGAAAGAATCTCGAAAACATAGCTTTCGAGCTCCGGTTCGGCGAGGTCGCGGAAGCGGATCGGGACCAGGTCGCCGTTCATGCGCAGCATCGGCGGCACGCCGACGGCGAGGTGTATGTCAGAACACCCCTGGGTGGACCCGAGCTTCAGGAACGCATCTATGCGCGGCATTGCCGCGCGAGTGAATCACAAGAATCGCTCCAGCGCCACATGGAATTCATCCATCGAGGCAAAACGCTTTTCCTTGTCCACGGCCATGGCTTTCATGACCACTTCGGACAAGCCCGGTGGCAAGGCCGGGTTCAGCTCGATGGGCGGGCGCGCCCGGCCCTGGACATGCTGGTACATCACCGACATGTGGTCGCCCCGGTGATAGGGCGGCCCGCCGGTCAGCATTTCGTACAGCATGATGCCGAGCGAGTAGATGTCGGCGCGTTCGTCGACCTTCTTGCCGAGGATCTGTTCCGGGGCCATGTACTTCGGTGATCCGATCACGTAGCCCGTCTTGGTCAACTGCGTGTCGCCCTGGTGCTGGGCCGCCGCAACGCCGAAGTCAACGATCTTGACGATTCCTTCGTCGTTGATCAGCACGTTGGCCGGTTTCAGGTCGCGATGGATGATGCCGACGCCGTGGGCGACCGCCATGCCTTTCGCGATGTCCATGCCGAAGCGGATCGCGCGGCGAAGTGCCATCGGCTTGCCATCGGCGACCTCGCCCCCCAGCGTGTGCGACGGAAAGTACTCCATCGAGATCGCGTAGTTCCCGCGGATGTGCAGGAAGTCGTAAATCCGGATCACGTTGGGGTGGGTGATCTTGCGGCTGTAGCGCAATTCGTGGACGAACCGCTGCATCATCTCCTCGTCCTGCGCGATGCTCGGATTCAGGAACTTCAGCACGAGCCGCTCATCGACGACGGTGTCCTCCATCAAGAGCACCGTGCCGAAAGCGCCCTTGCCGATGCGTTCGATGTACTTGTAGCTGCCTTCCAGCACGTCGCCAATCGAAAGCGTCGCGATGTCGAGCCGGCCCTGCGCTTCGGCGGCCTTCATGATCGCCGCGACATCGGCCGATTC
>JAHFSF010000195.1 GCA_023265875.1 Gammaproteobacteria bacterium | reverse complement strand
TGCCGGCATCACAACGGCTCGCCCTGACCGAGCCCGGGCTCCTGCTGCACGGTCTCGGCTTTTCGTTCTGGTTGCCGCCGCAGCCCGTGGTCGTCGGCGAACTGACGCCCGGGGATCCGGCCGAGGTCGCCGGGCTTGCCGTCGGCGATGTCATTGTCGAAGTCGCGGGCCAGCAAGTCGGCGACTTCGCGCAGTTTGTCGCGGCGATACGTGCGCGACCCGGACAGGCGACGGAAATCGTTGCACTGCGCAACGGCGCCCGGCGGTCTTTCTCGGTGGTGCCGAAGCGTACCGTCGAGGATAACGAGACATTCGGCCGCATCGGACTCGGCACCTCGGCGTCGGTGAACCAGGCGTTCCCGGGCTGGATGCGCACGGTGGAGCGATATGGCCCGGTCGCCGCGATCGTGCCGGCCGTGCGGGAAACCTGGCAGAAGAGCGCGCTGACGATCCGGTTCCTGTGGCGCATGGTGACCGGGGACGTCTCGGCGAAGAACATCTCCGGGCCGATTAACATCGCGCAGTACGCGGGAATCACGGCGACCGCAGGCTTTGATTATTACCTCGGCTTCCTGGCGCTGGTCTCGATCTCGCTCGCGGTCCTGAACCTGCTGCCGGTACCGGTGCTGGATGGCGGCCAGATTGCATTCCAGCTCTTGGAGATGGCGAAAGGCGGCCCGCTGTCGATGAAGGCGCAGGTGCTCGGCCAGAGGCTGGGCATTGCGATGCTCGTCGTGCTGATGGGGATCGCGTTCTACAACGACATCATGCGGCTGCTCGGCTGACCGCGCAGGAATTGCGGCTGATCATGCTTCGACGACTCATGGGCGGCATCCTTCTGGCGCACGCATCCGCGGCGCTCGCCCAGGGCGAGCTTGCCGATTTCGTCGTGGGCGACATCCGGGTCGAGGGCCTGCAGCGCATTTCCGAGGGCACGGTCTACAACTACCTGCCCGTGAATATCGGCGACCGGCTCGACCAGCGGCGAATCCAGGAAGCGGTGCGGGCGCTGTTTGCGACCGGGTTCTTCCGCGATGTCGAGTTTCGCCGCGACGGCGCGACGCTCGTGGTCGCCGCCCTCGAGCGGCCTTCGATCGAGAGCTTTGAGATCACGGGCAACAAGGACATCAAGACCGAGGACCTGCAGAAATCCCTGCGTACCGTCGGCCTGGCGGCCGGCAAGACCTTCGATCGCTCGGTGCTGGAGGAAGTACAGAGCTATCTGACCGACCAGTACTTCAGCCGTGGCAAGTACGCGGTCCGCATCGATTCGAAGGTCCAGGATGTGCCGGGCAACAAGGTGAAGATCGCGATCGAGGTCATCGAGGGCAAGCGCGCGCGCATCCGCCAGATCAACGTGGTCGGCAACACGTCCTATGACGACAAAGAATTGCTCGACGAATTCAAGCTGCGCACCCCGGGCTGGCTGTCCTGGTACAAACAGGACGACCGTTACTCGCGCGAGTCGCTGCAAGGCGACCTCGAGACGCTGACTTCGTGGTACCAGGACCGCGGCTACGCGAATTTCGCCGTCGATTCGACCCAGGTCGCAATCGCGCCGGAGAAGGACGACATCTTCGTCACGATCAATATCCGCGAGGGCGAGGTCTACAAGGTTGGCGAAGTCCGCCTCGCCGGCACGATGAAGGTCCCGGAAGCCGAACTCCGGCGCCTGCTGGTCGTCAAGCCGGGTCAGACCTATTCGCGCAAGCTGATCACGCAGACGCAGGAGCTGCTGTCATACCGCCTCGGTGTCGAGGGTTATGCGTTCGCCAAGATCGACCCCGTGCCGCAGGCGAATGAGGAAGCCAGGACGGTCGACCTGACATTCTTCGTCGATCCGGGCAATCGCGCCTACGTGCGGCGCATCAATTTCATCAATACCAGCGCGATCGACGACGAGGTATTGCGGCGCGAGATGCGGCAGATGGAGGGATCCTACCTGTCGAATGCGTTGCTCGAGCGGTCCAAGGAACGCATACAAAGGCTGCCGTACGTCGAGAAGGTCGAATTCGAGACGAAGCCGGTTGCCGGCACCCCGGACCTCGTGGATGTCGATTTCGACATCAAGGAAGGCCTGCCCGGCCAATTCAGCGGGGGCATCGGTTACTCGGCCTCGCAGTCCTTCATCCTGAATGGCAGCTTCGTGCACTCGAACATCATGGGTTCAGGCGAGCGCCTCGCCGTCGAGCTCGCTGCCGGCCAGTACTCGCAGGCTTACAGCGTGTCCCATACCGATCCCTACACGAGCGTGGACGGTCTGTCGCGGACGGTCGGCCTGCAGTTTCGCAACATCACCCAGTACGTCTCGGCAGCTTCCAATTTCTCGACCCAGACCGTGTCCGCGTCACTCGAGTTCGGCTATCCGATCACGGAACTCCAGGGATTGCGCTTCGGGCTCGTCGCGCAGCAGTCCGACCTGGTCGTGAATCCGCGCAACAGCGCCCCCGAGGCCGTGACGTGGGTGCGGAACAACGGCAATCCTTACACGCGCACGATCGTGACGGAGTTTCCCGATCCGGACGGCACCGGCCCGCTGCTGCCCCCCGATCCCGTGACGACGACGCTCTACGGGACGAAGTACGACAGCCTGGAACTCCTGGCGGGCTGGTCCTTTGATTCCCGCAACCGCGCCATCTTCGCCGACCGGGGTTTGCGCCATGCCGTGTCCCTGTCGGCGACTGCGCCCGGCAGCGAAATCAACTACTACGTCTTCAACTACGAGTACCTGCAGCTGCTGCCGGTCTGGCGCCAGTGGACCGTGGCGCTCGCGGCGGAACTCGGGTACGGCGATGCGCTCGGCAAGGACACGACGGCGCTCCCTCCCTATCGGCATTTCTTTGCCGGAGGGCCGACGTCGGTGCGCGGATATTCGGAAAGCCGGCTGGGACCGAAGGACAGTTTCGGGAATCCGTACGGCGGCAACATGAAAGTGATCGGCCGCGCCGAGCTGCTGTTCCCGGTGCCGCAGAAGTGGCGGGCAAGCACGCGCATCAGCCTGTTTTTCGACGTCGGCAACGTGTTCTCGCAGGGCGAGGGCGTCGATTTCGTCGGCCAGGACCGGGTCACGCCGGTCGATTACGAGTTCGATTACAATGAACTCAAGCAATCCACGGGCCTGGCGGTCCAGTGGCTTGCGCCGCTCGGCGTCTTCCGGTTCAGTTACGGTGTTCCGCTCAATCAATTCAAGGGCGACGGAATCCGGTATCCGGACGAGACGGAGCGATTCCAGTTCACCATTGGTTCCGCGTTCTGACGAGTTGAGGCAAGATGAAAAACATGATCAGGCATTCCATCCCGCGCGCACTGCTGCTGGGAGCCGCGCTCGCCGCTGCTCCGCTGGCATCTGCGGTCGATCTGAAGATCGGCTATGTGAACACCGGCCGCCTGCTGGAGGAATCGCCGCAGGCGCGTGTCGCGCAGCAGGCCCTTGAGGGCGAGTTCATGCCGCGGCAGCGCGATCTGGCTGGCCAGCAGAAGGCCCTGCAGGAAAAATCCGACAAGCTGAAGCGCGATGCCGCGGTCATGTCGGAGGCGGACCGCGCCAAGTCGGAGCGCGAGGTCCGCGATGGTGAACGCGAGCTGTCGCGGCGCTTCAATGAACTGCAGGAAGACGCCAACCTGCGGCGCAACGAGGAATTCGGCAAGGTCCAGCGCGCGCTGCTGCAGGAAGTCCAGGCCTATGCGCGCGCAAACGGCTTCCAGCTGGTGGTCAGTGACGGAGTGCTGTTCGCCACCGAGGCGGTCGACATCACGCCACAGGTGGTTGCGGCGATCAAGGCCAAGGCGCCGTCCACGCCCGCCCCAGCGCCGAAAAACTGAGCGCAGGGCGGGCGCCAGGGGAAGCCGCCATGGCGATCACGCTCGGCGAGATTGCGGTTGGTCATGGCCTCGAACTTTCCGGGGATCCGGGGCAGGTCGTGCACGGGGTGGCGACGCTCGCGGACGCGAGGCCCGGGACACTGACCTTCTGCACTGGCGCGAAATACCGACGGCTGCTCGCGGCGACCCTGGCGACAGTCGTGGTGCTGCCGCGTGAATTGCTGCCCGCGTGCCCGGTGGCAGCCCTGGTCAGCCAGCATCCG
>JAHFSF010000005.1 GCA_023265875.1 Gammaproteobacteria bacterium | reverse complement strand
TTCCACCTCGGCCCCATCCACCGCCGCCAGCGCCTCCAGCAGGTAGGTCACATTGAATCCAACTTCCAGCTCGTCGCCCTGGTATTTGACCTCCACCTGCTCTTCCGCTTCCTCCTGCTCCGGGTTGTGCGCCTGCAGCGTCAGCGAATTCCTTTTCAGCGCCAGCCGGATGCCCCGGTATTTTTCGTTCGCCAGGATCGCCGTACGGTGCAGCGCCGCGCGGAGCGTCTCGCGATCGGCGACTACCGCCCGCGGCGGCGCGGCCGGAATCACGCGGCCGTATTCCGGGAACCTGCCGTCAATTAGCTTCGAAGTGAGTCGAACATCGCCGATCTGGGCTCTAACGTGATTCGAGCCAATCGTGATCGCAACGGTTCCCTCAGTGCCTAGCAGGCGCTGCAATTCCAGGACGCCCTTGCGTGGCACGATGACTTGCTGGTTGCCACCGCTGGTCGGCAGATCCATTTCACACAGCGCCAGACGGTGTCCGTCAGTCGCGACCGTGCGCAACATTTTGCCATCCGTTTCCAGCAGCATGCCGTTCAGGTAGTAGCGAACGTCCTGCTGCGCCATGGAAAAGTGGGTTTTGTCCAGCAACCGCCTGAGGTCGGCCTGTGAAAGTTCCAAGGTTTTGTGTTCGGCCAGCTCATCGATGACTGGAAAGTCTTCCGCGGGCAGTGTCGCTAGAACGAAGCGGCTCCGGCCAGCCCTCACCGTAGCTTTAGCAGCCTCGTGAGAAAGAGACAGAGTCATACCCTCGGGCAAAGAGCGGCAGATATCGAGGAACTTGCGTCCTGGGATCGTCAATTTCCCATCAACCCCGGACTTGACTGGTGCGCGAGCGACTAATTCCACCTCAAGATCTGTCGCGGTAATTAGCAAGTTCCCATCCTTCGCCGAAAGCAGCAGATTTGCCAGGATTGGCATCGTCTGGCGGCGTTCGACCACGCCGATAACCGACTGCAGTGCAGTAAGCAGGTCTGCGCGTTCAGCACTGAATTTCATCTGTGCACCTGGTTCTGGTTTATGGTTCTTGATAACTGTAGTAGATATTGGGCCGCGCATTTTCCGTGGAAAAGCCCGGAAAAGCGATGGTCTGCAGCAACTTGCGAGAACAACAAGACCATGCGTAAGCTGCCGCCATCTTCTGGTTCCCCTGTGGAGCCGCTGTGGAGCAAAAGCCGCCCACAACAACACGGCCCATTATCCACATCAACCGGTCAGGATTCTCAACAGGCTTAGATAATCTTCGCTGGTGCGGCGCTCGCTTTCGCGCAAGCTGCGGATGCGAGCACAGGCGTGGATGACGGTCGTATGATCGCGCCCGCCAAAGGCATCCCCTATTTCTGGGAGGCTGTGGCTGGTGAGCTCGCGCGCGAGGGCCATTGCCACCTGACGCGGACGGGCGATCGAGCGGCTGCGGCGCTTTGAAAGCAGCTCCGCGAGGCGGATCTTGTAATACTCCGCGACGGTTTTCTGGATGTTTTCGATGGTGACCTGGCGTTCCTGCAGAGCCAGCAAGTCGCGCAGGGCCTCGCGGGCAAACTCGAGCGTAATGGGGCGGCCGGTGAAGCGCGCGGTTGCCAGCACGCGGCGGAGTGCGCCCTCCAGCTCGCGAACATTGGAGCGGATGCGCTTGGCGATGAAGAACGCGACCTCTTCCGGGAGGATGCTGCCCGCGGCCTGCGCCTTGGCCATCAGGATGGCGACACAGGTTTCCAGTTCGGGCGGCTCGATGGCGACCGTCAGGCCCCAGCCGAAGCGGGATTTAAGCCTTTCCTCGAGGCCGGCGACCTCTTTTGGGTAGCGGTCGCAGCTCAGGATGATCTGCTGCTGGCTTTCAAGCAGGGCGTTGAAAGTGTGGAAAAATTCCTCTTGGGAACGGTCCTTGCCGGCGAAGAACTGGATATCGTCGATCAGCAGCGCGTCGAGGGTGCGGTAGGCTTGCTTGAACTCGGCGATGACGTTGTGCTGCAGGGCGCGCACCATGTCGCTGACAAAGCGCTCGCTATGCACATAGGCGATACGCGCCACGGGGCGGCGGTCGCGCATCAGGTTCCCGGCGGCCTGCATCAGGTGGGTCTTGCCCAGGCCGACGCCGCCATAGATGAACAGCGGGTTATAGGCGCGCCCGGGGTTTTCGCCGACCTGGACGGCGGCGGCGCGCGCAAGCTGGTTGCTCTTGCCCTCAACGAAGGTAGCGAAAGTGAAGTCCGGGTTGAAGCGGCTCCCCGTGACGGTAGGTGGCCGCTGGCTGTGGCCCGCGGTGGCAGGAGGGGGCGGCGCCTCGCGCCGCGAGCCGACCTCGAGGGTGACGCGCAAGACCGGGCCGGTGCCGGCCGCCGCGACGAGCTCCTGGATGCGGGAGTAAAGATGCTGCTCGATCCAGGTGATGACAAAGCGATTGGGCGCCAGTAGCAGCAACGAACCGTCGCGTTCGACCGCCTGCAGCGGGCGCAGCCAGGTATTGAACTGCTGCTCCGGCACCTCGGCCTCCAATTGGCGCAGACAGTGGTGCCAAAGCGAGCCCTGCACGAGCTACCCCTCTCGTCTGGTGGTCGGGCGAAGGAAGGCTTGGGAGTCTATCGTCACGTTCGGAGCCGCGCCAGAGTTATCCACAGCCGCGCGAGGTTGTCCGTGTGAACTAAGACATCTGGAAACGGAGCGACCCGCGGTTGACAGCGGGGGCGTGGCTCCGTAACCTTGCCGCCCTTTGCCGACAACGGCAGGTCTTTAGTTTTCAAGGGTTTGGGATCGCCGCCATGAAGCGCACCTACCAGCCGAGCAAGATCAAGCGCAAGCGCACCCACGGATTTCGGGCCCGCATGGCGACGAAAAAAGGCCGCCAGGTCCTGAAGCGCCGCCGCGCCAAGGGCCGCCGGCGGCTTGCGGTTACTGAAGCCCGCTGACGAGTGAGCCTACGACACGACGCTACCAATTGCGGGGCCCGCAAAAACTCTGTTCCGCTGCCGAGTTTGCGCGGACGCGCAGCAGCCGTGACCGCCGCGCGGACGACTTCTTCATGCTGCAATGGATTGGTAACGCCGGCGCCGGGCCTCGCCTCGGCATGGCCGTCAGCAAGCGGGCCGCGGGCAACGCGGTCAAGCGAAATCGCGTGCGCCGGCTGATCCGCGAATCATTCCGGCTGCGCCGCGCGGAGATGCCCGCGGTAGATATCTTGGTGACGGCGCGTGCCGGCGCGGGGCTTGCGAGCAACGCGGAAATTTTCACGAGCCTCGGGCGCCTCTGGCAGGAAATTCCGGGCCCGCAATGAAATCACTTCTGCAGTTGCTGATCCGGCTCTATCGCTGGCTGCTGAGCCCGCTGCTCGGCAGCAATTGTCGTTACCAGCCGAGCTGTTCGGCCTATGCGCTCGAGGCGATCGAAATACACGGCGCTTGGCGCGGTGGCTGGATGTCCGTCGGGCGCGTTTGCCGCTGCCACCCGTGGGGCGGGGACGGTTACGACCCGGTGCCGGCCAGGCGCGGCTGATGGACCAGCAGCGCATATTCCTGTGGGTCGGCCTGCTGCTTCTGCTGTGGCTCAACGTGGATGCGTGGATGAAGGATTACGGCACGCCGGGGGCTCCGGTGACGACGGCGGCGCCGGCCGCGCCCGCGGCCCCGGGGCAAAGCACCCCGCCGGCCAGCGAAGTCCTGGCTGACGAACTGCCGAGCGTTACCGGACAGGCGGCGCCTGCGGCAGCAGGACCGCTGCCAGCCCCGAATGACATCACCGCCGGCGCGGACCGGGTCCATGTCACGACCGACGTGCTGGACCTGGACCTCAGCCTGGCGGGTGGCGACATCGTGCGCGCGGAACTGCCGCAATACCCGCGGCAGAAGGACGATCCGACGATACCGGTACGGCTGCTGGATGCGGAGTCGGAGGACGCGCTGTTTCTGTTCCAGTCGGGCCTGACGAGCGGGGAGGCAGGACGCGCCGAGCCGAACCACAAGGCGCAATTCAGCGCCAGCGGCACGGTGTACCGCCTTGCTGCGGGCGCCGACGAACTGCAGGTCCCACTGCGCTGGTCGGATGCCGCGGGGCTCGCGGTCGTGAAGACGTATGGATTCCACCGCGGGAACTATGCGGTCGATATCCGTTATCGCGTGACGAACGCGGGCGCAGAGCCGGTTCGGCTCGCTTCCTATGCGCAGTTCCTGCGGCACTGGGAGGAGCAGAAGCGCTCGATGTTCAATGTCGAAACCTACGCCTTCCGCGGGCCGGCCATCTATGACGGCGAGAGCTACAAGAAGCTCAATGTCAAGGACAAGGAAGACCAGGCGCTGTCGAAGACGGTGACGAACGGGTGGGTCGCGGCAATGCAGCACCATTTCGTATCCGCGATCGTGCCGACGGCCGGGCAGGCCTGGCAATACGAATTGCGCGTTAAGGACCGGGATTTCCTGTTGCGCGTGGTCGGGCCCGGCCAGGTCGTGCCGGCGGGTGGCAGCGCAGAATTCAGCGAGTCGCTCTTCATCGGGCCGAAACTGCAGAAGCAACTGCAGGCGGCGGGGCCGAAGCTCGAGCTCACGGCCGACTACGGCAAGCTGACGATCCTTGCCCAGCCGCTGTTCTGGATCCTGTCGAAAGTCCACGGCGTGGTCGGCAATTGGGGCTGGACCATTATTTTGGTGACCATCCTGATCAAGGCGGTGTTCTACAAGCTGGCTGAAACGAGCGGCCGCTCGATGGCGAAGATGCGCACCGTCGCGCCGCGGCTCAAGGCCATTCAGGAGCGCTACAAGGACGATCGCGAAGGACAGGCCCGGGCGATGATGGAGCTGTACAAGCGTGAAAAGATCAATCCGGTGGCCGGGTGCCTGCCAGTCGTCGTGCAGATCCCGTTCTTTCTGGCTTTCTACTGGGTGCTGCTGGAGAGCGTCGAGATGCGCCAGGCGCCGTTCATGGGCTGGATCCAGGACCTGTCCGCGCGCGATCCGTACTTCGTGCTGCCGATCCTGATGGGCGGGGCGATGTTCCTGCAGTTCAAGCTGAACCCGACGCCACCAGATCCGGTGCAGGCGAAGGTGTTTGCATTCATGCCGGTCGTCATGACGGCGATGTTCATGTGGTTCCCGTCCGGCCTCGTGCTGTACTGGCTGACCAACACCGCGTTGTCGATCGCACAGCAGTGGAAAATCAACCGCGTGGTCGAGGCCGAGGACAAGAAGCGCCGCTCAAGCTGAAATCACCCGGGAGGCAATGCCATGAAGATTGAATTTAAAAGGACGGCTGGCAATTCGCCGATCTGGAGGCGCAGCTGGAAAACGGCGACACCGAGGGCGTCTGGTTGACTTACACCAGGCCCTGAAACGCGTGCGGTGGGCGTCGCAACATGCTGACCCGCGCTGACACCGACACCATCGTTGCAGCAGCGACACCGCCCGGCCGCGGCGGCATCGGCATCGTGCGGATTTCCGGGCCGGCGACATGCGCGATCGGCGAAGCCATCGTGGGACGGATGCCACCACCGCGCTACGCGAGCTCCGCCGACTTCAGGGATGTCAAGGGCCAGGCAATCGATAGCGGCCTGGCGCTCTATTTCCCGGCCCCGCGCTCATTCACTGGCGAGGATGTGCTGGAGCTTCATGGACACGGCGGCCCGGTCGTCATGGACCTGCTGGTGGCGCGGGCAATCGAACTCGGCGCGCGCATGGCGCGCCCCGGCGAATTCACAGAGCGCGCATTCCTCAATGACAAGATCGATCTTGCCCAGGCGGAGGCGATCGCTGACCTGATCGGGGCCGGTTCCGCAGAGGCCGCGCGGGCGGCGCTCGGATCGCTGGCGGGCGAGTTCTCCCGGGAAGTGGCCGCGCTCGCCCAGCGCATCATGGAGCTGCGGGTCTTCATCGAGGCGGCGATCGATTTTCCCGATGAGGATGCCGAATTTCTCGAGAGTGCCGAGGTGCGCGTGCGGCTGGCCGACATCGAGGCGCGATTCGAAAGCATCGGGCAGGCCGCGCGCCAGGGCCGCGCGCTCAGTGAAGGATTGTCCGTCGTCATCGCCGGTCGCCCGAATGCCGGCAAGTCGAGTCTGCTGAATGCGCTGGCGGGGCACCCGGCCGCCATCGTGACGGAATTCCCGGGCACGACGCGCGACGTGCTGCGCGAGAAGATCGTCATTGACGGGCTTCCCCTGCACGTGATCGATACGGCGGGACTCCGCGAAAGCTCCGAAGCGATCGAAGAGGAGGGAATACGGCGCGCGCGTGCCGAGATGCGCCGCGCAGACCTCGTGCTGTACGTAGTGGACGCCAGCATCGGCGCGGCCGCTGGCGAACTCGAATCGCTGCGGCAGGATCCGCCGGTGCTGACGGTATGGAACAAGATCGACCTTGCTGCGCCACCCGCGGCCGCCGGCGTCGCCATCTCGGCGCTGACCGGCGCGGGCCTGCCGGCCCTGCGCGAACGATTGAAGGCTGCGGCCGGTTACCGCTCCGGTGATGCCGGCGCGTATTCGGCAAGGCGGCGCCACCTCGATGCACTCGAGCGCGCCCGGCGACTATTGGAATCGGCCAAGGCGCGGCTGGCGGAGCGCGCGGCTTTCGAACTCGTGGCCGAGGACTTGCGCCTTGCGCAGCGGGCGCTGGGCGAGATCACGGGCGAAGTCACGAGCGATGATCTGCTCGGCTCGATCTTCTCGAGTTTCTGCATCGGGAAATGACCACGCGGATTTCGCTATCGCGCTGGGTCAACCGCGAGCAGATACATCCGCGCCTCGAAGCCGAGATGGGCGCGACGGTTGACGCTGACGTCCTTGAGGACGCGTAAGCCCGCGCGCTCGAAGACGCCGTAGAGGTCGGCAGCCGCGTGAATCGTCGCGGCGCGGTCCGCAACCTTCTTCTTCTTGAACAACCGGGCGGCGAGCGCCGCCAGTTGTTCAGCGCCCCGGCGTGCGGCATTCAGCGCCGTGCCGGAGCCGAAATCACCGTCTTGAACCAGCGCAACCCGTGCATGAAGGATCAGGAAATGGCGTGACACGCGCGCCAGTTCCGCGATGACGGTGCGGATGGTGTCGAGTTCCAGGTGATTCAGGAAGCGGACGGATACCGCGAGATCCATGCTCTTGTCTGCGAGCCGAAGCCGGCTGGCGTCGCCGAGCTCGAAGACGGCGTCTTTCAGGCCAATTGCGGCGCCGCGCTTGCGGGTCGTCGAGACCATGTCAGTCGAGATGTCGATGCCTGTCACGCCAAAGCCGAGCCGCGCGTAGGTTTCGAGAAACCGGCCGGTGCCGACCGGCACGTCGAGTACTGCACTTCCCGGCGGCAGCGCAATGATGCCCAGGAAATCATCCAGCGCCCGCTGTTCCGCCTGCCAACTCCCGCGGCCCTCGCGCTTGCGGTCGTAGTCGGCGACGGTCGAGCCTGCGTAGTACTCGCCGAGGTACTCGAGATTGCGCTTCGGGCCGTGACCGTCAGCGTCGTCGTTAGCAGCTTGTCGCATATGTCGACCCACCGGGCGATCGGACTGATGTTCAGGGATTGCCGCACCATCGTCTGAGTCGGTAGCTTAGCCGAGCAAGTGCCTCGACGGCGTGTGTGGCAGCGGCCCCGGCGGTCATGGCGACGGATGCCCAGGTCTTTCGGTGCGTAGCGCCAGGGCGGCGCCGAGCAGGCCAGGGGCAGGGTGCGTGACCACCTGGATGGCGACCGATTCCAGGTAGACGGCGAAACGACCCTTGTTGAGGAAGCGCTCGCGAAATGCGCTCGATCGCAGGAACGGGATGAAGCGCGGCACGATGCCACCCGCAATAGCGACTGACTGGGCGCCGTGAATCAATGCGGCGTCACCGGACACGCTGCCGAGAACGGCGCAAAACCGGGCCAGGGTACGTCGGGCTGAGACGTCGTTGCCGGCCACTGCGGCGGCGACGATGGCGGCAGGGTCGCGCAGCGAGGCATCAGGCGTCGAGGCCCGATCCGGGTTGCGGCCGGCGAGCGCGGCATCGATTTGCGATAGTCCGATGCCAGACAACAGCCGCTCATTGGAGACACGGCCGTGGCGGGCAGCGAGCCACGCGGCGACGAGAGAGTCTTCTGAATCCTGTGGCGCGAAGCTGACGTGCCCGCCCTCGGTCTCCACGACCCGCCAGCCCGATTGCTGATTGCCGACCAATAACGCAACGCCGAGGCCCGTACCCGGGCCCAGGACGCTGACTGGGCCGCGTGGCGGTGTAGGCAGCGCGCCATACAGCACTACCCGGTCGTTGTCGCCGAGGGCGGGAATGGTCCGGGCGGCGGCGCCAAAGTCGTTCAGCACCAGGAGTTCGTCGAAGCCGAGCGCACGGCGCAATTCTTCCCTGCTGAAGGCCCAGCTGCGGTTGGTGAGGCGAACAGCGTCGCCACTTACAGGGCAGGCCACGGCGAGCGACGCCCGCTGCGGGTTGACGCCGGCCGACCGCAAGTAGAAACCCGCGGCCTGCTGCAGGCTGGCGAACTCGGATGCGGGCAGATTTTGTTGCTGCAGCAACTCCGGTTGTGGCGCTGCCGGGTCGGTCAGCGCGAATCGTGCATTGCTGCCGCCGATGTCGCCGATCAGTGCGAGTTTCTTGTTGTGCCGCATCCGCTCAGCCTCGATTCCTGGCTCACGGCGGCAGCGTGGACGCAGCGACCGCAGCCGGTGGATGGCGATGGCGCATCCAGAAATAGACCGGCACGCCGACGGAGGCGAGGGCGAGCGCCCACAAGAAGGGCTCGGTGCCGACGCCGATGAAAGCGTAGATCGAGAATGCCAGGCCGCCGGCGCCGTACAGCCAGGTGAGGCGCGGCAGGCCGGCACGATCGCGCTGCCATAGCCACAGGAGACCCAGCGAGCAGCACAGGTACACCGGCAGATTGGCGGCGGTCGTGATGATGCTGAGGAAGGTGAAACCCTTGACCAGCGACTCCCGGTAGTTCAGCAGCGCGACGCCCGTGCTGAGCAGACCGACCAGCAGCAGGGCGGGCGCGGGTGCGCCGGGGCGATTGCGTTTTGCGAAGACCGGCGGCAGCAATTGCCGCGAGGCGAGCGTGCACGTCAATTCAGCGACCACGAGTGTCCACCCATTGATGCAGCCGAGGCCGCTGATGACGACGAACAGGGCGAGCCATCGCCCATTGCCAACGCCCAGCAGCCGGTCGAGCACGTCGACGAAAGGGGCATTCGAAGCTGCGAGCGTCTCCTGTGGCACCAGCAGCGTCGAAATGGCTGTGACGGCAATGTAGACACCGGCCGTCAGCAGCGTGCCGACGATCGTTGCCCGTGGAATCGTCTTCTCGGGATTCTGCACGCGGCCGGCCGGCACTGTCGCGGATTCGATGCCGAGCATTGCGAACAGCGCAATCGTCGAGGCGGCCATCGTGTCATGCAGGTTGATTGGCACGGTCGGGACATTCGCCGCGTAGGCCATGGGATCGACGACGAGCGTCCACAGGCCGAGCAGGATCACGAGGCCGAGCGGCACGAGTTTGAGCGCGACCGTCAGTACCTGCATACGGCCGCCGGAGCGCGCCCCGAACAGGTTGACCAGTACGAAGAGCCACACGAGGCTCGCGGCGATGATGGCCGGCGGAATGCGCCCGAGCGACGGGACCAGGCCCGTGATGTAGCCCGCGGCGCCGACCGCGAGGGCCGCATTGGCGATCCAGATGGAGATCCAGTAGCACCATAATGCGGCGAACGCCACCGTCTCGCCGAGCGTCGCGCGAATGTAGGCGAATGGGCCGTCGGCTTCCGGCATCCGCCGCACGAGAATCATGAAGACCACCGCGAGCAGCACGCAGCCGAGGACCGTCGCGGCCCAGCCGAGGAAGGCGTTGAAGCCGAACGGCGCAAGCGAGGCGGGCAGCACGAAGATGCCCATGCCGATCATGTTGCCGACCACGAGAGCCGTGCACATCCAGAATCCGAGCTCGCGCTGGTTCATCGGTCGTCCTCCGCGTGGAACAGCCTGCCTTCCTTGATGACGCCGGCGATCCTGCGCAACGTCTCAATGTCCTTGAGCGGATCGCCGTCCACGGCGATCAGGTCGGCGAATTTTCCGGGCGCGATCGAGCCGAGTTCACGCTCCTGGCCAAGGCACCGGGCCGCATCGATCGTCGCTGCACGGATCGCGCCAAGCGGCGTCAGCCCGAACCGCACCATGTACGCGAACTGCCGGGCATTTTCGCCGTGCGGAAATATGCCGGCATCGGTGCCGAAGCCGATTTTCACGCCGGCCCGTACGGCCTTTCCGAAACCGACGCGCTGGATATCGGTCGTCTCGCGGTTCTTGCGCATGATTTCCCCGGACCAGCCCTGGCGGCGGCCGACTTCTTCGGTGTAATCGCCGTTGTAGACGTCCTCGACCAGCCAGGTACCGTGCTCGAGCAGCAGCGCGATACCTTCGTCGTCGAGGTAGGAGGCATGTTCGATCGAGTGAACGCCGGCGCGCACCGCGCGCTTGATGCCCTCGGCGCTGTGGGCATGGGCGATCACATAAGTGCCGGCATTCGCCGCTTCCTCGACCGCAGCCCGCAATTCCGCCTCGGTGAATTCGGGGGCGGACGGCTTGGTACCGGATGTGAATACGGCTCCGGTTGCGATGACCTTGATGAAATTGGCGCCTCCAGCCAGCAGCTCGCGCACGCGCTGACGAACCTCGTTTGCGGAATTGGCAACACCGCGACGCATGTCGGCGGGCACGACGACATCCGGCGCCATTCCGGTCAGCTCCCCACCGCCTTTGCTGACCGTGATATAGGCGCCCGCGACGAACATGCGTGGCCCGGGGACGACACCAGCGGCGATGGCATCGCGTAGCGCAACGTCCGTGAAGGCCCGGTAGGTTCCTACATCGCGCACAGTCGTGAAACCCGCCGCAAGCGTTGCGCGCGCGTGGGTCACGCCGAGCAGCACATCCTGTGATTCGGAGGTCAGGAGCGGTGCGAGCACATTGCTCGAGGAGTTGGGGCCGATCAGGTGCGTGTGCAGATCGATCAGTCCCGGCAGCACGGTGTTGGCCGACCAGTCGATCAGGTGCGCATCGGCGGGAGATGTCGCGCGGTACGGTCCGACCGATATGACGCGACCGTCCTCGATGCGGATCGCCTGGTCCTGCAGATAACCACCACTCTCGACGTCGAGCAGGCGGCCGGCGCGCACGATCACCGTTTCGGCAACAGCCTGCGGCGCGGTGAGCAGGATCGTGATGGCGAGCAACCAGGAGTGGAGGATCTGCCGCACGTTCATTTTGGGACTCCGACCGACTGGGAATCGGCGACTTCCACATTGTAGCTGCGGTAATCAAGGGCCTGGGTCAGTGCCGAATGCAAGCAGGGCAGGCCATTGGTCCAGCCGCGGGCCAGCACGAGGGTGCGATCCTGCGCTAGCATGTCGGTGCCGAGTCAATACGGCCCATGAAAATCCCCGCCATGCGCTACATCCTGACATTGATATTGACGCTTGTGACCCTGGCCTGCGAAGCCGGGCCGCGGGCGCGCGAACTCGGCGTACCGTTCGACGGCGTGCCGGGACCGCTGAATGCGATCACCGATGTGGCCGGCGTGACGGTCGGACAGGTGACCCTGATGGAGGACCTCGATGGCGGGCGCAAGGTGCGGACGGGTGTCACGGCCATCCTGCCGCGCGGCCGTGACAGCCTTGCTCTGCACGCCTTCGGCGCTTGGTTCGCGCTGAACGGCGCGGGCGAGATGACCGGCACGACCTGGCTGGAGGAATCGGGAGAACTCGAAGGCCCGGTGCTGCTCACGAATACGCACAGTGTCGGCGTCGTGCACGATGCCGCGATCGCCTGGCGCGTGCGCCAGGGCCGACCGGATGCCACCGGCTACTGGTGGTCGTCGGCCGTCGTGGCCGAGACCTGGGACGGGTACCTGAACGACATCAATGGTTTTCACGTGCGCGCCCGGCATGTCGACGAAGCGCTGGAAAAGGCAGCAGCGGGGCCGGTCGAAGAGGGCAACGTCGGCGCCGGGACCGGCACCATCTGTTATGAGTTCAAGTGCGGAATCGGCACCGCGTCCAGGCGCGTGGCCTTTGGCAACCGCGAACATATCGTCGGCGTGCTGGTCCAGGCCAACCACGGGCTGCGCGATGGCCTGCGCATCGCGGGCGTCCCGGTCGGCCAGCATCTGCGCGAACATCGTGTCTACAGCGAAAACGACCCGAAGGCCTCCGAGAGCGGTTCGATCATCATCGTGGTTGCGACGGACGCGCCGTTGCTGCCGCACCAGTTGAAGCGCATTGCGAAACGCGCGGCGCTCGGCCTCGCGCGCACGGGTTCGACGGCCGACAATGGCTCGGGTGACATCTTCATCGCGTTTTCGACCGCCAATGCCGCGGCGATGCGCGGGGCACCGCTCGCGCTCGCCGAGTTCATCCCGAACGGTGAGCTCAGCCCGCTGTTCGCAGCCACCGTGCAGGCGACCGAGGAAGCGATCGTCAACGCGATGGTCGCGGCGCGCGACATGGAAGGCACCGAAGGCCGCTACGCGAAGGCGCTGCCGCACGCGGACCTGCAGGCGCTTTTGTCCCACTACGGGCGGCTGCTCAAGTAACGGCCGTACCAGTCCAGCTGCCGCTGCATGCGGTCGCGCAGGTAGCTCGGCACGGTGACCGGATGCCACTCGCCCGGATAGACCACGAGTTGCGTCGGCACGCCGAGTGAGCGCAGCGCCTGGTACATCTGCTGGCTGCCGATGCAGGGCACGTTGACGTCGCGTTCCTCGCAATAGAACAGCGTCGGCGTCGTGATCCGGTCGGCGTGCAGGAACGGAAAGCTGACCCGGTCCCAGGCGGCCCGGTCGACCCAGGGCTTGCCGAGCTCATGCTCGTATTCATCGATGTACTGGTCGGTGCCGTACATCCCGATGATGTTGGACTCGCCGGCGCCGCTGATGGCAGCCTTGAACCGGGCATCGCGCGCGATCACGTAGTTGGTCAGCATGCCGCCGTAGCTGCGGCCGCCGACTCCCAGGCGTTCCGGGTCGGCGATGCCGAGCGCGACGGCATGATCTACCGCAGCCAGCACGTCGGCCACATCCTTGTTGCCCCAGTCGGCGTAGATCGCGGTTGCGAATTCGAGGCCGCGGCCGGAGCCGCCGCGCGGATTCGCGGCCAGGACGGCGTAACCCTGCGCGGCAAAAACCTGCCAGTCCGCCATGAATTCATGGCTGAACTGGTAAACCGGGCCGCCGTGGAGCCTGAGGATCGTCGGATAGCGGCGTCCCGGCTGGTAATCGAGCGGCTTCACGAGAAACCCGTCGATACGCGTGCCGTCGGCGCTGTCGAACTCGATCGGCTCGACCGGCGCAAGGCGGCGTTGCTGCAGGAACTCATTGTGGTCGGCCAGGGCGCGCAGGCCGCGCCGCTCAACAGCGGAAATTTCGTGCGGATGCTGATCATCGCCGCCGAGCACGGCAACGCGGCCATTCGGCGCGACCGCGAAATCGAAGTCAAAGCGCGCACCGGAAGTCAGCGCCGTGATCCTGCCGTTCACAAGGTCGATGCGCGACAGCCAGGTTACCCGGCTGTGCTCGATCAGCGCCAGCACCGATTTGCCATCCGGGGTGAAACGCGGCCGGGTGAAGGAGCGATCAATTGCGGCAGGCAGGGTCGTCGCGCCGGACTGGACGTCGATGATGGCCAGTTGGGAAGGCGCGTACTCGCCCAGGCGGTCCTCGCCACCCTGCAGATAGACGATGCGCCGGCTGTCGGCGCTCCAGTCGGGCCGCGACTCCCAGTACGGATCGAGATCGGCGCCGGTGAAGCGGGTGAGCGGGCGCTCCCCGGCTCCGGCGCGCGGCTCGACGAGGTAGATGTCCCAGTTCCGGTGGCGGTCCGGATCCGCGCCGCGCCTGGTCACGTAGGCGACCTGCTTTCCGTCCGGGGACCAGGAGGGCAGGTATTCGTCATGCGCGCCCGCGGTCAGCGGCGTCATCTTGCGGCCCTCGAACTCGAACAGATAGAGATGCTGGCGGCGTTCCGTCAGCCAGCCGATGAAGTCCTCCTCGAACTGGTAGCGATCGATGACAATCGGCGCCGGCTTCGGCGGTTTCGCGGCTCCCGCGGGCCGCTCCGGGTCGCGCGCGATGATGGCAAGCCGGCGGCCATCCGGCGCCCAGGTATAGTCGAGGACACCGCCGGGGAAGTCCGTGAATTTCTCGGCCTCGCCGCCGGCGGCCGGCATCACCCAGACCTGCGTCGTCGCATCCTCGCCGCCGCGGTCGGACAGGAACGCGATCCGTTGTCCGTCGGGGCTCCACTCGGCGTGCCACGCGCTGCCAGCGGGCGTCTGCGTCAACCGGCGGCGATCGTTGCCATCCCAGCGCACGCGCCAGATTTCTGACCGTGGCTCGTCCTTGTCGAGGTCATTCGTCGAGACGGTGTAGACGAGGAATTCGCCATCCGGCGAGAACGCCGGTTCCGTGAGATCGGCGATGCGGAGCAGGTCGTCGATGTCGAAACGCCTGTCGTCGGAGAGCGCAGATAGTGGCAGTGCGCACACGATCAATGCGAGGCAGATCCGCCTCATGGCTGGCTCTTTCACCGGCTCCGCTCGAGGTATTGATCGCGCGCCCACCGCAGGTACTCAATGGTCGTGCGGCGTTCGCGTTCGTCGTTGTAATCGCCATTGGCCGTCGCCGCCTCGATGACACGGTTCATCCAGGCCACGAAATATGCAGCATCTTCCGCCACACTGTCCGGGCCACCCGGCAGCTCCAAGTAAATCGGGCTGGTCGTCGCATAAGGGAAAAGATCGAATACCAGCGGATCGGCGTGATCGTTCCAGGCGCGCAGCAATAGCCAGCCGCCGCCCGGCAGTGTCAATTCGCCGCTCTCGTCGAAGCTCTGCCGCTCGCCGGTGAGCTCGAAGGTCTTGAGTATTCTGCCGTTGTGTACGATTTCGAGATGGTCTACTGCAACGGGTGAGCGCAGCGCCACACGGTAAGGCATGGGACCCCGTGCATCCCGCAACACGCCACCGGGGCGCTGGCCGGCGAACTCGAGACCGAGCAACGGACCGTTGCTGACGAATGTCCGCCCGCCCTTCAGTGCCGCGGCAAGCGCGGCTGGCGTGCGCTCGCCGTCGGTATCGAGGAACACGCGATTGACGCCGACGGGCCCGCGCAACGATGCGTAGTTGGCCATCGCGTCAGTCCCGGCGCCAGCCGGCAGCCGGTAGCCGAGATTGAGCAGCCGGTACCAGACATCCGCGGTCAGCCGATGATCGGAGAAGCCGACGACTTCGAGGTAGTCCACCTTGCCGTGCGCGACGTCGGCGGGAAGCTCGTAGCTCAGCGAGCGCTCCCTGGCCGGCACGATCTCGGCAGCGAGGGGATGGACATAGCCGACCAGCGCGCCCTGCGCATGCGCGAGGTCGGCGACGGCGCCATTGTGCGGATACGGGCTTGCAAACGCGGTGTGTCGGTAGGCGGTGAAGTCCGGCAGCAACAGATGATCCGACAGGTTCAGCAGGCCGAGGTGACCCCAGAGGCTGGTGTGAAACTCCTGCGCCTGCAGCAACATGCCCGCATTTCCGGCCGGGGCCGTCGCCGCGCCGAACTCGGCGACATCCGGAATGCGCTCCTCCTTGTTGACGATCAGATTGTAGACGACGTCAAGATCCTCGGCCCGGGCCTGGGCCAGCAGGCGTTCCGGCGTGTTGCGGTAATGACCGCCGTAGTTCATGTGGACGTGCAGATCGGCGCTCACGTGGCGCCCGAACGCCACCGGCAACGGGTTGCCGGCCAGTTCGATCCGTATTTCGCGGCGGGCATTCGGAGCCAGGTCGACGACTTCGCGCCATGGCAGGTGGCGAAAGCCGTGCTGCACGCTGAGTGACGCGGCGCCGGCGGGCAGCTCGAGTTCGCAAGGCGAGGCGCAATGAAAGTAATGGGGCTCGCTGGGATACAGCGCGCGGTCGTACCCATCGTCGCCGTGCATCCAAGCGTCCGCAGGCGCATGCCAGCGACGGTCGCTGCCAAGCACCATCACCCGCGCGGGAACGCGCTGGCCTTCAGCGTCTCGTATGTCGAGCAAGAGCGACGCCGGTACGCGCAGGTAATGGCGCGTCTTGGCGGCGATTTCGGTGCGGGTACCGCCGATGAATTCCTGGACAAACAGAGCGGTATTGCCACGCTCGTTGCTGATGTAAGCAATGCGTGCTCCGCCCGGCGACCAACGTGCGTTGCGCCGGTCGAAATCGCCGAAGGTGAGCGGCAGCGGGGCAGCGCCGTCCACGGTCGTGAGCCAGAGCTGGTATCGCTGCCTGCCGTGAAAGCTCGAATAGAGAATCCGCCGGCCGTCCGGCGCTACCTCCGGCCTTGCAGCCCAGGCCGTTTCTTCCCGATGCACGATCCCGGGCTCGTGGCTCTGGTCCACTGCGGCCGCGGACACCCAGCGGATGTCGCCACTGCCCCAGGCAACTTCGGCATTGCCGACGTAGTAGACGCGGTTGCCGTCCGGTGACCAGGATGGATTGATGGCGTGATCGTGCGCAGAGTAGTAGTAGCGATCGATGCTGCTCTGACGTGGCGCCACCAGGAAGCGCTGGTTCGCGAGCTCACCGCGGCCAAGATCAGCGATCATCAGGTTGAAATGACCCGTGCCGGCCGTGGACACCCAGACGATGCGCCGGCCGTCGGGCGACAGCCTCGGCTCGACATTCACGCCGCCATTGCGGGTTAATGCCCGTTCCCTTCCGGTCGCGAAATCAAGCCGCCAGAGTTCCATCGAGCGGCCGTCGTAACGCGTGAAAACGACGCTGCCGCCGTCCGCCGCCACATCGGGCTGGTAATCATAGGCCGCGTCGGCATGGGTGAGCTCGACAGCCTCATCCGATCCGATCCGCTGGCGCCACAGGGAACCCGCCATGCTGTAAATCAGTTCGTCGCCAGCAGGCATGAATGCCGCAGCGGAGGGGCCGGTCGTCAGCTGGGGCAGGTAGAGTTCGCGCCAGTAATAGCTGTGCGGCAGCTCAACCTGTTTCAGTACCGGTTCACGCTGGGCAGCGGCGCCGGCCGCCCACAGCAGCGCCGACGCAATGAACAGGGCGCAGCCGGCGCGCCTCACGCGGCGCCCGCCAGCGCCTCGTCGAGACTTTGCCGCAGATAGCCCATCGCCTCGTCCACCTCTGCCTCGCTCACGCAGAGCGGCGGCATGAAGCGCAGCGTGCTGACGCCGCAGGACAGCAGCAACAGCCCATTCTGGTAGCCGCGATGCAGCAGCCGCTCCACCAGCGGGCGGGCGGGCGAACCATCGCGCTCGATCATTTCCACGCCGATCATCAGGCCGCGCCCGCGGAGGTCGCCGATGCAGGGGTATGCCGGCTTGAGCTCGGCGAGCCGCCGCATGAAGTGCGCGCCGACGCGCGCGGCATTCGCCATGTACTGCTCGCGCACGAGGTCGAGCGTGACATTCGCTGCCGCGCAACAGAGCGGGTTGCCGCCGAAGGTGTTGCCGTGCGCGCCGCGCTTCCACTTCTGCATGAGGCTGCGCCTGGCGACGACGGCGCCGATCGGCATGCCGGAGCCGAGGCCCTTGGCCAGCGTCATGATGTCAGGCCTGACCCCGGAGTGCTCACAGGCGAACATGCGCCCGGTACGACCGATTCCGGACTGCACTTCGTCGAACACGAGCAGGATTCCGTGCTCGTCGCAGATTTGGCGGAGGCCGGCGAGGAACCCGTCCGGCGGCACCAGGTAGCCGCCTTCGCCCTGCAGGGGCTCCACCACGATCGCCGCGACCTCGGCTGCCGGCAAATTGCGCTCGAACAGCATGCGGATGTAATCGAGCACGGCGCGGCCCTGGTCGGCGCCCGCGAACAGCGGCCGATAGGTGTTCGGGTAGGGCACATGGGTGACGCCCGGCATGACCGGAGCGAATCCAGCCTGCTGCGTGTACTTGCTCGAGGTCAGCGCCAGCGAGCCCATCGTGCGGCCATGGAAGCTGCCGAGGAACGCGATGATGCGCTGCCGGCCGGTGACGTAGCGCGCGAGCTTCAAGGCACCTTCGACCGCTTCCGTGCCCGACTGGCAGAAAAAACTCATGCCGGGCTCGCTGAGCGGCACGATTGTCGAAAGCCGCTCCGCCAGCGCCGTCATTCCCTCATGCCAGTAATCGCTCGAGATATGCAGGAACTGGCCCGCCGCCTCGCGCACGGCGGCGACGACCTGCGGGTGCGCATGACCAGTGGCGCAGACCGCGATGCCCGCGGCGAAGTCTAGGAAACGATTGCCGTCGACGTCCCAGGCTTCGGTGCCGCGGGCATGGGAAATCACGAACGGATAGTCGCGCGGATAGGAAGGCGACGCGACCAGCGTGTCGCGAGCGACCATCGCACGCGCCTTCGGCCCCGGCAGTTCGGTCTTGATGTGTGGATTCTTCATTTGGTGTCCCGTCTGTATGCGTGCATTCATGTTGGCAATCTCACTGGTTGGCGATGGGCGGCCGCGGTGCGGGCTTCGAGCGCGCGCAGCACGGCAAGTTCAGCGGCGGTGGGCGCAGGCATGGATTCCAGTTCCTGTGCGATCGTGAGCGGCCACCCGATCGCGGCGCGCGCTTCCTCGGCTGGAATGCCCGGATAGAGTACGGTGAGTACGAGTTCGCCGCTCGCCGCCTGCGGTTTCAGGATCCCGACATCGGTCACGACCACGGCGGGACCGCCGCCGCGCGCCCCGCTCGCCGCGCGACCCGCAAAATGCCCGCCGCTGGTCTGGAAGTCGAGCCTGGGGACGAAACTCCTGGGCGAGGCTTTCATGACGATGAAGACCTGCTTCGCCTGCGCCGCAATCTCGGTCGCCCCACCGGCGCCAGGCAGGCGCGTGCGCGGCTTCCCGTAGGGACCGATGACGGTGCTGTTCAGGTTGCCGTGACGATCGATCTGCGCGGCGCCGAGAAAACCGACATCGATGCGACCGGCCTGCAGGTAATCGCTGAAGATGTCGGGCAGCGGCACGACGCAGGCGGCGGTCTCGGCCAGTTCGCCGTCGCCGATCGACAGTGGCAGTACGGTCGGCCTGGTGTTGATCGTGCCGGATTCATAGATCAGCACGAGCCCCGGCGCGTGGCTCAACCGGGCAAGGTTGCAGGCGGCGCTCGGCAGGCCGATGCCGACGAAAGTGATGCAGCCGTCCCACAGCAGGCGCGCCGCAGCGACGGTCATCATCTCGTCCCGGCTGTAGTCGCTCATGCCGTTCCCTGCCGCAGGCTGTCGAGGAATTCGCGATGGCCGGGGGTCCCGAGCACATGCCGCCCCATCCATGCGGAGAAGCGCGCGCGATCGCGCGCGATCTCGTCCCAGCGCAGGTAGAAATCATTGTCGCGCCCATAGCGGCCCTGCGCATAAGATGGCCAGGCCCCACCGGGACAAGGTGACACGACGCCGACCACAAAATGCGGCAGCAGCACGCCGTTCATGGCCGGTGGCAGTTCGTCGACGATTTCCTCGACCGTGACGATCAGCGTCTTCGCCGCAAGACCCGCCTCGCGTTGCGCGCCGATGATGCCCTCGATCGCGACATTGCCGAGGCGGTCCGCGCGCTGTGCATGCAGGATCGTGACGTCGGGATTGAGTGCGGGCACCGTCGCGAGCGCTTCGCCGGTGTAGGGGCAGGTGACGGCGCGAATGCGCGGGTTGTGGGCCGGCAGGTCGGTGCCGATGTAGCCGCGCAGCACGCCGAAGGGCAATCGCGCGGCCCCTGCGCGATAGGCCGCCGCCATGCCGGCGTGGCTGTGCTCGTCAAGCTCGAGCGGGCGCGGCCAGGCCTGCTCGACGGCATCGCGCAGCCGGTGCAGCGAACCGACGCCGGGATTGCCGCCCCAGGAGAATGTCAGCCGCCGCGCGGCGCCCATGCCGATCAACTGGTCATAGATGAGGTCCGGCGTCATCCGGATCAAATGCAGATCCCGCCGGCCCTGCCGGATCAGTTCATGCCCGGCTGCGAATGGAATCAGGTGCGTGAATCCCTCGAGCGCAATGGATGCGCCGTCCGGCACGTGCTTCTCGATCGCCTTCGCGAGCGGCAGGAACTCAGTCATTCAGTCGACCACGGTGCGTGACTGCTCGCGCAGGTAGAGCGGCAGGTAGTAAGCGGAGGCGATCGCCTTGCCGGAAGAACCCGAACCTTTCCAGCCGCCGAAGGGCTGGTAACCCGGCCAGGCGCCCGTCGTCGCACCTGCGCCGCGGTTCGCGTAGGTCACGCCGGCCTCGATATTGTCTTGGAACCATTTCACTTCGTCGGGCGAGCCGTAGAAGCCGGCGGTGAGTCCCATGTCCGTGTCGTTCGCGAGGCGCATCGCGGCGTCGCGATCGCGGTAGCGCTGGACCATCAGAATCGGCAGGAACATCTCGTGCTTCCAGAGCGGATCCGAGGGATCCGCCTCCGCCAGCACGGGCTCGACGTAAAAACCGCGCCCGAACATGCCTTCCGACGGCTGCTTGCCGCCGCGCCGGAACCTGGCGCCGCGGCTCCTGAGCTCGGCGACGTGACGCGCGTAGCTCTCGTGCGCGCGCTTGTTGACGACCGGACCGAGGCCCGTCGCGCGCTCGGTCGGGTCGCCGATCCTGATCTTGTCGATCTCCTGCTCGATCTTCGCGAGCAGCGGGTCGGCGACTTTCTCGTGCACGTACAGGCGCGACAGCGCGGAGCACTTCTGCCCGCCCATGCCGTAGGCCGAGCGCGCGATGCCGGCGGCCGCGCGGTCGAGGTCCGCGTTTTCGGTCACGATGGTGGGGTTCTTGCCTCCCATCTCGGCGATGTAAGGCCGCGGGTAACGGCCGGCCGCGATCTCGGCCATGATCGCCCGGCCGACGGCGACCGATCCCGTGAACGTGACGCCGGCGACCCGCGCATCGCGCACCAGCTGCTCGCCGATCTCGGCGCCCGGGCCATTGACGTAATTGAAAACACCGGCCGGCAGGCCCGCATCGCGGATGCAGTCGGCGAGCAGCCGCCCGGCCCAGGGGGTGTCGGAGGCGCATTTCACCACGACGGTGTTGCCGGTCACGAGCGCGGCGGCGGTCGGGCCCGCGGCGAGCGCGATCGGGAAATTGAACGGTGCGATCACGGCCCAGACGCCGTAGGGGCGCATCACGCTCTTGTTGCGCGAGACAAAAGCGTTCGAGGGGTCGTTCGGCAGGTCGAACTCGTAGCCCTTGTGCGACTCGAAGTCATCCGCGTAGACGCGGAAGAAGTCCACGCACTCCTGCGCCTCGCCGAGCGCTTCGAGCCGGTTCTTGCCGACCTCGAGCACGAGCGCCGCAGCGATGTCGTAGACGCGCCCCTCGAGGATGTCGGCGACCTTGCGCATCTGCGCAACACGCGCAGGCATGCCCGCGTCGCGCCAGGCCGGAAATGCGCGCTGCGCTGCCGCGATCGCGGCATCCAACTCCTTTGGGTTCGCATGCGGGAAGCGGCCGGTCTTGATCTGGCTGTCGATCGGGCTCGCGCGTTCCTCGGTCGCTGCCGCGGCCACGTCCCTGCCGTCGATGAACATCGGGTGCGTCTTGCCGAGCCGGCCGCGCATGGTTGCGAGCGCTTTCTCGAAGCGTTCGTGCATCGCCTCCGGAGGATTGAACATGGTTGCGTAAGTCAGGCGAAAGCTCATGGCTTCTTCTCCATGCCGGGAGCGGGAAAGAAACGGCCCAGCAGGCGGTCGAGCAGTGAAATGGCCGTGGCGAGGTCGGACTCCTCGATGACGAGTGGCGGTGCGACAATCAGCAGGTTGCCGCGTGAGCCGAAGGAGACGCCGGCGTCGAGCGCAGCGCGCAGCATCGCGCGCTGTGGCTCGGATTGCTGCGGCCAGGGCGAAAGCGGCGCGCGCGTGACGGGATCGGCGACAAGCTCGAGGACCGCGAACAGGCCGTGACCGCCGCGCACCTCGCCGATCACCGGGTGGCGTGAATGGAGCTCTTGCAGCTCGCCGAAGAGCCTGGCACCGAGCGTTCGGGAACGCTCGATCAGTTTCTCGTCGCGATAGGCGTCGAGCGCGGCGAGGCCCGCGGCGCAGGACAGCGGGTGGCCGCAGTAAGTCAGGCCGCTGTAGAACATCTCGTGCTCGATGCGGCGCGCGATGGCGGCGCTCATGACGACGGCGCCGAGCGGCACGGCCGCGCCGGTCAGGCCCTTGGCGAGCGTCATGATGTCCGGGCGGCCCTGTTCGCCGTGGCGCTGCCAGGCGAACCATTCGCCACAGCGGCCGAACGCGCTCATGACTTCGTCGGCGATCAGGAGCACGTCGCGTTCCTGCGTCGCATCGCGGAGCGCGGGCCAGAAACTGTCCGGCGCCACGATGCCGTTGCTGCCGGCGTTCGGCTCCATCAGCACAGCGGCGACGCGCCCGGCACCTTCCATTTCGATGCAATCCGCGACCGCGGCCGCGCCCTTCAGGCCGCAGTCATGCGGCGACTGGCTTCCGAACGGGCAGCGGTACGAATAAGGTGGCGGGACATGGCGCACTCCCCAGGCATTCGCATCGACCTGGTGTGCTGTGCGGCTGTCGCCCGAGAGCGCCATGTCCATGTAGCTGGCGCCGTGATAGGAACGGTCGCGCGTAATGACGAGTCCGTGGCCCTTGCCGGACGCCTGGCGCGCGATGCGCACGGCGTTCTCATTCGCATCCGCGCCGCCCAGCGTAAAGAATACGAGCCCGCCCTCGAAGCCGGAGAGTTCGAGCAGTCTTTCGGCGAGCGCCTTGCGGGGCGCCGCGCCCCAGGCGGCGGTGACGAAACTGAGCTCCCCCGCCTGCTTCTGGATCGCGGCGACCAGGCGCGGATGCTGATGGCCGAGATTGCTGCACTCGACCAGGCTCGACATGTCGAGCAATTCGCGGCCGTCCTCGAGTGAAAGCTTCGCGCCCCGCCCGCCGACCACGGTGGGCGCGTTCCAGTCGGCCGGCACGCACCAGCTATGAAGGACGGAATCGCGTTCGGAGGGCATGCGCAGGATTGTCTCAACCCGGCGCAGATGACGCCAGCACAACCCCGTGGGTCTTGCGATTATTGGCGCTCCGGTGCAGTCTTTCTTCGTGCGACCCAGACCCCTGCCGCGGACCCGATATCTCCTTCACGCAGTGCTGGCATTGGCCTTGATATTGAACGGCGCCGTGATACCGGCGGTGGCCGCGCCGGACAACGCCCTGCACGCACAACATCACCAGCACGACGGAATGCAGCATCAGGCGCCGGCGGGCGCAGCTTCTGGTGCGCCCACGCACAAGTGCTGCGATGGCAAAGCCTGCGGTTGCGGCTGCTACGCACCACCGATCGCCACATTGCAGTCAAGGGTGATGCGAGGCGAATCGACGAATTCTCAGGTCAGCACCGAATTCCTGGACACATTCCACGTCCTGCGCGCCATCGGCGCGCCTTTCCGACCCCCGGCCTGAGGGCTACCCGCGAGCAAGGCAACCGGCGCAACAGCCGATGTTGTGCTGGCCTGACGTATTCCGGGCTCAGCCGCGAGCCCGCATCGAGGGTCGGAAATGAAGATCTTGATTCGAGCAGCCGTTCTGACGGCCGCGCTGGTTTCCGGTGCCGGTTGTGCCGTCGTGCCGATCGACCGTGCGACGGACAATGTTGCCAAACGCGTCGATGAAAGAGTGGGTGCCGCGCCGCAATGGGCGCCGGACACGGGCGAGGCCAACGCCGAGGCCGCGCCTCAATTTGAGACGCCGATGACCCTATCCGCCGCGCTTAAACTCGCGTTTACACGGAACCCCGGTATCCATCGGCTGTACGCAAGACTCGGCAGCGCCCACGCTGATCTGCAGGAAGCGGCGCGGATTGCGAATCCGACGCTGTCGTTTGCCTGGCTGGATCCGAGCAACGGTGGTCGGGACCAGACCAAGCAGGGAATTTCGGCGACGTTTGCCGACTTGCTGCTGCTGTCGTCACGCCGTCGCCTGTCGACAGCGGAGTTCCGGCGCCTGGAGCTTACTGTCGCCGCCGATCTGGTTGCATTGGCGCGCGAGGTCGAGGCGACCTGGTACGCACATCTCGGCGCCCTGCAGATCGCCGCGATGCGCGATGCGGTGGCGCAGGCCGCGGAAAACGAAGCGGCGCTGGCACAGCGCTATTACGAAGCCGGTAACATTAACCGGCTGCAGTTGGACCTGCAGACTGCGGCCGCCGCGCGGGCGCGCATCGATGCCCTGCGTGCGCAGTCCAACGCCGCGGCCAGCAGGGCGGGCCTCGCCAGGCTGCTGGGGCTGCGGGCCGACGCGGCCTGGCAGACTATCGATCGATTGCCGGCGCCACCCGAAGTGCCGCTGCCCGGTGACAAGCTCCTGCCTCAGGCCTTGAATCAGCGGCTTGACCTGGCCGCCGTGCGCGACGAGGTTTCGATACTCGAGGATTCCCTCGGCGTCACAAAAAACTGGCGGCTGCTGGGATCCGTGGAGGCTGGATACGAAAGCGAACGCGAGCCAGACGGAAGCAAGTTGCGCGGACCGAAATTGATTTTCGAGCTACCGCTCTTCAATCAGGGGCAGGGCGCAGTCGAGCGTGCAGAAGCCCGCCTGCTCGATGCGCGCGCACGCCGCGATGCCCTCGTGCGTGACGTGGAAAACGAGGTTTCCACCGGAATCGAGCGAGTGACGATCGCGCGCGACATCACCGATCGCTATCGCGACAGCCTCGTGCCAAGCGCCGCCTCCGCGGTCGCGCGCCGGCAGGAACGGGTCAATTTCATGCTGGATGGCGTATTTGAATTGATCCGGGCGAAGCGGGATGAATACGAGGCTTGGCAGGCATACTTCGAATCCGTGCGCGATTACTGGATCGCCCGGACTGCGTTGCGCGCTGCCGTCGGCGGCTCGCTGCCCGGCGACGAAGAAGCGGGCGCGTCGACCATCGGTGTGGACGAGATCGAGCACATGGACCAGGGAGAGCAACCATGAACATCACGCGGCGCAACTGGTTCCGCTGGGCTGGCGCGAGCAGCCTGTTACCACTCGCGGCGCTGGCCGAGCGCGCCACTGCTCAGGATCATGATATCCACGCCGAACCGACTGGTGCCCCGCGGATGACACCGCCGACTTCGGGCGCGCCCGGCCTCACGCCGGTGCGGACTCTGAATGGCTGGACGTTGCCGCACCGCATGATCGGCAGCGTGAAGGAATTCCATCTGGTTGCCGAGGAAGTGGAACACGAGTTTGCGCCGGGCTCGCGCGCGAAGTGCTGGGGCTATAACGGCACGACACCGGGCCCGACGATCGAAGCCGTCGAAGGCGACCGGGTGCGGATCCTCGTGACGAATCGGCTCCCGGAGCACACGACAATCCACTGGCACGGCATTTTGCTGCCATCCGGCATGGACGGCGTCGGTGGCCTTTCGCAACCGCACATCGCGCCGGGTGAAACCTACGCCTACGAATTCACCCTGCGGCAGAACGGCACGCACATGTATCACCCGCATGCCGACGAGATGGTCCAGCTGGCGGTCGGGATGATGGGCATGTTCATCATCCATCCGCGCGGCGGCGAACCGCAGCGCATCGACCGGGATTATGCTTTCCTGCTGCACAACTGGGCGCTGCATCCGGGCACTTACCGGCCGGACCCCGCGATCATGCAGGAATTCGACCTCTGGACATTCAACAGCAAGGTCTTTCCGGCCATCGAACCGCTGTTGGCGCGAACCGGCGAGCGGGTGCGGATCCGCGTCGGTAATCTGTCGATGTGGAATCACCCGATCCATCTGCATGGTGTGCAGTTTCACGTGACGGGCGGGGACGGCGGTCGCTGGCCACGGTCGCTGTGGCGATCCGAAGCGACTGAAACAATCGCGGTTGGCCAGACCCGTGATCTGGAGTTTGTCGCGGTGCCCGGCGATTGGGCGCTGCATTGCCACATGTCGCATCACACGATGAACGCCATGGGGCATACCGTGGCGAATCCGCTCGGCGTGAAGCGGGGGGAACTCGACGAAGCCGTGCGGCGGATGTTGCCCGGCTACATGTCGATGGGCGAGGCCGGCATGGCGGAGCACCAGGAGCACGCGGACATGGGACATATACAGGGACCAGAAAACACGCTCCAGATGTTGGGCGGGCAGGGAGCTTTCGGAAATCTTGAGATGGGCGGCATGTTCACGGTCGTGAAAGTCCGCGACGATCAGGCACCGGGCGATTACCGCGAGCCGGACTGGTATTTGAATCCGCGCGGCACGCTCGCGCAACGCGTCAGCAATGACGCTGATTTCGGGGCGCCGGTTCGGCGTGGACACAAGGCGCAATCCGTGCCTCCACTGGAATCGATGTCGGTCGACCATTTAAAAATGAAATATGGAAGCTGAGGGAAATCCTATGAAGACGATCATCTGGTTGTTGGCAACACTGGCGCTGGTGATCGTGGCGACTGGTGCGTTCATCTGGTCAGGCGCCTACAACATCGCAGCGGATGAGCCGCATTGGCCGCTCACCGCATGGGCGCTGGAGACCACCCGCAACCGCGCGATCGAATCACGGTCGGAGTCTGTGGTCGTGCCTGATCTCGACGGCGAGGCGCTGATCAGGGCCGGCGCCGGAAACTATGACGCGATGTGCGCCGACTGTCACCTCGAACCCGGCGCGGACGGCACTGAGATCAGCATCGGCCTCAATCCGGCGCCGCCGGATCTCACGAGATCCGACATTGAAGATCCCGCGGCCACGTTCTGGACCATCAAGCACGGCATCAAGATGACCGCCATGCCCGCCTGGGGAAAGAGCATGGATGATGAATCCATCTGGGGCATGGTGGCGTTTGTCCGGCAGTTGCCCGGGATGTCAGCGGCCGACTACCACGAACTGGTCGAGTCGAGTGGCGGCCATTCTCATGGCCACGGAGAAACGCCCGCGCATGCCGATGCCGCGCAGGTGGACGTGTCGGATCCGGCGCAGGCGGCCGTTGCGACCGTGGATCGCTTTTTCGCCGAACTGTCAGCTGGGGATCTCGACGCGGCCGCAGCGGAACTGGACCCGCAGGTCATCATCCTGGAGGCCGGCGGCGGTGAACATTCGGCGGCGGAGTACCTGGGCCATCATGCCGGCGAGGACGCGGAGTTCCTGAAGACCGCGCACCAGAAGCTGTTGCGCCGCAGCGCCCGTATCAGCGGGGAGCTTGCCTGGGTCGCGAGCGAAAGCGAGCTGCAGGCGCAGCATGACGGCAAGCCAGTGACGATCCTGGGCACCGAAACGATGGTGTTGCGCGCTTCGAAAGCCGGCTGGAAGATCGTCCACATCCACTGGTCGTCGCAGCTCCGGAACTAGGCAACGGACAGCATCATGATCGATCCTGTCTGCGGCATGGAGGTGAAAGCCGATTCGCCACATCAGGCGACCCATGCCGGGCAAGACTACCGATTCTGTTCGGCCGGCTGTCGCGTGAAATTCACAGCGGAACCTGCCCGCTACCTGCAGCCGGAGACTGCCGCGATCGGGAAGTCTCCTGCCGCCGCGCAGTACACCTGCCCGATGCATCCCGAGATCATCCGGGTCGCGCCGGGCCACTGCCCGATCTGCGGCATGTCGCTCGAACCGTTGCTGCCGCATGCGGACGACGGGGAACTTCCGGAACTGACGGATTTCCGGCGGCGATTCTGGTGGACGCTGCCGTTGACGGTCATCGTGCTGGGGCTCGCGATGCTGGGTCACCGGCTGGCGTTTCCGCCGGCTGGCTTGCGGAGCTGGCTGGAGCTCGTGCTGTCGGGGCCGGTGGTGCTATGGGCCGGCTGGCCGTTCTTCCAGCGCTGGGCGCAATCGATCGCGACGCGCAATCCGAACATGTGGACACTGATCGGTACCGGTGTCGGCGCGGCTTTCCTCTACAGCCTCGCGGCGACATTGGTGCCGGACTGGTTTCCCGCCTCGTTCCACGAGCACGGCCGCGTCGGCGTCTACTTCGAGGCGGCGGCCGTCATCGTGTCACTGACATTGCTGGGCCAGTTGCTGGAACTGCGCGCGCGCTCCTCGACTTCGGCGGCAATCAAGGCACTTCTTCGTCTCGCGCCACCGACCGCGCGGCGCATCCGGGCCGACGGCAGCGAGGAAGACGTGCCGCTCGAAACGGTGCAGGTAGGGGATCGGCTGCGCGTCCGGCCGGGCGAAAAGGTTCCGGTCGATGGCGAAGTGCTCGAGGGCCGTTCCAGCATCGATGAATCCATGCTGACCGGCGAATCCTTGCCGGTCGAGAAGGAGCCGGGCAACTGCGTGATCGGCGGGACGCAGAACGTGAACGGGAGCCTCGTGATACGCGCCGACCGCGTCGGCGCCGGCACCATGCTCGCGCAGATCGTGCAGCTCGTGGCCCAGGCGCAGCGCTCGCGCGCGCCGATGCAGCGGCTTGCCGATCGTGTGTCGTACTGGTTCGTGCTCGCCGTGCTCGCGGCCGCCGCGGTGACTTTCGTGGCCTGGGGCTGGCTCGGGCCGGAGCCGTCCTGGACTTACGCGGTGCTGAACGCCGTGTCGGTGCTGATCATCGCCTGCCCCTGCGCGCTGGGCCTTGCGACGCCGATGTCGGTCATGGTCGCCGTTGGCCGCGCCGCCCAGTCTGGCGTCCTGTTCCGCGATGCCGAGGCGATCGAAACGCTGCGCGTCGTGGATACGCTGATCGTCGACAAAACCGGCACGCTGACCGAGGGCCGGCCGGCGTTTCGCGCCGCGATTCCTGCCCGCGGCTTCGATGAGGCGCAGTTGCTGCGACTGGCCGCCAGCCTGGACCAGGGCAGCGAGCATCCGCTCGCGAATGCAATCGTCGCCGAAGCGCGCGCCCGGGGTCTGACGCTCGCGAAACCGGAGACATTCAAGTCGGGCACCGGCCTCGGCGTCCGTGGGCGGGTGGATGATCTGGAACTCGCGCTCGGCAGCGCCGCGCTGATGACCGATCTGGGCATCGATACGGCGCCGCTTTCGGCACCGGCTTCTGCGCTCCGCGACGGCGGCGCGAGCGTGGTTTTTCTCGCGGTCAGCGGAACCCTGGCAGGGTTGATCGCGGTCGCGGATCCGGTCAAGGCGACGACAGCGGAAGCGCTGGCGGAGCTGCGCGAAGCAGGGCTTCGGATCGTGATGGCGACCGGCGATGCCGCCGCGACCGCGAAGGCAGTTGCCGCCGCGACCGGCATCGAGCAGGTACACGGCGAGATGCGGCCAGCGGACAAGGCCGCGCTGATCACAACGCTGCGAGCGGGAGGCCGGCGGGTCGCGATGGCGGGTGACGGCATCAACGATGCACCGGCGCTCGCTGCCGCGGATGTCGGTATCGCGATGGGCACCGGCACCGATGTGGCCATCTCGAGTGCGCAGGTGACGCTGGTCAAAGGCGACCTGCGCGGCATCGCACGGGCGCGCGCGATCTCGGCGGCGACCGTCGCGAACATGCGGCAGAACCTGGGCTTCGCGCTGATCTACAACGCGCTCGGCGTGCCGATCGCGGCCGGGCTGCTCTATCCGTGGTCCGGACTGCTGCTGAGCCCGATGATCGCAGCGCTCGCGATGAGCCTGTCATCCGTGTCGGTGGTCGGCAACGCGTTGCGGCTGCAGGACGGCGGTGGCCGCTCAGAATAGCCGCTGACCCACCCACCAGGCGCCGGCGGCGATCAGCGCCGAGGCCGGGATTGTCAGGATCCAGGCGATGACGACATTGCCGGCGACGCCCCAGCGCACCGCGCGCACGCGCCGGGTCGAGCCAACACCGATGATTGCGCCGGTGATCGTATGGGTCGTCGAGACCGGAATGCCGAAGCTCGACGCAAGGAACAGCGATATCGCACCGCCGGTTTCCGCCGCGAAGCCGCCGACCGGTTTCAGCTTGGTGATGCGCTGGCCCATGGTCTTGACGATGCGCCAGCCGCCGAACAACGTGCCGAGCGCGATCGCGACGTAGCAGGAAATGACGACCCAGAAGGGCAGGTGCGCCGTGGTCGTAAGCCCGGCGGAGATCAGCAGCAGCCAGATGATGCCCATCGTCTTCTGCGCGTCGTTGCTGCCGTGGCCGATGCTGTAGAGCGCGGAAGAAAGCAATTGCAGACGCCTGAACCAGCGGTCAGTCACGCGCTGTGTCCTTCGTCGGAAGATCCATGACACGGCAACGGTCAGTAGTCCCGCAAGCAGCATGCCAAGCAAGGGCGAGATAACGATGAAGGTCGACGTCTTGATGATACCCGGTGCGAGAAGGGGCCCGGTGCCGGCCTTGGCGATGGTCGCACCCAGCATGCCGCCGATCAGCGCATGCGATGAGCTCGACGGGATGCCGCCGTACCAGGTAATGGCATCCCACGCGATCGCGCCGATCAGCGCGCCGAAGATGACGTAATTGTCCACGATGTCGGGACTGACGATGCCCTTGCCGACAGTCGCGGCGACCTTCAGCTCGAACAGCGTAATCGCGACGAAGTTGAAGAAAGCGGCCCAGAGCACCGCCTGGTAGGGCTTCAGCACGCCGGTCGAGACAATCGTCGCGATCGAATTTGCCGAATCGTGGAAGCCGTTCATGAAGTCGAATACCAGCGCGATGACGACCAGCATGACCAGCGTCAGCGTGGCGATCCCGACGTCCATCGTCAGCCGTTCTCCAGCACGACGCCCTCGATGACGAGCGCGACGTCCTGGCACTTGTCGGTCGTCAGCTCGAGCAGCTCGTAGACAGCCTTGAGTTTCACGAGCTGGCGCACGTCCTGCTCCTCGCGGAACAGCCTCGAGATGGCCGCCTGCGTCACGCGATCCGCGTCCGTCTCAAGCCGGTCGATCTCCTGGCAGATCTTCAGGATTGCCGGGCCGTTGTCCATCGACGAGAGTTTCGTGACGGCGTCCTGGACGCGGACGCAGCAGACGTGGACGAGATCCGCGAGCTGGGAAACTTCCGGGGTCAGCACGTGGACGTCGTACAGCATCAGCGATTCCGCCGTGTCCTGCATCAGGTCCAGGATGTCGTCCATGCGCTGGATCAGCTTGTTGATCTGGTCGCGGTCGAAGGGCGTGATGAAGGTGTTGTGCATCAGCGCGACGGTCTCGTGCGTGACGTCATCGGCCGCGCTTTCGAGCGACTGGATCTTCTCGACATAGGCGTCGCGCCGGCCATTGTCGGAATAGCCGGCCAGCATCTCGACCAGGGTGGCGGCGCCCTGGACCACGAGCGAAGCGTGGTTGTTGAACAGCGTGAAGAAGTGCCGCTCGCGCGGCATCAGCACGGACAGGAGGCGCATGACAGGTCCCCGATGTGGTTCTTTGTGGTCGTATTGTAAACGCGCCGGCCGGATCGATCATGTATCTTTGGCGACATGAAATCCTGCCGGAACAACTCCCTGCCGCTGGTCGCCGCGAGCCTGTTGATTCTGTTGGGGGCGCAGGCCGGGGCGCAGTCGACTGACGCCGAAACGACCCGCCTGATCACGGAACTCGGCCTCAGGGAGTCCGCGCGGCCGGTCTCCGAGCTGCCCGGCTGGCACCTGCCCGCGCGGATTGTCGTCCCCGCCACTGACCCGGAGCGCCTGGCCTGGCTCGCATCAGCAGTTCCCGGGATCGAACTGGTCGAGGCGCACGATGCCGATGAAGCCGCGCGGCTGGCTCGCGATGCCGAGGCGGTGATCGGCTTCTGCACCGGGCCCGTGGTCGACGCCGGCGTGCGCCTGCGCTGGATCCAGGTGTTCAGCGCGGGCGTCGAACATTGCGTCACGCTGCCGGGCTTCGCAGGGCGCGGCATCGTGCTGACCAACATGCAGAAGATCGCCGGCCCGGTGATGTCCGAGCACGTGCTCGCTTTCATGCTGGGCCTCGCGCGTGGATTTGCGAGTTATGTGCCGCTGCAGGCGCGCGGCGAATGGTCCGACGAAGCAGTCCCGGAAGAGCGCATGTGGTCGCTCCAGGGCCGCACGCTGCTGGTCGTCGGCCTCGGCGGCATCGGCACTGAGGTGGCGCGCCGCGCGCAGGCGTTCGGCATGACCGTCATCGCGATCCGGAACTCGAGCCGCGAGGGTCCGCCATTTGTCCGCGAGGTGGGCCTCAGCCCGGAATTGCAGGCATTTGCAGGGCGAGCCGATTTCATCGTCAACACGCTGCCGCTGACACCGGAAACCCGCGGCATCTACGACCGCAAGTTCTTCGATGCGGCGAAACGCGGCGCGCTGTTTATCAACGTCGGGCGCGGCGCGAGCGTCGTGACGGCCGACCTGGTCGCGGCGCTCGAGGACGGCCGCCTGGGCGGGGCCGGGCTCGACGTGACGGATCCCGAACCGCTGCCGGCCGACCACCCCCTGTGGCATGCGCCGAATGTGCTGATCACGCCGCATGTTGCGGCGGCAGTGGATGTCGGCGATGGATCGCGCTGGCTGATCGTGCGGGAGAATCTCCGCCGTTTCGTCGCCGGCGGGCGCCTGCTGTCGGAGGTGGATGTCCAGAAAGGCTACTGACTCTGCGGGCGGCGATGACGGGAGTATGATCGGGCAAGGCAAACCAGAGGGGGACGCGCCATGAACCGCTTTCATGTTGCCCCATGGATCGCCTTGATGGCACTGGCTGGCCTCGCCGGCTGCGAGAGTGCGAAGGCGCCCGAGCCCTTTCCGCAGGCGACAGCCGATGGCTGGCTCGCCGCGTTCAACAGCGGTGACACCGCCGGGCTGGCACTGATGTACAGCCCCGACGCTGCAGTCCTGCCACCGGACCAGCCGATCGTCAGCGGCCATGACGCGATCGAGGAGTTCTGGAGGTCCTTCAATCCCGGCCAGGTGCGCATCGAACTGTCGGGAGTCGAGACCATGCAGCTCGGCGATTACTGGTTCCGGGAAGGCACTTACAGTGCGATCTACCCTGAAGAGGGTGAGCCGCGGCTGGGCAAGTTCATCGAGTTGTGGACCAAGGTGGGCAGCGCCTGGCTCATCCATCGCCACATGTGGAGCCCGAATGCGCCGCCGCCGGCATCGATGCCGGAAGTTGCGCCGGCGTCCTAGGGGAACGGGGATGAACAGGGTGATGCTGATGTTCATTCCGGGCTTGCTGGCCGCGGGCTGCGCGCAGAGCCCGGCACCCGAGCCTTTTCCACAGGGCGTCGCGGATGCCTGGGTCGAACACTATGCGGCCCACGACGCGGCGGGCGTCGCGGCGCTCTATACCGAAGACGCGCAACTGCTGCCGCCGGACATGGAAATCGTCAACGGCCGCGCGGCGATCCAGGAATTTGTCGCCAGGACCAACCCGCCGGGCGCTCCGGCCTTTGAGATTGCCACCGTCGAGACGCTGGTTCTCGGCAATTTCGCCCACCGGCAGGGCAGCTTCAGGATCAAGGGCGCGGACGGCGCGGCGAACGAGAGCGGCAAGTTCATCGAGCTCTGGAAGAAAGTGGACGGCCGCTGGCTGATCCACCGCGACATCTGGAATTCCAACACACCCGCGCCACCGGTCACGGATGCGCGATCCGATGAGCCTTCGTGACACCGTCGAGGCGATCCTGCCGGAGTGGGAACGCTGGTATCCCAGCCTGTTCGACGCAGCGGCCGATCTCGGCGTGATCCGCGCGCGCGTCTGCCCGCCTTCAGCCCTGCTGCTGTCGCGCCGGCACGCAGCGATCTACTCGGAGGCCGTGCAGGCCTTCCGCGAGCGCTGGAACGCGCCCGAGGACGCGGACTAGCGGTCCGGTTGCCGGTCGGCGCGCGTGACGCGCCACTCGCCGTCCTCGCGTGCAAGCCGCAGGTTGAAATGATGGATGTCGCCGGCCAGGTCCCAGGCCGAATCCGCATCGGCTTCGCGGTCCAGCACGCCGACGGTCACCTGTAGCCGGGCGAGTTCCCGGCCCTGCAGTTCAATGTCGTCGATGCGCGTGATCAGGTGAATGGATTGGTGCGCGATCAGGTAGCCGTGCAGGTAGCGGCGGATCTCGTCGGCGCCGCGGCCTTCGCCGTCCTGGTAGTCATCCGCGACCATGCTGCGCAGGGCCGCTGCATTGCGCGATTCCGCCGCCGTCTCCGCTGCGTCGATTAGCGCACGGATTTCATCTTCCGGGGTCTGCGACGATCCGCAGGCAACGAGCAGCCATGCAGTCGCCGCGAGCGCACTAAGCGCGCGCAGGATAAGCCTCCCACTGCGGCAGGCCGTCGGTGATCTCGTACCAGGGCGCCTTGCTGGTCGCGAAGATGTTCCCGAGCGGCCTTATTCCAGGATCCGTGTCGAGACTGCCACAGGGCACGACCGCGCGGCCGGTCGCCGCGACCACGCGCGGCACCGGGCTGCCACAGTGCCGGCAGAAATCCTGCCCGAAATACCTGGCTTCCGGCAGCGAATAACTCCGCACGTCGGCTTTGCCGCGGACCCACGACAGCTGCTCCTGCTGGTAGAACGCATTGGTCGCGTGGGCGGCGCTGCGCGCGCGGCGGCAGCGCGAGCAATGGCAGTTCTGCATGCGCTCGGCCTTGCCGGAAAGTTCCCAGGCAATGGCTCCGCACAGGCAGCTGCCCTGCGTCACGCCGGGCATCGGCTTCGGCGACGGCCGGTCGATGCCCATGCCGCCGCCGAACTGTGGCGGGTAGCCTTCGTGCTGCGGCAGCGCGTCGGTGATCGCGTACCAGCTCGCGCGCGAGCCGGTGAACATGTGCATCTGCGGCTTCAGGCCCGGATCTTCCTGCAGGTTGCCGGCCGGCACGAAGACGAGGCCCATGCCGGGCAGCAGCATCGGCGTCACCGAGCCGCAGGTCCGGCAGAACGGCCGGCGGCCGTGTTCCGACGACGCAAAGGTTTCGATGTGGTCCTGCCCGGAGATCCAGCGGAAACCCGCATCCGGCGCGGAGACGAAGGTCGAGAACATCGCGCCGTGGTGCTTGCGGCACATCGAACAATGACAATTGGCCATCATGCCGAACGGACCGTCGACTTCGTAGCGGACCGCACCGCACAGGCAGCTTCCCGTATGCATGACCATACCTCGGCGACCCCGCGTCCCCTATAGTTTGCACCAAGGAGGACCGCAATCCATGTACACGCTCCATTACTCACCCGGAACCGCGAGTTTCGCAGTGCACTGGCTCCTGATCGAACTCGGCGTGCCCTTTGAACTGCAGAAGGTGGACCTGGATGCCGGCGAGCACAAGACCCCGGAATACCTGAAACTGAACCCGAACGGTGTGGTGCCGACCCTGGTCGTGGACGGCCAGCCGCTGTATGAATGCGCGGCGCTCCTGATGCTGCTGACCGAGCGGCACCCGGAAGCGGGCTTCGCCCCGCCGCCGGGCAGCCCGCGACGCGGCTCTTACCTGACGTGGATGCTGCACCTGGCGAACACACTGCAGCCGGCCGACCGCGACTGGTTCTATCCGGACCGTGTTGCCGGCCCGGCGAATGCGGAAGCCGTCAAGGAAGGCGCCCGTTCCCGGATCGAAGCCGCCTGGGGCCGGATCGAGGCGCAACTCGGCGCCGGCGGGCCCTGCCTGGTGGGCGACCGCGTCTGGGCCGTCGATTTCTACGCCACGATGCTGATGCGCTGGTCGCGCAACATGCCGAAGCCCGCGACCGAATGGCCCGCTATCGCGAGCTACGTCGCGCGCATGAAAGCGCGGCCGTCGTTCAGGGTGCTCTACGAGCGCGAAGGCCTGACCGAGTGGGCCTGAGGCTCACAGAAACGTATAGGTCAGGCTCAGCGAAATCGTATCGAGGTGCTGGTCGCGGACGAATTCGAAGCGCTCGTACTCGAGGCGCGCGCCGATGCTGCCGAAGCGCAGCTGTGCGCCAGCGCCAATGGCGAGGTCCGTCCCGTCTTTGTTGACCTTGAAGACGGGGACGAATCCGCCGGTCGTGTGGCCGTCGAACTGCCAGGAATCGATGCCGGCCTTGACGAACAGGTCCACGAGCGGCAGGTCCAGGTAACCGACCGCGAAAACGGCAGCGGTTTTCGCGGCGAGGCTGGCCTTTGCCGGGCAGGGCGCGGTGATGAACTGGATGCAGACGATGCCCGACGGCACCGTCGCGTCGCCGTGGTCCACGTAGTTGCCTTCGATGCTGAAGCTGTCGAGCGGCCGCCAGCCGAAGATCAGCTTGTAGCCATGGGTCTCATCGTCGAAGGGTGAGCCGCGTCCAGGATTGGCGAGCCCGTAATCGCTTTGCGTGAGGCCGGCTCCGGCGTAGAAGCCGTTGTCGGCCGCCTGCGCGAGGGTGGCGATGAAACACAAGCCGATCAGCGTGATGATGCGCAGCATGGAGTCCTCCGTGACGTTTCCAGGCGTATCGTTAGGACCGTTGCGCAGCGATCAGGTTCCCCCGGATTCTGGCGCGGGCGTGATCAGCGGCTGGACCGGCCGGATGCTGCAGGCGAATTCGAGCAGCGTCTCGCCGACCGTGCCGGGCACGATCTTTTCCCAGTAGCGCAGCAGGTTGGTCGAGCGTTCGGGATCCTCGTCCTCGAGGTTGTTCCACTGGTAGAAGACCAGCCCGCGCGTGGAACGCTGGCGCTTCCTGCAGTCCCAGTCATCGCGGCTGACACTGCTCAAGTGCGATGAAGGGCTCTGTACCTGCCGATACTCCACTCGCGTCCACATCGTTACGATGTCGCCGCTGCGCTCGGAATCCTTGCGCGTCGCGAAATAGACCTGCGTGGGATAGGTCTCGATCCACTCCCAGTCCATGCGGCCGCGCAGGTCGAGCTTCTTGACCCACTCGTTGCCGATGCCTTTCATCGGCACGGTCGTGAGCTGGGCCAGAGCACCGGACGCCACGGCAAGCGATGCCAGTGCGAGGGCCAGGGCGGTACGGCAGCGGCTCATGGATTCTTCGACGTCGGCTGCCCGGCCATGGTTCCGGATTATCAGCCTTCGGCGGGCACGGTACTATGGCGCCCCGGAATCGGACCCTGGACATGCATTCCTTCGACGTCATCGTCATCGGCGGCGGCCACGCCGGCACCGAGGCGGCACTTGCAGCCGCCCGGATGGGCGCGCGCACGCTGCTCGTGACGCAGAGCCTCGCGACTGTCGGCCAGATGAGCTGCAATCCGGCGATCGGTGGCATCGGCAAGGGGCACCTGGTGCGGGAGATCGATGCGATGGGCGGCGCGATGGCGGTCGCTGCCGACCGCGCGGGCATCCAGTTCCGCACGCTGAACGCGAGCAAGGGTCCGGCAGTGCGGGCGACACGCGCGCAGGCGGACCGCACTCTTTATAGATGTGCGATCCGGGCGCAGCTGGATGCCGGGCCGCTGCTCGCGTTGCGGGAGGCGGAAGTCGCGGACTTGGTCGTCGCTGGCAATCGCGTGATGGGCGTCGTGACATCCGCCGGCGAGACGATTGCAGCACGCGCCGTCGTGCTGACGGTCGGCACCTTTCTCGGCGGGCGCATCCACGTCGGTCTCGAGAGCCGCGAGGGCGGCCGGGTGGGCGATCCGCCGTCGAATCGCCTCGCGGCGCGGCTGCGCGAGCTGCCATTTACGGTGGGGCGGCTGAAGACCGGCACGCCGCCGCGTCTCGATGGCCGCACGCTCGATTACTCCGTGATGCGGCCACAGGCCGGCGACGAGCCGCGGCCCGTGTTCTCGTTCCTCGGCCGGCGCGACGAGCATCCGCGGCAGGTCTGCTGCCACATCACGGCGACGAATGAGCGCACGCACGAGATCATCCGCGGCGCGACCGATCGCTCGCCGATGTTCACCGGCCTCATCGAGGGGATCGGCCCGCGCTACTGCCCCTCGGTCGAGGACAAGGTCGTGCGCTTCGCCGCCAGGACTTCGCACCAGATCTTCGTCGAGCCCGAAGGCCTCGACACGGATATCGTCTATCCCAACGGGATTTCGACGAGCCTGCCGGCCGACGTGCAGGAAGCCTTCGTGCGGAGCATCCGCGGTTTCGAGCAGGCAGAGCTGACGCGGCCGGGATACGCGATCGAGTACGACTACTTCGACCCGCGTGGCCTCAGCTACAGCCTCGAGACGAAGCCGCTGGCGGGTCTTTATTTCGCGGGCCAGATCAATGGCACGACCGGCTACGAGGAAGCGGCGGCGCAGGGCCTGCTGGCCGGCATCAACGCCGCGCGCGCGGTGTCCGGGCGGGAACCCTGGTGGCCTCGCCGCGACGAGGCCTACCTCGGGGTGCTGGTGGATGATTTGATCACGCGGGGAGCCGTGGAGCCCTACCGGATGTTCACGAGCCGCGCGGAGTACCGGCTGCTGCTGCGCGAGGACAACGCGGATTTCCGGCTGACGCCGGTCGGCCGCGACCTCGGGCTGGTGGACGATGCGCGCTGGGATTTCTTCTCCCGCAAGCGGGTTGCGATCGAAACGGCCGGCAGCGCGCCGCCGCAGGACGATGTGCGGCTTGCCGAGCAGGTCGCGCTCGCGATCGAAGTGCGGGCGAAGTACGCCGGCTACATCGAGCGCCAGCAGGCCGAGATCGAGCGCCAGCGGCGCCACGAGGAAACGCGGCTGCCGGAGTCCATCGATTACGCCGCCGTTCCCGGTCTGTCCAACGAGGCGCGCCAGCGTCTTCTGGAATCGCGGCCGGTGACCGTCGGGCAGGCCTCACGGCTCCCGGGCATCACGGCCGCCGCGGTTTCCATCCTGCTCGTCCACCTGAAGAAGGGCGCACGCGCCGCATGAAGCGGCTGCACGGTTCCGGATTCACCAGGCTGTTCGCGGCCTGCGCGACGATGGCCTGGCTGCTGACAGCCTGTGGCGGAACCGAATCGGCGCCCGCGGCAAAAGAACTGCGGCGCGGCAACGGCAGCGAGCCCGATTCGATCGACCCGCAGCTCGCGCGCATGGAAGCGGCAATGACCATCCTGCGCGACTGCTATGAAGGACTCGTCTCGATGGCGCCGGATGGCAGCGTCATTCCCGGCGCGGCCGCATCGTGGTCCACATCCGGCGACGGCCGGGCCTATACATTCAGCCTGCGCCCGTCCGCCCGCTGGTCGAATGGCGATGCGCTCGTCGCCGGGGATTTTGTGTTTGCGTTCCGCCGGCTCGTCGATCCGGCGACCGCC
>JAHFSF010000052.1 GCA_023265875.1 Gammaproteobacteria bacterium | reverse complement strand
CGTGACCTGGGTCACCGTGCCGTCGGGCGCGATATCCGACAGGCGCGCAAACCAGTTGGCGCGCAGCGCATCGGCCGCGACCGTGAGCGTCGCGCGCGGCAGGCCGAGGATCTCGGTGTCCTTGGTGAGCGGCGCGCTGTCGTAGGTCAGGCTGAAGGCGTCGGTGCCGCGCTGGTCGTGCGCGACGTCGCCCCACCACATGACCGGCCCGCCGGCTTCGACGCCGATCGAGGGCAGGTAGCGAAGCTCGTGCTTCGTCGCGGCCGGCTTGCCTTTGCTCAAGGTGTGATCGGGCTGCGGATACAGGATCTCGTCCCGAATGCGCTTGATCGGCCAGCCGTCCTCGTAGCGCCAGCCGCCGGGCGCGTACTCGAGGTAGGGACCGGGCGGATGCCAGTTGCGGACGTACACCGCGAAGCGCGGTTCTTTCATGATCCCGGTGTCAACGCCCTTCAGCCATTGATCGAACCAGCGCACGGCCTCGTGCCGCCACTCGATGCCGGGTTTCGGATAGGGCTCATGCGGCCAGGTATGGTCCCAGGCGCCGATGATTGCTTTCACCGGCGCATGCACCTCCGACAGCATGCGCGGAATACTGTCGCGGTAACCATCGTACCAGGCGCCGATGTGGAAGGTCGGGATGCGGATGTCCTGGTGGCGATCGCGGATCGACGCGCGATCCCAGAACGGGCCGTCGCGCTGCTGGGTCTTGTAGGTCAGCATCCAGGGATCGGTGTCGAAGCGATCGCGGAAGTAAGCCTCGTCGATCCTGTAATCCGGCGCGGCCGGGCGCGCGTTGTCGAGGTCCTGGCTCATCTCCCAGGAATCGACGTGCATGATGCCGTCCATGAAATGCACGTCTTCCTGGTACAGGTCCTCGGTCGCACAGACAGCGATGATCGCCTTCAGCGCCGGCGGATTGCGCGCCGCCATCTGGATCGAATTGAAGCCGCCCCAGGAAATCCCGAACATGCCGACATTGCCGTTCGACCAGGCCTGTTTCGAGAGCCAGTCGATCACGACCTCGCCGTCCTCCTGTTCGATGTCGGAATATTCATAGGGAATCAACCGCCCTTCGCTGTTGCCGGTACCGCGGATATCGACCGCCGCGACCACATAGCCGCGCTGCACGAAGTAGGAGTACAGGGGGTAATTCCGGCCGCGGGATTCCTGCTTGCGGTAGGGCAGGTACTCGAGCAGCACCGGAAATTGCTCGCCGGCTGTGCCGCCACCCGGCATATACAAATCGGCCGACAAGCGCACGCCATCGGGCAGCGTGATCCAGGCCTCCTGCAGGCGGATTCCATACCCGGGTGAGGGCGGGGACTGCGCCGACGCGTGGACCGCGGTGCAGAGCAGCAGGCTGCCGATCAGGAGTCCGATCCGCCGCTGCCGGGTCAGAGTCATCCGCGCAGCCCAAGCGCCGGGTGCGTGGGCATGAAAGCCGTACGGCCACCCAGGCTTGTCAGCAGTCGAGGATTGCATCGCATCAGCAAAAAATTCTTTGTGGATAACAGCTTAAATGATACTAAATGGATCATCTATTTACTGAACAAACGTTGAGTCCAGGCCTCTCCCGAGCTAGGATTGTCAGCTGCGCAACCCGCGGAGGCCGTCATGGCGGCAAACCCCGAAACCGGCACCGAACTGCGACCCAGCGGCTCCAGGCTCGACCTGATTCATGCGACGGTCGCCGCGATCTCGCGCCATGGTCTGTCTTCGCTGACCTCCGCCAAGATTGCCGGGATCGCCGGTCATACGGCGGCCTCGATCAACTTCCATTTTGGCAGCAAGGAGGCCCTGCTGCTCGCGACGCTGCGCGAAGTGTCCGAGGAATTCGCGGCGGAGCTCGCGGCCGTTCTTGAAGAGGCGGGTAGCGACCCCCTGCATGGCCTGCTCGGCATCATCGATGCGAGCCTGGGCCGGCGGCTCAGCGAATCCCGGAAAGTTGCCGTGTGGTACGCGTTCCTGTCCGAGTCGAATGCCCGCAATGACTACCAGCGGATTTGTGGCGATCGCGATGCAGCCTATTGCCAGACGGTCATGCAGCTGTGCCGGCAGCTGATCGCCGACCAGGGCCTCGAGGGCTGGCCGGATGCGGAGGCAGTCTCGCTCGGACTGACCGGGCTCGTCGACCAGTTGTGGCAGGGCATCCTGTTCGCTGGCGACGATTTTGATCGCGAGGCGGCGAAACGCCAGTGCCGCGCGTATCTTCGTAGCGTGTTTCCCTGGCTTGCCGATCGCATCCAGGCGATATCGCCCGCCAGCGCGAAGACGCGTGCCGTCGTGCCGGAGGCGACGGCGGAACCGGCGCTCCGCCATACCTTGCCAGCATGGCTCTATCACAACGACGAGTTCCACGATCTCGAGAAGGAGAAGCTGTTCCTGCCTTCGTGGCAGATCGTCTGCCACGCGAGCGAACTGGCTGAGGCCGGCGATTTCGTCGCCTTCGAATTTTTCGGCCTGCGCGGATTCGTCATCCGGGATGAGACCGGGTCACTGCGTGCATTTCACAATGTCTGCGCGCACCGGGCGCACGCGGTCGTCAGCGGCGAACGCGGGCATTGCGCCAGGTTCCTGACCTGCAGGTACCATGGCTGGACCTATCACCTTGACGGCCGCAATCGCAGCGTCAGCGCCCCGGACACGTTCCCGAAGTTCGACCGTTCCAATTTCGGGCTGCAGCCGATCGAACTCGAACTGTTCATGGGTATGGTGTTTGTGCGTTTCCAGTCCGGCGAGCCGTCCGTCGCCGAGCGCATGCAGCCGCACCGAGCTGAACTCTCGCATTACCGGATCGAGCAGATGGTGCCGTTGGCTGATCTGTGGGTCCGGGACCTCGAGATCGACTGGAAGAATGTCGTCGAGAATTACGTCGAGGACTATCACTTCCCGATCGGGCACCCCGGCCTCTCGGCATTGATGGAGCCGAAGTACGATCGAGCGATCCTGCCCGGCGGCACGATACGACTGAGCCACCGGATGCGGCAGCAGCCGCTGAGATCGTGGAGCGCCGAGCGTTACGCCGCGTTGCTGCCGGTCATCGAGCACCTGCCCGACGATTTGCGCCGGCGCTGGACGTATTTCGGGCTGTTGCCAAACGTTTACTTCGATATCTACCCGGAGTGGATGGACTTCTTCCAGGTCATCCCGGTGGGTCCCGGCCGCGCCCGCCTGCGCGCACGCACCTACGGCTTTCCGGATGATCGTCGCGAAATGAAGGCGGCGCGCTATCTGTGCTCGCGCCTCAATGAGCGGGTGCAGGCGGAGGATGAAGTGCTGACCCGTTCGGTACAGAGGGGACTCGAGTCGGGCGCGTATACGCGTGGCATCCTGTCCGACAAGGAGATCGTGCTGGCGGGATTCCAGGAATGGATCAGGGCCCGGCTGCCGGTGACGCGGCTGATGCAGGCGCCGGTCCGCAGCTCGGTCGCGGTCCGCAATGCCGCCATGGCGCGCTGAAGCGCCCGCCGCATTCAGATCACGCGCAGGTACCACTCGTAGTCACGATCCGTGACTTGCGCGTGGAAACGGTCGCATTCCTCGCGGCGGCAGGCCGAGTACAGGTCGTGGTAACGCTTGCCGAGATAATGCGGCAGCACGCGCCCGGTCTCGAATGCATCGAGTGCGGCTTCCCATCGCAGCGGTAGTGCGGTCTTCTCCTCGACAACCTGTCCAGACGTCACCATCGGACCGGGCTCGCAGCGGTTCGCGATGCCGTAATGGATGCCCGCCAGGATGGCGGCCATCACGAGATAGGGATTCCCGTCTGCGCCACCGGGCCGGTGTTCGATGCGCGTGTCCTCCGGCGCCGACAGCGGTACGCGCAGCGCGACGCCGCGATGATTGATGCCCCAGTTGGGCTCCAGCGGAACAAACAATCCTGGCCGGTAGCGCCGGTAGGAGTTCGCCGTCGGCGCGAAGATGGCCATCGATTCGCTCATCGTTGCGGCGAGGCCGCCAATGGCGTGGCGCAGGGTATCGGAGAATGGCGTGCCGGTACCCGGCCCCGCAAATACGTTGCGGCCGGTGCGGTCGAGCAGGCTGATGTGCACGTGCAGGCTGCTGCCTGCGAATTCCGCAAATGGCTTGGCCATGAAGCTTGCGCCCATCCCGTGCCGTCGCGCGACTGCCTTGACGGCGCGCTTCAGCAACACGGCGTGATCACAGGCGAGTTCCGCGCTCGCAACGTGACGCAGGTTGACCTCGAACTGGCCGGGCGAGAATTCCTTCAGCGTCGCGCCAGCGGGAATATTCTGCGCGGCGCACACCGAGTACAGCTCCGCCAGGAATGGGTCGACGTCCTCGACATCCTGCATGCTGCCGTATTGCGGCCCGTCCTGGCTGCGGCGCGTGCCGGGGATGAGCCCGACCCTGGGCGCAGGCCGGTTCCCATCCGCTGAATCGAGCAGATAGAACTCGAGTTCAGTCGCGGCGACTGCGGTGAGGCCCAGTTCCTGCAGTGGTCGTGCCGCGTTGCGGAGCACCTGCCGTGGATCGGCGAAGAACGGGCCGCCATCGGCATTGGCCATCACCACCAGCACCTGCGCGGTCGGCACTTCGGCCCAGGGCACCACGGTCAGCGAGCCGGGAACCGCCGTCGAGATCGCGTCGGGATCGCCATCCCGGCCGCCGTTGTCGATGCGCTCGAAGGTCTGGCCCTTGCTGTCGAGCAGCACGGTGGCGCCGCAGAAGTTCAGGCCTTTCCCGAATGGCTTCGCGAACTCGTCCCGGACTACGCGCTTGCCGCGCAGGATGCCGAGCATGTCCGGCTGCAGCAGCTCGAGCAACTGCGTGTCCGGGTGGCGCTCGAGGAATTCCCGCAATTCATCCGGCAGATTCCTGGTCTTGCTCATGGCGTCTTTGCCGCTGGTTGCCGGCCGGCGTGCGCGCTCCGCCACGCAATCGCGGCCTTGGCTCCGTCCCGCCGCAGGATGGCGTTGAATTCACGGGATTCGGCCGTCGCGGATGTTTCGATGGCGACGTCGAGCTCAAGCGCCTGCAGCAGGGCCTCGCGCATGCCGGCCACATCGAGGCTGCGGTTGATGGCCTGCTTGGTCAGCCTGAGCGCCAGCGGGTCATTGGCGGCGATGCGGTTGGCGACTTCGCAGGCCTCGTCCAGCAGGCGGTCGGCCGCGACGACGCGGTTGACCAGCCCCATGCCGAGCGCCTGGGCCGCCGTCACGCGATCGTCCCCGCTCAACAGCAGGTACTTGGCGTGTTTCGGGCCCGTCAGCCAGGGCAGCAGCATCGTGACGATGCCACTGCCGAAACGGACTTCGGGCTCCCCGAACAGGCAGCTGTCGGATGCGATGGTCAGGTCGCAGGCGAGTGCGAGCTCCATCGCGCTGCCGAGACAGTAGCCGTGCACGGCCGCGACCGTCACCTTCGGGCAATCCCAGAATCGCATCGTGATCCGGAAATCATTCTGGATCGCGCGACGAACCGCTGCCGGATCGGGCGTCCCGGCACCGGCGACTTCCATGTCCAGGTCGAAGCCGGCGGAGAAGGCACGTCCCGCCCCCGCCAGCACGATCGCGCGCACACCGGAGTCCGCCTCTGCGGTATCCAGCGCGAGGTCGAGCTGGTCGATCATTTCGCGGTTGACCGCATTCAGCTTGTCGGGCCGGTTCAGTGTCAGCACGGCAAGTGCACCGCGGCGCTCGTAGCGGATCAATTCACCCGGCACTGGATCACCTGCCTGCCCGTTCACAATGAGCGCGCCGCTTCACGACAGCCTGAACCACGCAGACTTCGTCTGCGTGTAGCTCTTGATGCTGTCGAAGCACTTGTCGCGGGCATGACCGGACTGCTTGTAGCCGCCAAATGGCTGGGTCATGTCGCCCTCGTCGAAGCAGTTGATCCAGATCACGCCTGCCTCGATCCCGCGGACCAGGCGGAACGCCGTGTCGATGTCGCGCGTCCAGACGCCGGCGGCAAGCCCGTAAATCGTGTCGTTTGCGATCTCGATGGCCTGCTCGATGCCGTTGAATGAAATCACCGAGGCTACCGGGCCGAAGATTTCCTGGCGCGCGATCATCATGTCGTTGCGCACTTCCGTGAACAGGGTAGGGCACACATATGCTCCGGCATCCATGCCCGGCGGCACACCGCCGCCGAACTGGAGTCGGGCGCCCTCACGTCGCCCCGCTTCGATCAGTCCCAGCACCCGTTGTTGCGCCTCGCGCGTTACCAGCGGTCCCATGCTGGTCGCCGGATCGAGCGGATCGCCGGGCCGGAAGGCGTCACGGCCGAGCTCGATGAATCGCTCGACGAAGCGGTCGCAGATCGCGCGATCGACCAGCAGCCGCGATCCGGCATTGCACACTTCGCCCATGTTGGAAAAGATTCCGCGGTACGCGGCGGTGACGGCACGATCAAGGTCCGCAACGTCGGCGACGAACACCTGCGGTGACTTGCCGCCGCACTCGAGCGACACCTGCTTCATGTTCGACTGGCCCGCGTACTGCAGAATCAGCTTGCCAACCTCGGTGGAGCCGGTGAACGTGATCTTGGCGACATCCCCGTGCAGTGCCAGCGCCTTGCCGGCGACTTCACCGAGCCCATTGACGACGTTGAATACACCGGGCGGGCCACCGGCCTCGACGAATAGTTCCGCAAGCCGCAGGCAGCTCAGCGGCGCCTGCTCGGCCGGTTTCAATACGACGGTGTTGCCGGCAGCAAGCGCCGGCGCGACCTTCCAGGCCGCCATCAGCAGCGGATAGTTCCAGGGCGAGATCGCACCGACGACGCCGAGCGGCTCGCGCAGCACCATGTGCATGACGCCGGACTCCGTGCTGGTGACGGCGCCTTCGATCTTGTCGATGCACTCCGCCATGTAGCGGATCGTGTCGATGACCGCCGGAAGGTCACCCCCGACGACGTCGGCGATCGGCTTGCCCATGGCAAGCGTCTCGAGCACTGCAAGGGATTCCGCGTCCCGCTCCACCAGCGCCGCAAACCGGTACAGGATCTCCATCCGTTGCCGCGGCGCGACGCGCGACCAGATGCCGGACTTGAATGTGTGCCTGGCGACGGCAACCGCCCGGTCGATATCCACGGCCGTCCCTGCCGACATCTCGGCCAGCGGCTCGCCGGTGGCGGGATTGACCGTCACAAATCGCCCGCCATCCGCCGCATCGACGAAGCGGCCGTCGATGAACAGGCGTGTCTCGATGCGCGCGCGCGCCGCCCCCGCTACCGCCTGCCAGTGCTTCCGGTCAAGACCGGCCAGTGTCTGAAGACTCATTGCGATTTCCTCATTCCTTGCTCGCGAGTATCGCCTGCAGGGCGGCATACGACGAGAGCATCGGCGATTGCGCAGCCGGCCGCATGCACGATCACGGGATTCAGGTCGATTTCACCGACGACCTCGGCAAGACCGGCGACCAGCGCCGAGAATCGGGCCGCTATGGTGCAGAATTCATCGACTGCGAGCGGGCTCCGGTGCCGGGCGCTGTGCAGCAGCGGGGCGAGTCTCAGCCGCCCGACCAGGCGGCGCGCTTCCGCAGCGTCGAACGGCGGCAGGGCGCAGACGACATCGGCCAGCGCCTCGACGTGCAGGCCGCCCATTCCGAGCACGACAATGGGGCCGAACTGGTTATCGTGGATCATTCCGAGCAGCATCTCGATGCCCGGCGTGGCGATCATCCGCGTCACCAGCACGCGCGGGCCGATCCGGGTCGCAAGATCCTGGTAGGCGGCCACCAGCGCCGCATCGTCACCGATGCCGAGATGCACGCCACCGTGGTCCGACTTGTGGCCGATGCCGCGCTTTGCGGTTTTCAGCACGACCGGGAAACCGAGTTCACGCGCAGCCGTGCGTGCTTCGCCGGCGTTCCCGACGATGCGGCCTGGATTGGCCGGCAACTGGAAATCGCGCAGCAGATTCATCGCATCGTTCTCGTCCATCGACCTGCCGTCGGCCAGCCGCGCCCGCCAGGTGGCGAGCACCGCGTCGGGCAGCTGGATCGGCGTCGCGTGATCGCGCGCCTGCAAGTCGCGGTAATCGAGCAGGCACCTGGCGCCGCGCAGGAACGGGGCGACGCCGTCGAGGACGGGGAATCCTTCACGGGTCGTTGCAATCACCTCTGCATCCGCGCCGGTACCCTGGCGATTGGCCACGAGGAATGCAGGCTTGCCGGATGCAAGATTGCCGGTACGCAGGTAATCGACGTAGTCGTGCTGGATGCCACCGCCCGCTACGCGATCGTGGATCACCGCCCCGAAGGCAGCCCCGGGATCGCTCATCAATGCGGCAAAGCACTGCTGCATCCCGACATGGTAATCGGGGCCGCCGGTGCTCCAGGCATCGAGCGGATTGACCGCTGGCAGACCCGGGTCGAGAAATGCTGCGAGCTGGTCGGTCGTGGCCGCGGATAGCCGGGCGAGGGGAACGCGCGCTTGATGCGCCATGTCGATCAGCAGCTGCCGCTCGCCGCCCGAGTCGTGCAGCGAGACGAGTCCGCCGGCGCTGACCGGATGCGGCTGCGCGAACATGATCAGCGCCGTGGCGAGTTCGTCCATGTCGTCGACGCGTTGCACGCCATAGCGGTCGAAAACCGCCTGGTAGGCGGCGTCGTTGCCGGCGATGGCGCCTGAATGCGAAACGGCGAGGCTGGCGGCCAATTCGGTGCGACCGACCTTCAGCACGACGATCGGTATCCTGCGTCGCCGCGCCTTCTCGAATGCCCGCACCAGGCCCGGCGGATTGCGCGCGGTTTCCATGAACAGCCCGACCACCCGGGTCGAGGGCTGCTCGAGCGCGAAGTCGAGATATTCATCCATCGTGACGGCAATTTCCTGGCCGGTCGAGACCACGAGGTTGAAGTCGATACGCTCCTCGCTGTCGACGATGCCGCACATCCCGGAACCGGAGTGGCTGATATAGGCGACATTTCCGCCGCGGGCATGCATGCGGGTCTTGAAGCCACAACCCCAGATCCCGTCGAGGAAGTTGTAAAACCCCATGCCATTCGCGCCGCAGACCAGCAGGCCCGCGGCATTGATCTTCGCCGCGACCCGTTCGCGCAGCGCCGGTTCGCGATCCTCCGCGAGAACCAGCGAAGACATCAACGTAGCGGCGCGTGCGCCGTGGGCGATGACGTCGTCGAGCGCCGCCTCCACCCGCGCGTCGCCGACCGCGAAGATCACGTGTTCCACCGCTTGCGGCAGGGCCGCGAGCGATGGATAGCACGGCACGCCGCAGACCGACTGGTAACCGGGATTGACGGCGAACAGGCGGCCCCCGAATTGCCCCTTCAGCAGGTTCTCCACGGTGGTGCGTCCGACGGTGCCGCCGCGTTCGCTCGCGCCCAGCACGGCGATCGAACCGGGGCGAAGCAGACAATCGAGCCGATGAAACATGCCGGCACCGTGCCCCGAGATGGTCAGAAGTCCGCGGCGGGGGTGGCGCGCCGGCGCGGTGGATCGAAGAATGGGCCTTCGACCACGCGGCAGCGCGCCATCACGCGCGACCATTTCAATTCGCGCTGGTAGTAGATTTCGGCCCACAGCTCGTCGCCAGGCCGGCCCCAGGGCACCTGCATGGAGGCGAGCGCGATGTTCGATTTCGCGGATGGCGACCACTCCGCCGAGGTGACGGTGCCGACGACATTGCGCTTGCGGTCGTACACGTATGCCGAGCGTGCCGGCTTGTTGCCCTCGACGTCGAGCCGCACCAGGCGATAGCGCGAGCCCCGGCGCTGCTCCGCGAGCAGTGCGCGGCGACCGTTGAAGTTGGGCTTGCCGAGATCGACCAGCCGGGCCAGGTCGAGTTCGAACGGAGAACGCGTGCGGTCGAGCCGAATCGCCTGGTCGGCCGGCAGGAAATCAACGCCGGCCTGGATGAAACCGGCCTCGATGCGTGCGACCTCGAGCGCGTGCGTCCCCATCGGGCGGATGCCGTGCTGCGCGCCCTGGTCGAACAGCACGTCCCAGAGGCTGAGCGCCAGCACCGGATCGATCCAGAGCTCGTAGCCGAGGTCGCCGGTGTATCCGGTTCGCGAGACCATGAGCTCGCCGCCGGCAAACGGAAACCAGGCGATGCCGAATGGCGCAAGGCGCTCGATGCCATTGCAGCCGATGGCCTTCAGCACGGCGCAACTCGTGGGTCCCTGGAGGGCGAGGGCGGCGATGTCGTGCGTATCCTCGACGATCGACACGTTGAAGCCGAACGCGGAGCGTGACAGCCAGTCGAGCTGGCGTTCCTGGGAACACAGGCGGTAATCGCCCGCATGCAGGTGAAATACGGTGCCGTCGTCGATGACCTGCCCGTTGTCGTCGCACCATACGCAGTAACCGACCTTGCCCGGCTTGATCCTGGAGACATCGCGGGTGATCAGCCGGTTCAGGAATGGCAGTGCGTCGGGACCGGTGATCCGGTGCTTGGTCATCGGCGTCAGGTCGAACACCGCGCAGGCGTTGCGAATCGCCGCGTACTCGAGCGCCTGGTCGAAGTAGGCGTCGGCGGTCGTGTAGTCCTTCCACCGGTGCCATTCGTTCAGCGTGTTCAGTGCCGCAGTGCGCGGATGGAAGGGCGTCTCCCAGACCGCCTTGCGAAAGTGCTCCTTGCGGCCCATTGCGTCCCTGATGCTCATGCCGCGCGCTCCGTGGCGAGGACGGCCTTCGCGGCGTTGCGGCCGGCGGAACCCATGACGCCGCCGCCCGGGTGGCAGCCGGCGCCGCAGAGGTAGAGCCCGCCGACCGGCATCGCGTACTGCGCTGCGCCCGGCACCGGGCGCAGCATCATGAACTGGTCGAGCGCGAGCTCGCCGTGGTGCCAGTGGCCGCCGGTGATGCGGAATTCACGCTCGATGTCCGCCGGCAGCAGGAGTTCCGAGGCGACGACCAGGCGGCGGATGCCCGGCGCGTGCCGTTCGAGCACGCCAAGCGCGCGCTCGAGCAGTTCCCGCCGCGGGCCGTCGCCGCTCGCGCGCGGGTCGAATGGAGCGTACTGCACGACCGCCGACAGCACGTGCTTGCCCGCCGGCGCCAGGGTCCGGTCGTGGACGCTCGGGATCGTGATCTCGAGCGCGGGTTCCGGCGAGCAATGGCCGTACTTTGCGTGGTCGAATGCGTGCTCCAGATAGACGAGGTCGGGCGCGATCACCAGCCGCTCGCCCGCGAACTGCGCCGGGAGCTGCGTGAATTCCGGCAGTGCGTCGAGCGCCAGGTGCAGCTTCGCCGCCATGCCTTTCGAACGGATGTGCCGGACGCGATGGACGAAACCGGTTTCGAGATGGCGGGCGCCGAGAAGCCCGAGCAGCGTGCGCGCAGGATCTGCATTCGAGACGACGCTGCCGGCGCTCAGCATTTCTCCGCCTTCGAGCTCAACGCCGGACACCCGGGCGCCGTCCAGCGTGATGCGCGCGACGGCGCAGCCAGTGCGAATCCTGGCGCCGCCTGCGCGGGCCGCCGCGGCGAGTGCCTCGCTGATGGCGCCCATCCCGCCTTCCGGCAGCGACAGTCTGCCGGCAGGGCCTTGCGCCGTGCCACTCATGCGATGCAGCAGCGTCAGGACCGAGTTGTTCGAGCGCGGCCCGAGACTGGTGCCCAGCACGGCGTCGAGGCCCAGGGCGCCCTTCAGCAGCGGCGTCTCGAACGACTCCTCGAGCACATCGAAGATGTTGATGGCGGCGATACGCAGGAACTCACGCATCGAGTTGCGGCCGAGCCGGCGGACATCGAGCCCGAGCATCGCGGCGGCAAGCACTTCCCGGCGGCCGCCGCCGGCGATCCTCGGTGGCCGGCGATTGTGCTGCTGCGCCAGCACGCGTGCGAATCGCAGCATCCGCGCATGGTATTCCGCAAGCGCCGCACGGTCCTTGTCCGGCAGCCTGCCCGCCTCGAGCCGGCCGCCATCGAGCACCAGATGATCGCCATTGCCCGCAACAGCCACCGTCCGGAGATTTTCGCGAGCGTGCTTCAGGCCATGCGACGACAGCCCGAGTTCGCGGCTGATGGCGGCGTCCAGCAGGTAGGACAGGTGCGCGCAGGCGGAAACGCGGAATCCCGGCGCGAACTCACGCGTGACCGCGGCGCCGCCGACCCGGTTCGAGGCCTCGAGGACCAGCACCTCGCGCCCGGCCCGCGCCAGGTAGGCCGCGCAGACCAGTCCGTTGTGGCCGGCGCCGACGATGATGACCCGGTTCTGGTCAGTCATCCTGCCAGCCCTCCGGCACGAGATTGGGCCGCCGCGCGTCGAGCAGGATCTCGCGCGCCGCATTCGCACCCGGGGCGGCCATGACGCCGCCGCCCGGGTGGGTGCCGGAACCGCACATGTAGAAGCCCCTGACCGGGCCGCGGTATTGCGCAAAGCCCGGGAATGGCCGGTTGAACAACAGCTGGTCCATCGTCAGCTCGCCCTGGAAGATGTTGCCCTCGGTCAGGCCGACCTCGTCCTCGAGCTCGCGCGGCGTGCGCACCTCGACATGCCGGACCAGCTGCCTGAAGTTCGGGCTGTAGCGCCCGATCTGGTCCAGTACCGTCTGCTTGAATCCGTCGCGATCCGCGTCGGCCCAGTCGCGGCCGTGGATCTTCGGCGGCACGTACTGCACGAACACCGACATGAAATGCTTTCCCGGCGGCGTCATCGTCGGGTCCGTCATCGACGGGATCAGCAGGTCCAGGTACGGATCCTTCGACCAGGTGCCATTCTTCCAGTCGTCGTAGGCGCGTTCCATGCGTTCAAGCGAGTCGAGGAAGTGGATATCGCCAAAGCGCAGCGGATTGTCGCGACCCAGCGCCGTGAATTCGGGGAGTCCGTCGAGCGCGATATTCAGCTTTCCGGACGATCCGCGGATCTTGAAATTGCGCGCCCGGTCCAGGAAGGCCGGATCGAGGTCCTTTTCGTCGAACAGCTTCGTGAACGTGCGTTTCGGGTCGAGATTCGAGACCACGATCCTGGCCCGGTATTCACTGCCACTAGCCGTCGCCACGCCCGTGACCCTGCCATTGCGGACGATGACACGCTCGACCGGCGTGTCCGTAATGATTTCACCGCCGTGCGCCGTGAAGGCCGAGGCAATCGCCTTCGACACCGCACC
>JAHFSF010000051.1:3533-13127 GCA_023265875.1 Gammaproteobacteria bacterium | reverse complement strand
CGGGCGTCACGTCCCGAACCCATTGGTCGAGACGTCACGCATGGTGGACGAATTCGGCCGTCTGGTGTTCGGCAAGCCGCTGACCGGCGAGGCGCTGAAGGCCGGCCAGGAGTTGATGCGTCGCGGCACCATCGACCTGGGGCCGCTGGACGAGGCGGTCGAGCAGCTGTGCACGAAGCTCCTGTACATGTTCCCGGACTGCACGACCAAGACGCTCGAGGAGCTGCGCAAACCCAAGCTCGAGACCTGGAACCGCAACAAGGAAGACTCGCGCGCCTGGCTCGCGCTCAACATGACGACCGAAGCGCGGGCGGGCTTCCGCGCCTTCAACGAGGGCACCCGGGAGACCGGCCGGGAAATCGATTTCATCGGCCTGCGACGCGCACTCGCGGCGAACACGCCGTGGTCCGACGCGCTGACCGACAGCATCCAGCCGCGGTCCCGGCGCCCATGACGGAACCGCTCAAGGTCTGGCTGGAAGCCGAGGGCCGCCTGCTGCGACTGCGGCTCGCGCGGCCCAAGGCCAACCTGATCGACGTGGCGATGATCGCGGCACTCGACGCGGCGCTCGCCGCACACCTGGAGCAGCCGGTCCTGTCAGCCGTGCTGCTCGACGCCGAGGGCCCGAATTTCAGCTTTGGCGCCAGCGTCGAGGAGCACCTGCCCGGCGCGTGTGCAGCGATGCTCGGCAGCCTGCACCGGCTGCTCGGCCGCATGCTGGAGTCGCCGGTGCCGATCCTCGTTGCCGTTCACGGGCGCTGTCTCGGCGGCGGTCTTGAGCTCGCGCTCGCGGGCCACCTGCTGTTCGTGACCCCGACCGCCGAACTCGGCCAGCCGGAGATCAAGCTCGGCGTCTTCGCGCCGGCCGCCTCCTGCCTGCTGCCGGAGCTGATCGGCCCGCAGCGCGCATTCGACCTGCTGGTCTCGGGCCGCAACGTCTCCGGCACCGAGGCCGCATCACTGGGGCTTGCTGCCGCGGCTGCCGCCGATCCGCGGCAGGCGGCGCTCGAATACTTCGGCCAGCACCTGCAGCCGAAAAGCGCGCAATCCCTGCGTCGCGCCGTGCGCGCCGCAAGGCAGGAATATGCGAGCCGCGTCCGCACCCGGCTCGCGGCCGTGGAACGCCTCTATCTGGACGACCTGATGCAGACCCACGACGCCGTCGAAGGGCTGTCGGCATTCATCGACAAGAGGCCCGCCCGGTGGGAGCACCGCTGAACATGAGCAGCACTGCCGTCATCATCAATCGCGCCACCCAGATCTTCGAGGACCTGAGCTTCAGCGCCGCACGCGAGTGGAAGGCCGCGCAGCCCGGCCGCAAGGTCGTGGGTTACCTGCCGATCTACGTGCCCCGCGAGATCATCCACGCCGCCGGCATGCTGCCGCTCGGCATCGTCGGCGGCGGCGACCGGCTGGAGGTCGTCCACGGCGACGCCTACTACCAGAGCTACATCTGCCGCATCCCCCGCTCGACCGTCGAGCTCGGCCTGTCCGGCCGGCTGGACTTCGTCGACGGCATGCTGTTCCCGTCCATCTGCGACGTCATCCGCAACCTGTCCGGCATGTGGAAGCTGATGTTCCCGCACGTCTACTCGCGGTACTTCGACGTCCCGCAGAACTACGCCGACGAGATCGGCGGCAATTATTACGTCAATGAACTCGCGGAATTGCGCGACGACCTCGCCAGGCTGCGCGGCGCGCCGGTCACCGATGACGAGCTGCGCCACGCGATCGCGCTGTACAACGAGAACCGCCAGCTGGTCCGCGAACTGTACGGCTATCGCGCCGAACAGCCTTGGCAGGTTCCGGCCGCCGAGGTTCACCTGCTGATGCGTGCGGGCCTCGTGCTGCCCGTCGAACAGCACTCGGCGATGCTGCGTGACTATCTCGCCGCGGCCCGCCTCGTGCAGCGCCCGCGACGCGACAACTGCCGGATCGTGCTGACGGGCACATTCTGCGAACAGCCGCCGCTCAACCTGATCAAGTCGCTCGAGCTGGCGGGCTGCTACGTGGTCGACGACGACCTGCTGCTGGTCACGCGCTGGTTGACGAGCGACGTGCCGGTCGAGGGCGACCCGCTGCGCAACCTCGCGACCGCGTTCCTGCACCATTCCGAATCGACCGCCGCGAAGTTCGAGCCGGACCAGCGCGAGAAGGGCCAGCACCTGGTCCGCGCCGTCCGGCGTACCGGCGCCGAGGGCGTCATTTTCGCCTGCCCGAGTTTCTGCGATCCCGCCCTGCTCGACCGGCCGATCCTGCAGCACGTGCTGGCCGACGCCGGAATTCCCTGCATCGCATTCAAGTACGCCGAGAATTCCGGCCAGATGCAGCCAATCCGCGAACAGGCCGGCACGTTTGCCGATTCCATCAAGCTCTGGAGTGGACGATGACCACAGCTGCCCCCGCCGCCAGGACGCCCACCAGGGACGTCGAGAAAGACGCCTCCATGCAGAAGCAGAAGGCGATGATGGCAGCCCACTACGACCGCCTGACGTCCGCGCCGGAGACCGGCGCCAAAGTCTGCAGCACGTTCGTGCCGGGCAACCTCAACGAACTGATCGGCTGTTTCGACCTGCTGAACAACCTGCCCGAAGTCAATGCCATCCAGAGCGGACTGCGGCGTGTCTCCGGGCAGTACGTAATGGAAGCCGAGAAGATCGGCCACTCTGAGGACGTCTGCACCTACGTCAAGTCCGACATCGGCATGATGGCCAAGGGCAATATCGCGCCGAACGGGCAGAAATTCCCGAATCCGGACGTCCTGTTGCTGTCGTATACCGGCTGCTTCACCTTCATGAAGTGGTTCGAGCTGCTGCGCGAGCAGTTCAAGTGCGAGACGATCATGCTGCACACGCCATACATGGGCGACGGCCGCTTCACGCCCAACATGATCGAGTACATGGTCAAGCAGCTGCGTGACGAGGTGATCCCGAAGCTTGAGCGCGTCTCGGGCGTGAAGTTCGATATCGACCGGCTGCGGGAACGGCTGAAGAAATCGGCGCAGGCGGAGGACGACCTGGTCCACGTGCTGCAGACCGCGCGCAACACGCCCTCGCCGATCGACGCCTACTTCGGCGGCATTTACTACATCGGCCCGATCTTCGGCGCGTTCCGCGGCACCGATGACGCCATCGACTACTACCGCTTCCTGCGCAACGAGATCGACGAGCGTCTCGCCCAGGGCCGCGGCCCGGTCACGCCGGAAGGCGACATGGGCCGCGAGCGTTACCGGCTGGTCGTCGAGGGACCGCCCAACTACACGCACTTCCGCCAGTTCTGGAAGATGTTCTACGACGAGGGGGCGGTGGTCGTGGCCTCGAGCTACACCAAGGTCGGCGGCGTGTACGACTTCGGCTTCCGCCACGACGCCAGCCGGCCGCTGGAGACCCTGGCCGAGTACTGCCTCGGCGTCTACACCAACCGCAGCCTGCCGATGCGCATCGACATGCTCACGAACTACGTCGAGGACTACCGGGCGGACGGCCTGCTGATCAACTCGATCAAGAGCTGCAACAGTTTCTCGGCGGGGCAGCTGCTGATGATGCGGGAAGTCGAAAAGCGCACTGGCAAGCCGGCTGCATTCATCGAGTCCGACCTGGTGGACCCGCGTTACTTCTCGGCCGCCAACATCAAGAACCGCCTCGAGAGCTACTTCCAGATGGTCGAGCAGCGGCGTGCCAGCGCCCGGACCGCGGCGTGAAGGAGTGGCCATGAGGACCTACGTCGGCATCGACCTCGGCTCCACCACCACGAAAGCCGTGCTGATCGACGACGACAGCCGCGTGCTGGGTCGCGGCATCACCAACTCACGCTCCAATTACGCCACGGCCGCGCGGGTGGCCAGCGAGGAGGCGCGCATCGACGGGCGCTTCACGCTGTTCCACCGCGCGCTGCAGCGCGACGGCGATCCCGGCGACCGCCTCGAACTGTTCCTCGCGGCGCTCGAACGCGCTTTCCGCCTCGAGCAGTTCCAGGAGCAGCTGGCAGACCTGGAGCGGACCTGCAACGGCCAGTTTCGCGGGGGCCGCTTCGCCGAGCTCGAGGCCGGCGTCCGCCGCGCCCTCGATGAAGTCTTCAAGCGTGTGCGCTCCGAGGTCGCGGCGATGTTCGCCCCGGGAGCCCGGCGCAAGTCGGACTTCTTCCGCGACATCGCCGGCGCCCATTACTACACGCACGCGGAGGCCGTGGGCAGGGAGCTTTCGCTGCCCTATGAGATCCTGCTGAACATCTACGACAAGTCGATCCTCGAGGTCGAGAACCGCCCGCCAGCGGGCGACCTGAGCGGCAAGTTCCGCCGGGCACTGCAGAAGATTCTCGCGGAGGACGGCCATATCGGCCAGCAGGCGGCGCATCTCCAGCATGTCATCGAGGACACACTCGATGTCGACCTCGAGGATGGCTATCTCGTCGGCACGGGCTACGGGCGCGTGACACTGCCGTTCTCCAAGGAACACATCCGCTCGGAGATCCTGTGTCACGGACTCGGCGCACACATGATGTACCCGAACACCCGGACGGTCCTCGACATCGGCGGGCAGGACACCAAGGGCATACAGGTCGACGGTGATGGCATCGTCACCAGCTTCCAGATGAACGATCGCTGCGCGGCCGGTTGCGGCCGGTACCTGGGTTACATCGCCGACGAGATGAGCATCGGTCTGCACGAACTGGGCCCGATGGCCATGAAGTCAGACTGCCCGTCCCGGATTAACTCGACCTGCACGGTATTCGCCGGCGCCGAACTGCGTGACCGGCTTTCGCTCGGCGAGAAACGCGAGGATATCGTGGCCGGGCTGCACCGCGCGATCATCCTGCGCGCGATCTCGATCATCTCGCGCTCTGGAGGCGTGACCAACGAGTTCACGTTCACCGGCGGGGTCGCCAAGAACGAGGCGGCCGTGCGCGAACTTCGCCAGCTCATCAAGGCGAACTATGGCGACGTGGTCATCAACATCAATCCGGATTCCATCTATACCGGGGCGCTCGGCGCCGCCGAGTTTGCCCGCCGCGCGTACGAGGGCGGTGCCCGGCAGGAGGCGCAGGCATGACGATCGCCGCAGGAATCGATGTCGGCACCGGTGCCGTGAAGGCGGCCGTGATGCGCGTGGTGGGCGATCAGACCGAGTGGCTGTCGCGCGCCGCCCTGCGCATCCGGCAACGCGACCCGATCGAGCTCGCCCGCACCTGTTTCGACCATGTCCTCGGGGACGCCCGGCTGGCTGAAAAGGACGTCGACTACATCGCCACCACCGGTGAGGGCGAAAGCGTGCCATTTCACACCGGCCACTTCTACTCCATGACGACGCATGCGCGCGGGGCGATCTACCTCGAGCCGGCGGCACGTTTCGTGCTGGACGCGGGCGCCCTGCACGGCCGTGCCATCGCCATGGACGAGCGCGGCAAGGTGCTGAAGTACCGAATGACGAGCCAGTGCGCGTCGGGCTCTGGCCAGTTCCTCGAAAACATCGGCCGCTACCTCGGCGTCGCGCAGGACGAGATCGGCACGCTGTCCTGCCAGGCCGAAAAGCCCGAGGTGGTCTCGTCGATCTGCGCGGTGCTGGCAGAGACCGACGTGATCAACATGGTCTCCCGCGGGATCTCGACGCCCAACATCCTGAAGGGAATCCATCTCTCGATGGCCGGCCGGCTGGGCAAGCTGCTCAAGTCGATCGGCGGCACCAGCGGCGTGGTCCTGGTCACCGGCGGGCTGGCGCAGGACGCGGGTCTGGTCGCGGCACTCGCGGAGGAGATCGCCGCAGCCAGGGACATGAAGATCGTCGTGCGCGCCCATGCGGATTCGGCCTATGCCGGCGCGATCGGTGCGGCGTTGTGGGGCGTCTACCGGTTCGAGAAACTGCTGGCGCGCGGCGAGATTCACCGGGCGGCCTGACCCAGGAGAGCACCTTGTATGGCACTGATGATCACCGAGACCTGCACGGCCTGCGACGCCTGCGAGCCGGTCTGTCCGAACAAGGCGATCACGGCAGGAGACCCCATCTACGTGATCGACGCACTCAAGTGCACCGAATGCGTCGGCGCCGAAGACGAGCCGCAATGCCGGCTGGTCTGCCCGCAGGACTGCATCGTCGAACATCCGGATTTCATCGAGAGCAGGGATGACCTGCTGCGGAAATACGCGACGCTGCACGGCTGATCCCGCCACCGCGCGCGGTGCCTCGCGCCGCGCGCCGGACGGCCGCGTCTTGCCGCCGATCCGTCACGGCCGCACGCGTTTGCCTCGGAATGGCGCCATCAGTGATATGGTACCGGAATACCGGAACGACGCCGGAGCGGCAGGGCCAGTTGATGAGACGAACGGCAGGAAAGCCACCTCGGCGCGTGCGGCCGGTAACCCGCGCGGGGACCGGCAAGGTGGCTCGCGCCTCCAGTGGCGTGGGAACGCAGGACGCCGTCGCAGCATGCGGCGGCGCCGCTGGCGCGCCGGCGTCCGCCAGCCCGTTCACGATACGGCCCGCGCAGCAGGGCGACATACCGGCCGTCAGCGCGCTGGATGCCGTCATCACTTCGCTCGCCAAGGAGCCGCACTGGCAAGTCCTGTTCGAACACAGCAGGGCGCACCCGGCGGGACACTTCTTCCTGGTGGCGACATCACCCGGCAAGACCGGTCGGCTGCTGGGGTTCATCGTGGGCGAGATCCGCGCCTGGGAGTTCGGGTCGGAGCCGTGCGGCTGGGTCTACGCCCTGGGAGTGGCCCCGGGTGCACGAGGGATCGGCGTCGGCAAAGTATTGCTGGACGCCATCGCCAGCGAGTTCAGGCGCCTCGGCATGAGCAAGATGCGCACGATGGTCGCCAAGCAGAGTGCGCTGCCCATGATGTTCTTCCGCGCCGAGGGAATGATGGCCGGGCCGTACATCCAGCTCGAGAGAAACCTGGAATGACCGCCGGCCAGGCTGCAGGCGACCTTTCATGAAGCTCCAGGTCTCGAGCCAGCTCGCAGTATTCGCGATGGTCGAGCTGGTCGCGAATTCCGATCGCCAGTTGACGGTCGCTGAAATCGGCGCGAAATACGGTGCCTCCAGCCACCACCTGGCCAAGGTCATGCACGTGCTGGGCGACGCCGGCCTGGTGCGATCCATCCGCGGAGCCGGTGGCGGTTATCAGTTCTCCGGCAATGCACGCCGCACGACGCTGCTCGATGTCATCGAGTTGTTCGAGAGGCTCGGTCCCAGCGGCCAGGATGTGGGTGCAGCGGGCAAAGGGACCAGCGAAGGTCTGACGCTGCACGCGGTGCTGTGCGAGATCGATGACACGGTCCGCGCCACCCTGGGCTCGATCACGCTCGCAACGTTTTCTGGACTCGTGAGTCGACAACGGACGCAGCAGCCGGCACCGCGCCCGCGCTCGACTTCATACCCCGCTGCGAACCGTTGAACCTGGTGGCCGCTCGCTCAGCGCGGGTCGTGGGCCGCGTCGGCAGGTCGCGCCACGGCGGCCGGCAAGTGGTTGTGTATCATCAGCACGCTGGCGCAGGTGATCACCAGGACCAACGCAATCCCGCCGAAGAACCCCTGGCTGCCGCCCTGCGTCAGCAGCAAAGCGCCGCCGAACGAGCTCAGGATTCCGCCGAACCGTCCGACGCCGAGCGCCCAGCCGACACCGGAGGAGCGGCAGGCCGTCGGATAGATGTGCGCGGTCACCGCGTACATGCCGATCTGGACCGCGGTGATGGCAAGCCCCGCGACCGCGATGCCTGCCATCAGCGCAGGCAACGCGCTGGTCGGATCGATCCCGCCCAGCGGTAATCGCGATAGCTGGAAAAGCGCGGCGGCAGCCAGCGCGGCCATCGCGGCCAGCGGCCAGCGCGAGCCGAAATGCGCGATGATCCAGGCGTTGGCCACCGCGCCGATCACGCCGGCCAGGTTGAACAGGAGACTGGCGCGGACGGCCGTGGCGATGTCCAGGCCGACGGAGGTCAACACCACCGATATCCAGTTGAAGAACGCGTACACGGCGAAGACGTTGGTGCCGAAGACGAGCCAGGCCACCAGCGTGTCGCGCACGAGTGCGCGCGAGAACAGGGCGCGCAATCCCGCGTATCCGGCCGCGGCGGGAGCCGCCAGCACGAAGTCTTCCGCGCCGGAATAGGTCCGGCCAGGGACGATCCGGCCGAGCAGTATCGCGAGCTCGCGGTGACGCCCGGCGCGCGTGCTCAGGAAGCGGGCGGACTCCGGCAGGATGAAATGCATGGTCGCCGCCAGCAGCAGCGGCAGCACCGCGCCGATTCCGAACAGCGCGCGCCAACCGAGGGCGGGGATGATTTCGGCCGCGATGGCCGCGCCGGCCATGCCGCCGATGGGCACGCCGATGACCGTCGCGGCGATGGCTTGACTGCGCCAGCGTGGTGGCGCGAATTCCGCCATCAGCGCCGTCGCGTTGGGCAGCGTGCCGCCGAGGCCGATCCCCGTGATCAGTCGCCAGAACATCAGCGAATCGACGCTCTGGGCCACCGTGGCCGCCAGTGTCGCCAGGCCGACCAGGGCCGTGCTTGCGATCAGCGTGGGGCGGCGGCCCCAGCGGTCCCCGGCGAGCCCGCCGGCGAATGCGCCGACCGCCATGCCGAGCAGTGCCGCGGCGAGCACCGGGCCCAGCGCCTTGCGCGCGATGCCGAATTCCTGGGTCACGGCCGGGGCAGCAAAACCGATGATCTGGATGTCGAAGCCGTCCAGGATCAGGATCGCCGCCGTACAGATCATGACCAGCAGCGGCAGGCCCCGGAAGCGCACGCTGTCGAGGACGCGATCGACGTTCACGACGGGCTGGGTCGTCATGTCGGGGCACCAGCCGACGCACGCGGCAGGCTCGGGCGCAGCAGCATCGGGCCATGCACCAGCAGATACAGCAGGAATGCCACCGCCCACAGCAGTGCGGCCATGGCGAGCAGCCACTGCCACGAGTCATGGACCGAGTACCCCAGCCGCAGCAGCGCCGCCGCGAAGACCAGGACGAAGGCGATCCGCATCGGCAACGGCGCCTGCAGCGCGCGGCCCGTATGGCGCAGCGCGACCCGCGTCATCAGGCCGATCTTCAGCATGCCGTAGGCGCCGATCGTGAAGGCGTGGACCCAGGCCTCGCGCGGCACGGCCGGGACGAGTTCGGCCAGCGCCCGCAGCAACAGCGCAACGATCAGCCACGCGTAGCTCAGGTGGATGCTCCACAGGAGCGGCTCGTCCGTCGTACGCCAGCCCCGCCAGCGCGCGCAGCGCCAGGCGTGAACCGCAGCCGCGGTCAGTGCCGCGGCCACCATCCAGGCGGGCGGCGCTTGCAGCAGGTCGGCGCTGGCGAAGGCGGCCATCGCCAGCGCCGTCGCATACTCGAGCGGCATCCAGATAGCGCCGGCCCGCTCGCCGCGCTGCTGCAACCAGCGGCGCGTGAAGGCAGGAATGAACAGCCCCCCGTACAACGTGAAAAGGAATGCCAGCGCGTGCACGCCGAGCAGCAGCGCCCACTGCGCATCGGTCACCGAGCCGCGCGCGAGCGCGACGTGAAAGGCGACGTTCGCGGTCGCGAGCGCGGCGAGCGGGGGCAGCGTCCACCAGAACAGCTGCCGGCGCGCCGCCGCGATCGTCAGCGAC
>JAHFSF010000051.1:0-3523 GCA_023265875.1 Gammaproteobacteria bacterium | reverse complement strand
CCACCACGGCAGCCATTGAATCGCGTGAATCGCCACGCGGCCGGCGAGCCACAGCGCAGCGAGCACCACGAGCAGCCGGCCGCGCAGCTCCGCGGCGCCGGACCAGCTCGGCAGTGCCGTGAGCACCACGCCGCATACGAGCGCCGCCGCGAAGCCGAACAGCAGCTCGTGGGCGTGCAGCAGCGGCAGCGCAAGCGCCGCGCCAGGCAAGACCCACCACCCGCTGCGGGCCCCGTACCAGGCGAACAGCAGCAGCGGGCCGTAGGCCGCCGCGGCGAGAAAGAACGGGCGGAACCCGCTCGACCAGACGGGGTGGCGGCTCAAGCCGGAATCACCCCGGCGGCCGCGAGCGCCCGGCATTCGCTGTCGCTGAAGCCGGCTTCGCGCAATACCGGGCCGGTGTGCTCGCCGTACTTCGGCGCGAACGGGAACTCGCGCAACGCGCCGGGCAGGTCCACCGCCATCGGTTGCATGCGCACGCGCCGTCCGTCAGGCATCGTGGTGACGGTCAGGCGGGCACGCAGCGCCTCGCACTCGCGCACGGCGGCAACGCCGTTGATGCGCGCGTGCGGAATCGTCGCCGCGCGCAGTTCCGCCATTACCTCATCGGTGTCCATCGTCGCGGTCAGCGCGGCGATGTCGCGGTGCAGCTGGCGGCGGTCGCGGACGCGGCCTTCGTTGGTCTGCCGCTCGTCGATCGCGAGCGAAGCGAAGCGCGGCCGGGCCGTGAGGCGGCGCCACTGCACGTCGCTGCCGATCGCCATATAGAGGAAGCCGTCACGCGCCGGGTAGACGTTGGTCGGCACGAACTTGCGGTGCTCGTTGCCCGCGCGCGTGACTTCCCAGGGCTCGCAGTCGAAGTCCACGAGTGGCAGCGTCGTGATCAGCCAGGAGGCCGCGGCCTGCAGCATGGACACGTGGATCTCGCGGCCACGACCGGTCTCGGCGCGCTCGGCGAGCGCGAGCAGCACGTTCGCATAGACCTCGTCGCCGGCCTTCAGGTCGACCACCGGCACGCCACACAGCACGGGTGCACGATCGGGCTCGCCGGTCAGCTCGACATAACCGGCCATCGCCTGAATCACCGGATCGTAGCCAGGCACCTCCGGATATTCGGGTCCGAGCGCTGAAATGCCAGCCCAGATGAGGTCCGGCTTCACCGCCGCAAGCGTCGCGTAGTCGACGCCGAGTGGCCGGTAGCGTTCCGGGACCGTGTTACAGCAGAAAATGTCCACATCGAGCCCGCGCACGAGGCGCTTCAGGGTCGCGCGGCCTTCGGCGCTCTTCAGATTGAGCGCGATCGCTTCCTTGCCGACATTCGGCGCGATGTAGTAACTGCGCCGGTCGTCGTCCGCCACCTGCCTGCCGATGTAGCGGTTCGGATCGCCCGGTAGCCCGTTTCCAGCGCCCAGGGCTTCAATGCGGATCACGCGCCAGCCGAGCTGCACGAAGCGCAGCGTCGCATAGGGCATGGCCAGCGCCTGTTCGAGGCTGAGTACCGTGCGCCGCTTCACGCCGCATCGTTCCACACGGGCGACCGCGCCGCGCCGTGCAGCGCGCGGTACACGTTCTCCGGCGTGAACGGCAGCGCCGTGATGCGCACGCCGGTAGCGTTGTAGATCGCATTTGCCACCGCTGCGGCGATGCAGATCGCCGGCGCCTCGCCCACGCCCTTCGCCCCCTGCGGCCCTTCCCCGTCCATGGTCTCAATGAAGCTGACGTCCATCTCGGGGATCTCGGGCGCGGTGACCAGCTTGTAGTCGCGGAAATTCGGGTTGCGCACCACGCCGTCTTCGACCATCAGGTTTTCGGTCAGCGCGTAGCCCTGACCCATGACGATGCCGCCCTCGATCTGGCCTTCGATGCCCAACCGATTGAGCACGCGCCCGACGTCGTGCGCGCCGGTCACCTTGAGCAGGCGCACGATGCCGGTCTGGGTGTCCACCTCGACCTCGCAAACCTGCGTCGCCCAGGCGTAGGCCGCCGACACGTCGCCCTTGAACTGCTTGTCCTGGTGGTGGCTCGGCGGCTCGTAGTAGAAAGTGGTCATCACGAGCTCGGCGCGGTCGGAGAAATGCAGCCCGCGCAGGAACTTGCCCAGCTCGAACAGCTTCTCGCCGCCGTCCTTGCGCACGATGCAGCCGCCGCTCAGTTCGAGCGCGTCTTCGGCAAGCCCCGTCCTGGCCGCGGCCGCAGCGAAGATCTTCGCCTTGGCCTTGCGCGCGGCGCCGATCGCCGAGTTGCCGGCTATGAAAGTCGTGCGCGAGGCGTGCACGCCCACGTCCCAGGGCGTGATGTCGGTGTCGTTGTTGACCACCGTGACGGCCGAAAGCGGCAGGCCGAGCTCCTCGCACACCAGCTGCGACAGCACCGTTTCCGAGCCCTGCCCGATCTCGGAGGCGCCGGTGATCAGCGTGACGTGCGCGAAGTCGTCGATCTTGAGGATCGTGCCGCAGCCGTCCGACGGATAAATCTTGGCGCCGCCACCCACATGCAGCATCGACGCGATGCCGACGCCGCGCTTTACCGGATCCGGATCGCTCCATCGCGCGCGGTTCTCCGCCTGCTTGCGCAGGAAGTCGCTGCGCTGCGCCGCGGTGCTCAGGCAGTCCTTGAAGCCGCATGAGTTGAAGTGCATGCCCTGCGGCGTCACTTCGCCCGGCTCCTGCGCGTTCTTCAGCCGGAAGGCGAGCCCGTTCATGCCGACCGCTTCGGCGAGCTTGTCCATGTGCGCTTCCACCGCGAAGGTCGCCTGCAGGTTGCCGTAGCCCCGGAATGACCCGGCATACGGGTTATTCGTGTAGACAGCCTTGGTGAAGTACCTGCAATGCGGCACCCGGTACAGCGACGAGACCGTCTGCATCATCACGAACGGCGTGGTTGCGCCCCAGGATGTATAGGCACCGTTGTCGTGCACGGTCTGGACCGTGCGGAAGGTCAGCGTGCCGTCCTTGCGGCATCCCGAGCGCAGTTTGAGCAGCACCGGCTGCCGGGTCGGCGAGGCGAGGAACTCCTCCTCGCGCGTGAACACCAGTTTCACCGGGCGCCGGGTGATTTTCGCCAGGAAGATCGCGATCGGCTCGAACGGGTAGATGTCGAGCTTGGAGCCGAAGCCGCCGCCGATCGGCGGCTGGATGATGCGGATGCGCGCGGGGTCGATGCCGAGCAGTTCGGCGAATTCGCGCTTGTGGAGGAAAGGCACCTGGGTGTTGGAGTACAGCAGCAGGTTACCGTTCGGGTCGAACTCGGCGATGACCCCCGACACGCCCATGCAGCAGTGGGTCACGTAGTGCAGCCGGAAGACATCCTCGACGACGACGTCGGACTCCGCTTCGCCCTGCGCCACGTCTCCCTGCTCGTACTCGAATGTCATGGCGATGTTGTCGGGCTTGCCGGCGAAAGCCACCGACGCCCCCGGCGTCTTGAGCTGCGGACCCTCACCCGTGCCGCGCGGCTCGGGGTGAATGAGCGGCGCGCCCGGCGCGAGCGCCTGCTCCGGTGTCGTCACCACCGGCAGCGGCTC
>JAHFSF010000194.1 GCA_023265875.1 Gammaproteobacteria bacterium | reverse complement strand
AAGCGGCGAAGGCCGGCATGAATCGCGCCATGCCGGGGGCCGCGGTCCTGAACGGAGTGGACGCCAGCGGGAGCGCCACGAAGGGCGATACCGGACCGACTACCGCCGTGACCACAACGCGGACCGCAACCGGAACCGGGATCGCGACCGCGATCGTGACCATGATCGCGAGCGCGACCGGCACCGTGGGCAGGAGGCGGGGCCACGCACCGACCGCCAGCGCCAGGGACCGCCGCGGCACGAGATGGATCGGCCACGCGATCGACCGCAGGACGCGCCGATGGAAACTCAGGCGCCGCCGGCGACGGCCCAGCACGCGGACCAGCCTGCAGCGGAAGGCGAACCCCGGCGCCGGCGGCGGCGCCGGCGCGGCCGCGGTGGCAGCCATCGCGAGCCAAGGCAGGACCTGCAGAGCCCCATGAGTCCGTCGTCGCAGCCTGCCGATCAGCCGGGGCCCGCTTCACCCCGCGAGGATGAACGCCCGCAGCACGATGCCTCCACCGCCGAATCTCACGAGATCACTCCCCCGGCGACCGTAACGGAACCGACCGTCATCGCGCCGGTTGCCCCATCGAATCCGGAGCAACGGCCAGCGCCGACATTCACGGTCTGGTCATCGACACCCGGGGAGGGTCACCACTTCGAGCCCAAGAACTGATTCAACGCGACGCGGCGAGCGCGGCCAGCAGGCCGCGCGAGGCCGCCTCGATCAGGTCCAGCACGTCCTCGAATCCGGTCGGGCCACCGTAATACGGGTCCGGCACCTCGCGCCGGGCAAGCTCAGGCGCGTAGTCGAGGAACAGGCGCACACGGCCGCGCCGCTCCGGCGGCGCCATCTCGAGCAGGTGCTGGTAATTGTCCTGATCCATCGCCAGCAGCAGGTCGAAGCGTTCGAAATCGTTCAGCACCACCGCGCGGGCGCGCAACTCGCGCATGTCAACGCCGCGACGCCTGGCCGCGGCAACGGCCCGCGCATCGGGGCCGGAACCCACGTGGTAGGCATGGGTGCCCGCCGAATCGACCTCGACCTCAACCGTCGCTTCGCGCGCTGCGATCATGCGAAAGACCGCCTCGGCCGTCGGCGAGCGGCAGATATTGCCGAGGCAGACGAACAGCACGCGTTGCATTACTTGGGCTTCCCCTGGCGCAGCCAGCCGGCCAGCAGTTCGATCGCCTGCTCGGTTTCCCGGGTGGACACGGCGAAGGAAATCCGGACGAACCGGCCGCCGTTGATGGAGTCGAAATCGCGCCCGGTATTCAGTGCAACGCCGGTCGCGTCCAGCAACTCGCGACACCACTGCAGGGAATTGTTGCCCAGGTGCGAAATATCCGCGTAGAGGTAGAACGCGCCATCCACCGGCGCCATGCGCGTGATTCCGAGCCCCGGCAGCTCCCGCATCAGCAGTTGCCGGTTGCGTGCGTAGGTTGCGACATGCGCCTCGAGTTCCGCGCGCCCGTCCATCGCCGCGAGTGCGACATGCTGCGCAAGCGTCGGCGGCGCCAGGAAGATGTTGGCCGAGTAGCGGTTCATCACATCCACGAGCCGTGACGGCACCGCCGCCCAGCCCAGCCGCCAGCCGGTCATGCACCAGTACTTGGAAAAGCTGTTCAGCACGACGGCCTCAGGCTCGAACTCGAGCATGGAATGCGCGTGCCGTCCAAATGTGATGCCGTGATAGGTTTCGTCGGAGATGATCTGTATCCCACGTGCCCGGCAGATGCGGGCGAGCGCCGCGAGTTCGCCATGATCGAGCATCGTTCCGGTCGGATTCGACGGGCTGGTCAGGATCAGGCCTGCCGGCGCGGGATCGAGCGCCTCGATCATCGCGGCTGTCGGCTGGAACCGCGTCTGCGGTCCGCAGTCCAGTTCCACCGGCGTGAGGCCGAAGGCGCGCAGCACATTGCGGTGCGCAGGATACCCGGGCCGCGCGAGCGCGATGCGCGCTCCGGGCCGGAACTGCACCGAGATCGCGAGCACCAGCGCCCCGGAGGCGCCTGCCGACAGGATGATCTGCGACGGCGTCCGCGCAAGCTGGTAGCGCTCACCGTAAAGTGCGGCGATCCGCTCCTTCAGCGCCCCGCTTTCCCAGTATCCCTGCGGTTCGTCACGCAGCGCGCGGTGCCCCTCCTCGATCGCGGCGCGCGGCGCCCCGGCGGAAGGCTGGCCGACCTCCATGTGGATGACAGGCAGCCCGCGCCGGGCGCGCTCATTGGCAAGCCGGTTGATCTCGACCGCATAGAAAGGCTCGACGCCCGGGCCGGCATCATTCATCGCTGCGAACCCCCGACATCAGGCTTTCGACCAGCCTGAGGTCCGCCGGCGAGTCCACTCCCGGACCCGGCAGTTCACAGGCAATGCCGACCTGGATCGAGAGCCCCAGCTGCAGAGCGCGCAACTGCTCCAGCCGCTCGATGCGTTCGAGCAGGGACGGCGGCGTCGCCGCCAGGCGGCGCAGCGCGGTCACCCGATAGGCGTACAGCCCGAGATGGCGGAAAGAGCCCTGGAACGCCCGCTGGCTTGCGAATCCGGCAGCGGCGCCGTCACGATTCCATGGCACCGGCGCCCGGCTGAAGTACAGCGCGCGCCCGCTGTCCTGGGCGACGACCTTGACGACATTCGGGTCCAGGTATTCCGCGAGATTCCGGATCGGCGTGCAAAGCGTCGCAATATCGGCTGCTGGATCGTCGGCCAGCAGCGCCGCTGCCTGGTCGATCAATGCCGGAGGCAACAGCGGCTCGTCGGCCTGCACGTTGACGATCACCGTATCGGCGCTCCAGGCGCGCCGGACCGCAAGCTCGGCGATTCGATCCGTGCCGGACGGGTGGCTGGCCGAGCTCATTTCGACGTCGGCGCCGAATGCGGCGCAGCTTGCGCGGATCCGCTCGTCGTCGGTTACGACGACGACCTCGGCCGCAGCCGACCGCTTCGCAAGCCGGTAAACATGCTCGATCATCGTCCTGCCCGCCAGCAGCACAAGCGGCTTCCCTGGCAGTCGCGTCGAAGCGTGTCGGGCTGGAATCGCGACGCGGAACATTCAGCGCCCCGTGAGCGCGGGATCATCCAGCCCGAGCCGGCGGGCCCGGTCGGGCAACATCACCGGAACACCGTCCTGCATCGGGTAGGCGAGCCGATCCGCGCGGCACACGAGTTCACGGGACTCCGGCAACCATTGCAACGGCCCCTTGCAGACCGGGCAAGCGAGGATGTCCAGCAACTTGTCATCCATCGTTTCAGGCTCCTGCATGATCGGCGCGGGCGAGCCGCGTGATGTGATCGAGCATCGCGGCGGCCTCCGGGTCTTCGACCCGGGCCTCGACTTCCACGTACCAGCTGTCGCGCGGACGCAGCTGGCATTTTACGGCATCCTTCTCGGTCATCAGCACCGGCTTCGAGTCCGCTTGAAGGAATGACTCCGGCGCAATCGTGGCGTGGTCCGGCAGCGCGTGTTCATCGGCCCGCAGGCCTTGTTCCCGCAGCATCGCAAAAAACCGCTGCGGATTGCCGATCGCCGCGAATGCGTCAACCTTGCGGCCTGCAAAGGACGCCAGCGGCCTGCGCTCGCCGTTGGCGAGCGCGACGGCAGCAGTTGGCACGAGCCGCATCCGCAGGGCACCGGGCCAGTCGAAACCGGTGCCGTGCACGACGACTGAATCGACCTCGGCCAGGCGCGCCCGCGGCTCGCGCAATGGGCCGGCGGGCAGCAGCCGGCCATTGCCGAGCCCCCTGGCGCCGTCGATGACCGCAATCTCGACATCCCGTCGCAGGGCATAGTGCTGCAATCCGTCGTCGCAGAGGATCAATTCGCAATCCGGCTCCAGCAGGCGCACGGCCTCGACCCGACTGGAACCGATCGCAACCGGCATCCGCAGGCGCCGTTGCAGGAGGATGGCTTCGTCACCCGCCTGCACGGCAGTGTCCGCGTCCGTGAGACGCCGCGCGCGCCCGCCGGCACCACGATAACCGCGACTTGCCACGCCGACGCGCAGGCCGCGGGCGCCGAGTTCTTCCGCGAGCCAGATCACGAATGGCGTCTTGCCGGTGCCGCCGACGCTCAGGTTGCCGACGACGACAACCGGCCTCGACGACCGGTAGCGGCGCAACAGGCCGAGACGGTATGCGCAACGGCGCAGGACCACGGCCCGTCCGAAGAGCCAGGCGAATGGTTGCAGCCAC
>JAHFSF010000193.1 GCA_023265875.1 Gammaproteobacteria bacterium | reverse complement strand
CGCGTCCGTGGTCGGGTTCAGTGCCAAGTGCTTTGGCCGTGCGGTCGTAATGCCGAACCTGGAGCCGCCGGTGACGACCGTCGAGTCCGCGCGACGCTACCGGGAGCGGATTCTCACCGCGTTGCCGGCGGGATCCACTTTCCAGCCGCTGATGACGCTGTTCCTGACCGACCGCACCCCGCCGGACGAGGCCGATCGGGCCCGTGCCGCCGGCTATGTCTGCGGCTTCAAGTATTACCCCGCGGGTGCCACGACGCATGCCGAAGCCGGCGTCACCACGCTCGCGAACTGTCACGGCGTGCTCGGCCGGATGGAAGAACTCGACCTGGTACTGCAGGTGCACGGCGAGGCGACGGGAAGCGACGTCGATCCCTATGATCGCGAGGCCGTGTTCATCGAGCGCGATCTCAGCGCGCTCGTGGGGCGCTTTCCACGCCTGCGGATCGTGCTCGAGCACCTAACGACGACCGCCGGCGTCGAGTTCGTGCGCGCGCACGGTGCGCGTGTTGCCGCGACGCTGACTCCTCAGCACCTGCTGCTGAATCGTGGCGCGATGTTCGACGGCGGCCTCAGGCCACACCTGTATTGCCTGCCGCTGCTGAAGCGCGAGCGCGACCGCGAGGCGCTGGTGGCGGCGGCAACCGGCGGAGATCCGTGTTTCTTCCTCGGCACCGACAGTGCGCCACACGAGCGTGGAGCCAAGGAGTCAGCCTGCGGTTGTGCCGGCGTGTTCTCGGCGCATGCTGCGCTCGAACTCTACGCGCAGGCCTTCGAGCAGGCCGGAGCGCTCGATCGGCTGGAGGCCTTCGCGAGCCACCACGGCGCGGATTTCTACGGGCTGCCGCGCAACCACGGCACGATTACGCTGGCTCGCGACGCCTGGACCGTTCCGGACCGCTACCCGTTCGCGGGTGGCGAGCTCGTGCCATTCGGCGCCGGTGGTAGGCTGGCCTGGCGAGTGGTCCCTGCGGACGAACAGTCTTGAACGCTGCGGCGCCGGTCGCCATGCGCGAGCGATTCCGCGGCTTCCTGCCGGTGGTCGTCGATGTCGAGACCGGCGGATTCGTCGCCGCCACGGATGCCCTGCTCGAAATCGCGGCAGTCGTGCTGAAGGTCGACGCACAGGGCCGGGTGGTCCACGACCAGACGATCCGCGAGCATGTGCGGCCCTTTGAAGGCGCGCGGCTCGATCCGGCCTCGCTTGCAGTCAATGGCATCGATCCCTGGCATCCGCTGCGCATCGCGGCGACCGAGGGCGATGCGCTGGGCGCGATCTTCAAGGAAGTGCGTCGCGCGGTGCGCGAACAGGATTGCACGCGCGCAATCCTGGTCGGCCACAACGCATCATTTGATCTCGCGTTCGTCAATGCGGCTGCGACCCGCACCGGCATCAAGCGCAATCCATTCCATCCCTTCTCGTGCTTCGACACGGCGACGCTTGCCGGCGTCGCCTATGGCCAGACCGTGCTATCGCGCGCGATGCTGGCTGCGGGGCTCGAGTGGAACACGCAGGATGCGCATTCCGCAGCCTATGATGCGGAACGGACGGCCGAGCTTTTTTGCGCGATCTGCAACCAGTTCCAGCCGCTCTACGAGGCGGCATCACGCAGGCTGCAGGGCACCGTGGACACTGGCCCGCACAATCCGATGCTGGAGCCCGCGCCGGAATGACCGGGCGACCTGTTCAGCCGGTCGCGCCGGCCTGGTCGAGCAGCGACTGCAACTCGCCCGAGCGGTACATCTCGACGACGATGTCGCAGCCGCCGACCAGTTCACCGTTCACGTAGAGCTGGGGGTACGTCGGCCAGTTCGAGTACGCCTTCAGCGCCTCGCGCAACTCCGGTTCCTCGAAGATATTGACGTGGCGGAACTTCGCGTTGATCGCACGCAGCGTCGCCACGGTCTGTGCGGAGAAGCCGCACTGCGGGAAATCCGGCGTGCCTTTCATGAACAGCACGGCCGGCGCCGAGCCCAGGTGCTCGCGGATCCGCTGGATCATGTCGTTGTCAGTCATCGTTCTCTCCGCCTCGAAGGTGCCTGCCGACGGCGGCGGTCCGCCCGTTCGATCACCGCCCATTGCTCGCCGGGAACCATGCCGGCCCAGCCCGCGATCTCCACCAGGGTCCGGAAACAGCCGCGGCAGATGCCCCGCTTATCCAGTGAGCAGACATTGATGCAGGGTGAACTGGGGCCGCGATCGTCCATGTCCGGATGCCGCGCTGGAGCCAGGCGTACACTCACGCCTCGCCAGTTTCGCCATCACGCCGCTAACGCGTTGAATTATGGGGTACGCTACCCTATTCTTCAATGAATTCAGGGGGACATCACATGAATCCGCTCATGAGCGTCAAGGGCTCCATCATCACGGGTTTCGTGCTCGCGAGCCTGTTCGCCATCCTCATGGCGGGTGGCGCCTGGAACGAACTCGGCCTGGCACGCTGGCTGCACATCATCTCCGGCATCACCTGGATCGGGCTGCTCTATTACTTCAACACGGTCCAGGTGCCCGCGCTCGCCGAAGCGGCGGCCGACAAGGGCGGGCCCGGCGGCGCCGGCATCGCCAAGTACGTTGCGCCGCGCGCCTTGCTCTGGTTCCGCTGGTCGGCGCTCGCCACCTGGCTGACGGGCGCCTGGTATCTGCTCCGCGCCGGCAATTTCGCGGGCGCCTTTACGCTGGGTCTTTCTGGTGGCGCATTCAGCGGCTACCAGTCAGTCATCGGCGTCGGCGCCTGGCTTGGCACGATCATGCTGTTCAACGTCTGGGTGCTGATCTGGCCGAACCAGCGGAAGGTGCTCGGTCTCGTGGCGGCAACGGAGGAGCAGAAGGCAGCGGCCCGCAAGACCGCTTTGCTGGCCTCGCGGACCAACTTCGTGCTCTCGATCCCGATGCTGATGTGCATGGCCGGTGCGACGCACGGCCTGCCCTTCTGATCAGGCGATCGCGGCGCGCTGTACCCGCTGCGGCTGCGACACCCCATAGCCCTGCGCGTAGTCCACGCCGAGACCGCGCAACACGTCGATGATCTCGGCGTTCTCGGCCCACTCCGCGATCGTCTGCTTGCCGGTCAGGTGGCCGATCTCGTTGATCGAGCGCACCATCTCGCGGTCGATCGGGTCGTGCAGCAGGCCCTTGACGAAGCTGCCGTCGATCTTCAGGTAGTCGACCGGGAAGTGCTTCAGGTAACCGAATGACGACAGGCCGGTGCCGAAATCGTCCAGCGCGAACTTGCAGCCGAGTTCCTTCAGCGCCTGGATGAAGCGGCTGGCCTGCGAGAAATTGGCGATCGCCGCGGTCTCGGTGATCTCGAAGCAGATCTTGCTGCCATCGATGCCACTCCTGTGGAACTGCTCGATCACGAATGGCAGGAACTTGTCATCGCCCAGACTCTGGCCCGACAGGTTGATCGAGCACATCGCCAGACGGCGCCGTTCGTCCGCCTCGGACACCAGCCAGCGGAACGCGCTGTCGATGACCCAGCGGTCGATCGAGGGCGTGATTCCGTAGCGTTCCGCCGCGGCGATGAACTGGTCCGGAGCGACGATCTTGCCGTTCTCGTCGCGCATCCGCAGCAACAGCTCAAAATGCTCCCCGGCGTCCTCGACCTGCAACGGCATGATCGCCATGCGGAACAACTCGAAGCGCGATTCCTCGAGCGCGTTGTTGATGCGGGCCGCCCACTGCATTTCGCGGCGCCGCCGCATCAGGTCGATGTCGTTCTCCTCGAAGCAGTGCACCCGGTTGCGTCCCGATTCCTTGGCAGCGCCGCAGGCAGAGTCCGCCGCCGACAGCACCGAGGCCACGTCCTCGTTCTCGGCGTTGATCGGCACGACGCCGATCGAGGCGCCGAGCCGGAACGTGCGGTCCTCCCAGGTGTAGCGGAAATTGCGGATCGACTCGCGCAGGCTCTCGGCCGTGCGCAGCGCCTCCTCCAGTGAACAGCTCTCCAGCAGCACCCCAAACTCGTCGCCGCCGAGTCGCGACAGCGTGTCGCGCCAGCGGACCTTGGATTTCAGCAGTGCGCCTACCTGCCCCAGCAGGGCGTCGCCGGCGCTGTGACCGCAGGTGTCATTGACGATCTTGAACTGGTCGAGGTCGATGTAGCACAGCGCATACGCCGTCTCGCGCGCCTTGGCACTTTTCAGCGCACGCTCGACGCGCGTCTCGAACTCGCGGCGGT
>JAHFSF010000050.1 GCA_023265875.1 Gammaproteobacteria bacterium | reverse complement strand
GACTTCGAGTTCATATTTTCCCGACAGCACGCTGTCGGCGTCGACGCCATTTTCCGGATCACGCACGTAGCCGTAGCCGATAGATTTCTGCACGGTGTAGCCGTAGCCGGCGCTCGTCAGCCAGCCCACGCGCTGGCCGTTGCGGAAGATTGTCTCGCGGCCCAGCAGCACGACGCCGGGATCATCGACCGTGAAGCCGGCGAACAGCCGCGGCAACCGCCGCCGCGTCTGCTCCTCGAGCGCTTCGCGGCCAAGGAACGGAATATCGCGCCGCAGTTTCACCGCCCAGCCAAGCCCGGCCATCAGCGGCGAATGATCGGGGCCGATATCCGCGCCCCAGGCCCGGTAGCCCTTCTCGAGACGCAGCGTCTCGATCGCGCGGTAGCCCGCATTCGCGATGCCGTGCCCCTGGCCTGCATCCATCAGCAGATCATAGACACCCGGCGTCGACTCCATCGGCACGTGCAGCTCCCAGCCGAGTTCGCCCACATAGGTCACGCGCAACGCGATGACGCCGGCGCCTGCAATCGTGATCCGCCGGCAATGCGCGAACGGGAAGGACCCATTTGACACATCGTCGCGCGTCACCGCCGACAGCACCTCGCGGGCGCGCGGGCCCATCAGCGCCAGTGCCGAATACTTCTCGCTGACATCGTCGAGCCAGGCTTCGAGTCCGGCGGGGATGTTGCGGCGAATCCAGTCGAAATCGTGGGTGCCGAAACCGGTACCCGTGACGATATAGAAGATGTCGTCCGCGAGCCGTGCGACGGTCAGGTCGCATTCGATGCCGCCGCGCGCGTTCAGCATCTGGGTGTAAGTCAGTGCGCCCGGCGCCCTGGCGACGTCATTGGCGGCGATCCAGGACAGTGCGGCCTCGGCATCGCGGCCGGTCATCATGAACTTGGCGAATGACGTCTGGTCGAAGAGCGCCACGCGTTCACGCGTCGCACGGTGCTCGCGCCCGACGGCTTCGAACCAGTTCGGCCGGCCAAAGGTGTAAATGTCCCCAGGCTCTTCGCCCGCCTTCAGGTCCGCGAACCAGTTCGGACGTTCCCAGCCGAGTTTCTCGCCGAAAACCGCGCCCTGGGACCTGAGCCGTTCATAGAGCGGCGACTGGCGAAACGGCCGGCCCGAGCGGTATTCCTCGCCCGGCCACGCCATCGTGTAGTGTTTCGCATACGCTTCGAGCGTGCGGGTGCGCACCCAGTCGATGTCCTGGTGATTGCGGCCGAAGCGGCGGATATCGACGGGCCACAGGTCGCTCGGAGGCTCGCCGCGTATCACCCACTCGGCGAGCGCCATGCCAGCGCCACCGCCCGCCGCAATGCCAAAGGCGTTGAAGCCCGCACCGACGAAGATGTTCCGCACCTCCGGTGCCTGCCCGAGGATGAAGTTGCCGTCGGGCGTGAAGCTCTCCGGACCATTCACCAGCTGCTTGATGCCTGCCGTGGCGAGTGCCGGCACCCGCTCGAGCGCCTGCTGCATGGTCGGCGTGAAGTGGTCCCAGTCGGAATCGAGCAGCGAGAACTGGAAATCGGCCGGCAGGCCTGCGGTCGCCCACGGAATCGGGTTCGGCTCGTAGCCGCCCATGACGAGGCCGCCGACTTCTTCCTTGAAGTAGGTCAGCCGGTCCGGATCGCGCAGCGTCGGCAGCCCACGCGTCACGCCGTCGATCGCCGTCGTGACCAGGTACTGGTGTTGCACCGAGACCAGTGGCACGTTGACGCCCGCCAGGCGACCGAGCTCGCGCGTCCACTGCCCGGCGCACAGCACGAGTTTCTCGCAGGCGATCACGCCCCGATCCGTTGCCACCGCACGCACGGCGCCGTTCCCGACGCGGATACCGGTGACCCGGACGTTCTCGTGGATCGCCACGCCGCCGGCGCGCGCGCCGCGGGCCAGCGCCTGCACGATGTCTGCCGGATTCGCCTGCCCGTCCGTCGGCAGGAACGCCGCGCCAACGACGTCATCCACCGTCATCGGCGGCCACAGATCGCGCGCTTCCGCGGGCGATAACAGATGCATCTCGAGACCAAAACTGTGGGCGGTGGTCGCCTGCCGTTTCACTTCGATCCAGCGCTCCGCATTACAGGCGAGCCGGAGCCCTCCATTCATTTTCCAGCCGGTCGCGAGCCCGGTTTCCGCCTCGAGCCTGTCGTAGAGCGCCACCGAGTAGCCGAGCAGTTGCGTCACATTGGCATTGGTCCGCAGCTGCCCGACGAGACCGGCTGCGTGCCAGCTCGATCCCGATGAAAGCTTGCCGCGCTCGATCAGGATGCAGTCCGTGATGCCCATCCTGCCCAGGTGATAGGCGACGGAACAGCCGACGATGCCGCCGCCGACGATGACGATGCGGGCAGATTTCGGTGGGGCGCTCATCTGTGGTTCAGATTATGCTGCGGACCCTGACAGTCTGCGAATCTCACGATGACTTCGCACCGGATGACCGACGACCAGCTGCAGCAACTGCTGCAGACCGCCGTTGACGCCGCACTGGCCGCGTCAGTCTGCATCAGGAAGTACTTCGGCGGTCCTGCGCTCGGGGTCCGGAAGAAACGCGACGGCTCACCGGTGACGCTTGCCGATCAGGAGGCGGAAACGGTGATTCGCGCTCATCTCCTGTCCAGTGCCTCGACCAGCCCGCTCGATATTCTGGGTGAGGAGCAGGGTTTCACGGGTCAGGGCACTCGCTGGCGATGGACGATCGATCCGATCGACGGCACCCGCTCCTTCATTCACGGCATTCCTCTTTTTGGAACCATGATCGCCTTGCAGGACATGCAGGATCAGCGGCCCATGCTGGGGGTCATCCACCTGCCCGTGCTCGGCGTGACCTACGCGGGCGCCCGGGGCCTGGGAGCCACTTGCAATGGAAAAGTCCTGCGGCTTCCAGAATCCGTGTCGATCGAAGACGCCATCATCGGCGTCGGCGACGTGGCCCAGTTTGTCGCCGCCAATCGATACGAGGATTACCGCCGGCTGTCAGCGATGCACGGCTACGTGCGTGGCTACACGGACTGTTTCGGTCACGGTCTAGTCGTCTGCGGCGCGCTCGGCGCGATGCTGGATCCCGCCCTGAATCCCTGGGACATCCTGCCGACGCAGGCGCTCATCGAGGAAGCGGGTGGCATGACCTTGATTCAGCCCTCCCAGGTGCCCGGCAAGGTAGATTCCCTGTTTGGCAATCGCGCGCTGGTTCAACACCTCGCCGATGAACTGTCTTTTGGCGCTGCGGCCGCTGCATTTGACATATGACCGGTCTGCTGCGGTCGAGTTGACATATCGTCCCTTCTTTGGCCACTCGACACGCAGGATCATCGGTAATCTGGTGGCGGATACCGGCAGGGAAGGCGCATGGCGGTGGAATCAGGCCAGATCCAGAACGGCATCGTACAGAGCGCCCGCGGCGAGCTGCACGATGACGACTCGACCGTCGAGCTCGATCCGGTCACGGCGCAGGACGAGAAGTCCTTGTGGATCCAGCGCCGACCGCAAGCCGACGAGAATTCGTTGCCAGCGCAGGCTGCCCGGCAGGACGCGGACCCGTTCGGTGCCGGCGCAACGTTGCGCGACCGCTACCTGATCGAGGATGTCATCGGCCACGGCGGCTGCGCGGTCATCTACCGGGCTCGCGACCTGCGCTGCGAGACGGCCGAGTGCGACGGCGCGCACCTGTCCATCAAGGCGCTGCGACCGGAACTCCGCGGATCGCAGCCGGCGATTGCCAGGCTCAAGCGCGAGTTTCGCTGCCTGCGCCTGCTTTCGCACCCGAACGTCGTGCGCGTCTTCGACCTCGACTGTCATGAGGGCCACTGGTTCGAGGTGATGGAGCTGCTCGACGGCGAGTCACTCGCCACCCTGCTGCACCGCCGCAACGGTTCGCGGCTTCCTGACGGTGAAGCGCTCGGAATCCTGGCCGCCTGTGCCGAGGCACTGGCCTGCGCCCACGGCCATGGCGTCGTGCACGGCGACGTCAAGCCCGACAACATTTTCCTGCTCCGCTCCGGAGGACTTCGCCTGCTCGACTTCGGTGCCCTGTCGGAGACGACGCGCGACGAAGAACTGGCGGGGGTCAACGGCGAGCCGGTCCTTGCAACCCCTGCTTACGCGAGCCCGCAGCTCCTGTCCGGACTGCAGCCTGAGCCGCGCGACGACGTGTTCAGCCTCGCCTGCATCGCCTTTGAGCTGCTGGCCGGGGAGCACCCATTTGCCCGGATTGACGCACGCACGGCCGTGGCGCGCGGCTTGCTACCCGTGACGGTCGCCGAGCTTGGCAGTGCGCGGACCGCCACGCTCGCGACTGGTCTTGCGGCAAGGCGTGAAGACCGGCCGCCGGGTGCCCGCGAGCTTGTCGCACGGCTGCGGGAACCGGATTCCGCGACTGACAGCGCTGCCATGGCAGATCAGGCGGCCAGGCGGCCAGCCATGTTGCCGCCTCGTCGCCGGCGGATGCCGGCCGTAGTGACCACTCTGCTACTGACCCTGGCCGCGGTAACCGCGGCGGCCCTGGTTTATTTCCGCACGCTGCCGCCATCCAGCCAGCATGACACTCCCGCACATCGGCTGCCGATCGTGCCGCCCGCACAACCGGCACCTGCGCCACGGGATCATCGCGCGCAATCGGCCGCACCGGCCAAGGACGATCCGTCATTGTCTGCACCACAAAAGGTCAGCGATGAAGGCGCGGCATCGGCGCAGACCCCGGTGCCTGCGGTCGGCCCGACTCGCATGACCACGCCCGAAGAATTGCAGAGCGTGGCATTTCCTGCAGCCACGCTGACGGTCAGCAGGGCGGCCATCCTGGCGGCGCTGCCATTGCGGCGTTCGATTCCGGCGCAGGGCAGGACTCGCGTCTGGTGGCGCATCAGCGAGGGCACGGCCGTGGCGGAGCGGGATTTTGCCGGGCCGACCTTTGGTGTCGTGCCCTTCGCGGACGGTCAGCAGGCGTCCACGATCTTCATTCCGCTCAGCAGGGATTCGAGGTGGAAAGGCGAACGCGAATTCAGCGTTTCACTCGAGAACGTCGACGCTCCGGCCAAGCTCGGCACCATCTCCACCATCGCTGTCCGGATCCGCTAGGCGCGTCAGGGGGCCTGGCCTAGCCGGCTGGCGGCGGCGCAGGCATCGGCGCCGCTGCCGGCGACCGCGACCATGGACGGGATCGGGATGCCGAGCTCGGCCGCCCGATACGGGTCGAACTCGATGCGCAACTCATCAGGCGCGCCGGCATTGACGTTGATCGTGCCGACGCCCGGTATCGATTCGATGCGCGAGCGCAGCAGGTCCTCGACCTCGCGGCGATAGTTTTCCACCGGGCCCGGCGTGCCGGGCTGCAGTTGCACGAACAACCAGGAAAGGGTTTCGTTCGGCCCGCTGCCGCCGTCCTCGCCGAGCGAGATGCGCGGCGCATCGGCGTCGCGCAGCAGCGGCGGCAGTTGATTCATGCGGGCGATGACGTCGATCAGCGTGCGGCCCATGTCGGTGCCGATCGCAAACTCGAGATTGATGAACGCGCCGCGCGCGTTCCTGCGGCTCGATCAGCTCGGACTCGACCTCGGTCGGGGCCGCGGCGCGCCAGCCGGTGAATATCGTGATGACCGGCTCGTCGATGTCCGGAAAGAGCTGCACCGGAAGCCGGTACAGGCTCACCAGGCCGAGGACGACGATGAGGCCGACCGCTACGGCGACGCCGAGCGGGCTGTTCAGCGATTTTTCGGTCAGGTTCAACAGGCTGGCCCCTATGGCAGGCCGTCAGGCTCACCGTGCAGCAATTCTATGAACGGAATGCGCCGGCGGACCGGCCCGGGACAACGATCTGGCGCAGCAGCAACGCGCTTCGTCGCAGCCGGCCCGTCACGGGTAAAATCGCCCGGTGAACACAATGCTGCCGGCTTCCGACGAGATCATTCCCGCCGCCAGGGTCCAGGCGGCACTCGAGCGCCTGGCGCGCGAAATCACGGCCCGGCTTGCGGGCCGGAATCCGCTCGTCATCACGATCATGAACGGCGGCCAGGTGTTCGCCGGCCAGCTGTTACCGAAGCTCGCATTCGCGCTGGAGTGTAGCTACGTCCACGTGCGCCGCTACGGCGCCGGCACCGAGGGCGGCGAGCTCGTCTGGATCGCAGGCCCGCACGAGCCGGTCAAGGGACGCACGGTGCTGCTGCTCGACGACATCCTGGACGAGGGGCGTACGCTCGCGACGATTCGCGAGCGACTGCTGGAACTCGGTGCGTCATCGGTGTTGACCGCGGCTTTCGCGCTGAAGGAGCGCCCGGAGCCGGCGGCGATCACCGCGGATTTCGTCGGTGTCCGGGTGCCCAACCGCTTCGTGTTCGGCTTCGGCATGGATGTCGCAGGCGCCTGGCGCAACCTGCCCTGCATCCGCGCACTGCCGGATGGAAAGGGCTGAAGACTGCGCAGGGCCCCGGACTTTCAGCGGCTCACGGTGTGTGGTTCGATCCAGCCGAGTTTCCAGGTCAGCCACAGCACGAAGAACAGCGTGATGGACAGCCCGATGCGCCAGGTCAGGGCCCGCACCATGCGTTTCGACTCGCCCTTGTAGTCGTGCACGAGATGCACCATGGCCGACACCAGGCTCAGGATGATCGCGAGAAAGATGACCAGCACCAGCCATTTGATCCCCGCCATGACTTCGCCCCCGGCGTTTTCCGGATGCGGAAGTATAGCCCGGTGCTGAATCGGCGCCGCCGGCGATTTTCGCCAGGAGCGATTGCAACGGTCGCGACCGCAGGCGCCGTGCTGGCCTTTGTCGCACTCGGCAATTGGCAGCTCGGTCGCGCGGCGGAAAAGCGCGCTTTGTACGCCGAGTTTGCGCGCGCCGGCCCGGAGGCCCCGCTGCCGCCTGCTTCGATGCCGGCGCCGCGCTACCAGCGCGTGAGTGCGCGGGGTGCCTTCGACGCCGGCCACCAATTCCTGCTCGACAACATGACGCATGACGGCCAGGCGGGCGTGCAGGTGCTGACACCGCTGTTGCTTGCTGACGGCAGCGCCGTGCTCGTCAATCGCGGCTGGCTCCCGTTCGGCCCCACGCGCGAATCGCTGCCGGAGGTCGCTGTCGGCAGGGATTCGCGTCTGGTCAGCGGCCGCCTCGACGACCTGCCGCGCCCGGCGATCCGGCTTGCGGTGCCGCCCGCGAGCGGCTGGCCCCGGCTCGTCAGTTTTCCCGGAATGGAGGAACTCGCCACGGCTCTCGGCCGGAAACTGCGCCCGCAACTGATCCTGCTCGATGCCCGGGCGCCCGATGGTTATCTGCGTGACTGGCGCGTTCCCGGCATGACGCCCGATCGGCACCTCGGCTATGCACTCCAGTGGTTCGCCTTCGCCGCGACCGCGGTCGTGATCTGGCTGGTGCTCGGCCTGCGGCGGCCCTCGGGTTTCGGTTAAAGTTCGCAGATGCCTTCCAGCCCCCGGCTGAAATGGTTCCGGCGTCTGGCGACGCTCGCCGCGGTGTTGTGCGCCATCGTCGTCGTCGTCGGCGCCTGGGTGCGCCTGACCAACGCCGGCCTCGGCTGCCCCGACTGGCCGGGATGTTACGGCCAGGTCCATCCGGCGCAGGTGGTCGAGCGCGTCGGTGAGGTCAATGCCGCCTATCCCGATCGTCCCTTCGAGTACCAGAAAGCGCTCAACGAGATGGTGCACCGCTACATCGTCGGTGCGCTCGGCCTCGTCATCCTCGGTCTCGCAGCGTTTTCGTTCTGGAATCGGCGCGATCCGGCACAGCCGCGCATCCTGCCCTGGGTGGTCGTCGCGCTGGTCATCCTGCAGGCGGCGCTCGGCATGTGGACCGTGACACTCCTGCTGAAGCCGCTGATCGTCACGCTGCACCTGCTGGGCGGACTTTCGACGCTTTCCCTGCTCTGGTGGCTCGCGTTGCAGCCCGAGCGGCGCGACCTCAAGGCGGCCGAACGACCCGTGCGCCGCCTCGCGATCGCCGCGATGGTCGTCCTGATCCTGCAGGTATCGCTCGGTGGCTGGACCAGCACGAATTATTCGGCCGCGGCCTGCGCCGATTTCCCGGCCTGCCATGGGCAGTGGTGGCCCAACATGGATTTCGCGAATGCTTTCGTGTTGTGGCGCGGGCTCGGGATCGACTACGAGGGCGGCGTGCTCGACGCGCCGGCGCGCGTCGCGATTCATTACACGCACCGTCTCGGCGCTTACCTGACGGCGCTGGTGCTGCTCCTGCTCGTGATCGGCGCCTGGCGGCGCGGCCAGACGGTGCTGACACGAGGTGCGGCGACGGCAGTCCTGATTGCGCTCGCCCTGCAACTCACCATCGGCATGAACCTGATCTGGCAGGGCTGGCCGCTGTCACTCGGCACGCTGCACAACGCCGGCGCCGCGGCGCTCGTGCTCGCGATGGTCACGCTGCTGCGTTACCTGAGCCCGCGGCCGGATAGCGGCGCCATTCGCCTGCGGTCCTAGTCAGTGGATCAGGGGTACTGCAGCCGGGCCGTGCTAGCATCGCCGCACCCCGATGACCGCCGATAACCACAGCGCCGGCAGCATCGCCCCCGCCCGGTGGGCCAGGGCCCGCGACTATTTCGAGCTGACCAAACCCAAGGTCGTCTCGCTGATCGTGTTCACGGCAGTGGTCGGCATGTTCCTCGCCGTACCCGGCGTTCCGCCCGCGGGCGCACTGATCTGGGGCACGCTCGGCATCGCCCTCGCTGCGTCTTCGGCCGCGGCCATCAACCACGTGCTCGATGCGCGCATTGACGCGGAGATGGCGCGCACGCGCGCACGCCCGCTGCCGCGCGGCACGGTGTCCGAAGCCTACGCGCTGTCATTCGCCTTCGTGCTCGGCGCAGGTTCGATGCTGATCCTTGCGCTCCTGGTGAACGCGCTGACGGCGATCCTGACTTTCTTCTCGCTGATCGGCTACGCGGTCGTCTACACGGTGTGGCTGAAGCGCGCCACGCCGCAGAACATCGTCATCGGCGGGGCAGCCGGTGCGGCGCCGCCCGTGCTCGGCTGGACCGCGGTCACGGGCGCCGTGCACGCCGATGCGCTGCTGCTGTTCCTGATCATCTTCGCGTGGACGCCGCCGCATTTCTGGGCGCTCGCGATCGCGCGGCGCGACGAATACGCTCGTGTCGGCATACCGATGCTGCCCGTCACGCACGGTGTCGAGTACACGAAGCTCTACATCTGGTACTACACGATCCTGCTGACCGTCGTCACCGTGATGCCCTGGCTCACCGGGATGGCCGGGCTCTTCTACCTGGCGGCCGTGCTTCTGCTCGATGGCGCATTCCTGCGGTACGCGTGGGCGCTGCGGACCTCGGAGCGGGCCGACCTGCCGATGCGGACATTCCGCTTCTCAATCAACTATCTCGCGCTGCTGTTCGCCGCGCTGCTGATCGACCACTACCTGCCGCGCACGTTCTCCTGAAGTAGACTGCGACGCATGGACTGGGGTTTCATCGACCCGCACGCGGTCGCGGTGCTCGGGATCACGATCGCCACGTTCTGGCTGTTCGCCAACGAGCGGCTGCCGGTGCAGAGCACGGCGCTGCTCGCCCTGCTGGCGCTGATGCTGCTGTTCGGGCTGTTCCCCTACCAGCAGGGCCTGCGCCCACTGGGCCCCGAGCAGTTCCTCGCCGGCTTCGGCAACCCGGCGCTGGTGACCATCTGCTTCCTGCTGGTGCTGGGCCAGGGCATCGTGACGACCGGGGCGCTCGAGCCCTTCGTGCGCCGCCTCGCACGCCTGTGGTCCTTCGCGCCGCAGCCCGCGTTCCTGCTGCTGCTGGTCTTCTGCATGCTGGTCAGCGCGTTCATCAACGATACGCCAGTGGTCGTGTTGATGATGCCGGTGCTGGTTTCAATATCCGCCCGCACCGCCACCAGCCCGACCCGCACGCTGTTGCCGATGAACTATGCGGTGATCATCGGAGGAATGACGACGACGATCGGCACGTCCACGAACCTGCTGGTCGTCGGGATCGCGGAAAAGCACGGAGTGCCTGCCATCGGCCTGTTCGACTTCGCCCAGATCGTCGCCATCGCGGCAGCGATCGCGCTGCCTTACCTGTGGCTGGTCGTGCCGCGCCTGCTGCCGAAGGACAGCGGCAGCCGGCCGCACGTTTCGCTCGCCTTCGACGCCGCGCTCGAAATCCACGAACGCGGCTTCATGGCCGGCCGCGAGCTGCGCGAGGTCATGAAGCGCGCCCGCGGCATGCATCCCCTGCGCCTGGTGCGCGGCGGCATGGAAATCGCGCGCCTGCCGACCGTGCGGCTGCAGGCCGGCGACCGGCTCCTGATCCAGGACACGCCGGAGAGACTGCGCGAGCACGCCGCAGCGCTCGGCGCCCGGATCCACGGTCGCGAGCACCACGAAAAGCCGGGCGCTGGCGGGCTGACGATGGCGCAGGCGCTGGTCACCGCAGAATCGGAACTCGCAGGCACCACCCGCGGCGCCGGCCTGTTTGCCGACCAGCATGGGCTCGCGGTCATCGGTATCCACCGGCCCGGACGCGTGAGCCCGATCAATCCGGACGACGCGACGCTGCGCGCGGGCGACGTCGTGCTGTTGCAGGGCACCATGGAGAAAGTCGAGGCGCTGCGGTCCGTGCCGGGGTTGCTGATTCTCCACGCAATGATGGAGTTGCCGCACACGCGGCGTGCGCCGCTGGCGCTCTTGATCATGGCCGGCGTCATCGCGCTCGCCGCCACACGGCTGCTGCCGATGGTGCTGGCCTCCGCGCTCGGCGTCGCCGCCATGCTGCTGACCGGCTGCCTGCGCTGGCAGGACGCAACCGACGCGCTGTCCTCGAAAGTGATCCTGATCATCGTCGCGAGCCTCGCGCTCGGCGAGGCGATGACCGTGACCGGCCAGATCGCCGCCGCCGGCAGCGCGCTGGCACTGCTCGGCGATTACCTGCCGCCGGCCGTCATGGTCGGTGCGCTGATGCTGCTGATCGGCATTGTGACCAATTTTGTCTCCAACAACGCAGCCGCCATCATCGGCACGCCGGTCGCGATTGCGCTGGCGGCGTCGCTCGGCGTGGATCCGCGGCCATTCGTCCTGGCCGTGCTGTTCGGCGCGAATCTCAGCTTTGCCACGCCGATGGGGTACCAGACCAACCTGCTGGTCATGGCCGCGGCCGGCTATCGCTTCCGGGACTTCGTCAGGGCCGGCCTGCCACTCGCCATGCTGATGTGGGTGACACTGACCTGGCTGCTGGCAAGACGGTACGCCCTGATCTGAGCGCGGGACGTGCGCTGCAGGGCCGTGAATGCCCCGCCTCAGAACGTGGCGCCGAACTGCAGCCAGAATTTCCGGGTGTCCGTGAACAGGCCGTCCGCGGAATAGTCCGCGTACTTGACCAGGACCTCATAGCGCTTGGCGAACTTTCGCGACACCGACAGGTCGAGCTCAGTGCCATAGTCCAGGCTGGTCGCTTTCGCCTGGAAGTCATGCCAGACGGCCTGGCCGTTGCAGCCGGCAAGAGTCCCGCTGAGCCCGACGTAGGTATCCTCGATGCCGGCACTCGGCGTGGTCAGGAACTTGTCGGCCCAGCCCTGCCACTTGTGCAGCGTCGCGAGTGGCGTCTGGAACGCCGGGTTGGTCGCCGCCGTGAAGGTGCCGCGCTCGCCGGACAGCACTTCGCGCCCGGCGGTGACGCCCGCTGCGGAACCCTTGAGGCTGATTTCGATGAGGCTGTAGTCCGCATCGATGCTGGCCGGATTGTCCTCACCATCCCGCTGCCGCGCGTACTCGAGCGCCCAGCCAAGCTTCAGCTTTTCCCCGAACGCGTGGCTGCCGTCGTAGCGGGCGCCATATGTTTCCGTCGTCAATTGCGGCGCGTCATCGAAGTCGAGGAAATATCCATAAACGGTCAGCGCGCCAACCGGCAGCTTCGTCAGCTTCAGGTTCAGGAGGTGGCTCGCGCTGTCGAATGTCGCCGGCGGCGTGCCGGAGTCCGGCCCGAACACGCGCCGCACCTTGTCGATATAGGCGTAGGTCACGGTGGCGCCGGGCAGCGCTTTCGTTTCCAGCGACAATGCATCGTAGGTCTGCTCGTTCTGGCGCCAGGCAACGGAGCCGATGAACCGCTCAGTGTCGAGCCGGATGCGCTGGCGGCCCAGCCGCACGGTCGTGCCGGCAGGCCCCGCGTATTGCAGATAGGCCTGGTTCAGGTCGGTGCCCTCGGGATCCGCGACCACCGGATAGCGTGTCAGGCCGTTGCGCGTGCTGTCGTAATTCTCGGAGCCGATGACCTGCACATGATCGAATTCTGCGAAGCCCGAGAATCCGCCCACGACGCCACTCGCCAGGTTCAGCCGCAGGCGCAGGGTGCTGGCTCCTGCGGTCGCGGGCTTGCCGGTCTGGTCCACGTCCTCGTAGCGATAGCGCAGGTCGAGCCCGGCCTTGCCGTCCGCGACGAGCGTGTCCAGTCCTGCGGCCGCGGCGCCATGCGCGGCGAAAACCAGCAGCAGCGGCACAAGACTTTTCATGGCTTCCTCCGGAATGGCCGTCGCTAGGCTACCTGCCGGTGGAAATGCCGCATTGACCTGCATCAATGCCGCCATGAATCGCCGCTCCGCCGACCGCTACAATGACTTCCCATGAACGTGCACAAGCATCCCGTCCCGGCGGCATTCGCCAGGGACGCCAGGGTCAAGGCAGCGGACTACGAGGCGATGTACCGGGAATCGGTGCAGGACCCGGCGGCGTTCTGGGCGCGCATCGCGAAACGCATCGACTGGATGCGGTTCCCGACGCGGATCAAGAACGTGTCCTTCGACCCGGACGACTTCCGTGTGCGCTGGTTCGAAGACGGCGAGCTGAATGTTTCCGTCAGTTGCCTCGATCGCCAGCTGGCGACGCGCGGCGACCGGGTGGCACTCCTGTTCGAAGGGGACGACCCCGCCATTTCCCGCGCCATCACTTACCGGGAATTGCATGCGGAAGTCTGCCGCTTCGGCAATGCGCTGCGCGCCATCGGCGTGCACAAGGGCGACCGCGTCACGATCTACATGCCGATGATCCCGGAGGCCGTCGTCGCGATGCTGGCCTGCGCCCGCGTCGGCGCCATTCACTCCGTGGTATTCGGCGGCTTTTCGCCGGAGTCCCTCGCGGGTCGCATCCAGGACTGCGATTCGACGCTGGTGATCACGGCCGACGAAGGCTTGCGCGGCGGCAGGAAGGTCCCGTTGAAGTCGAATGTGGACACGGCACTCGCCTCGCGGCCATTGCCGGTCAGGAATGTCGTCGTCGTGCGCCGCAGCGGCGGCCAGGTCCCTTGGGTCAGCGGCCGGGACCTCTGGTATCAC
>JAHFSF010000192.1 GCA_023265875.1 Gammaproteobacteria bacterium | reverse complement strand
ATCGAACCCGCCCACGAGCTTCAGTGACTCCCGCCTGTAAAGCACAGTTGCGTGCATCGCGATGTGATTACCACGCAGGAGAGCGGCGTAGGCATCGCCATGCTGATGCGGGTCAGTTGATGGTTCCCAAACCTCACCGCGTTCATTGCGAATCGTGTACCGACCCCAGGCAAATGCGCATGTGGGATGCTGTGCGAGGCACCTCAGGCCGGCGGCAAGAGCATCGGGCATGAAACGATCGTCGGCGTCCAGAAAAGCCAGGTAGTCCCCCTCGCTCGCGTTCAGGCCGCTGTTGCGCGCTGCGGCCAGGCCCATGTTCGGCTGGCGTAACAGCCGAATCCGGGCATATCGGGAGACCACATTCGCGGTGTCATCCGTGGATCCATCGTCTACGACCGTTATTTCCGTGGTGACGCCGGTCTGATCGAGGACACTTTCGATGGCTTCGTGGAGAAAGTGAGCCTGGTTGAAACACGGAATCACGACGGAAACGAGCGCTCCGCTCATGGGCGGAGCTCCGCACGATATAGATCCGCAAAGACTCCGTGAGCGTCTTCAAGCTCCTGAAACGTGCCCTGCTCGGCGATGCGGCCCTTTTTCAGGACGACGATCAGGTCCGCGTGCATGACGGTCATCAGGCGGTGCGCGATGACGAGTACAGTGCGCCCGATCCGGAACCGGTTCAGTGCCTTCTGGATGGCCTGCTCGGAAATGCCATCGAGCGCGTTCGTTGCTTCGTCCAGAATGAGCAAATCCGGCTTGCGGATAATGGCTCGAGCCAGCGCAATGCGTTGCTGCTGACCGCCTGATAAACGCACTCCGCGCTCGCCGAGAATCGTGTCGTATCCCTGTGGCAGCTCGCGGATGAAATCATCTGCCTCTGCGTCGCGCGCTGCTTCCGCGATCTCGGCCAGGCTTGCATCGAGGCGACCATAGGCAATGTTGTCGCGCACAGAGGCATTGAAGAGATACGTTTCCTGGCTTACAACCGCCATGCGTTCCCGCCAGGATGCAAGTCGTAACTCTCGCAGAGGGACACCGTCAACCGTCAGCTCACCAGACTCGACGTCATAAAGGCGTGCAATGAGATTCACCAGCGTTGACTTGCCTGCTCCCGAATGTCCCACGAGAGCAATCGTCTTGCCAGCCGGCAACCGAACAGAAATGTCCTCGAGCGCGGGCAGTTCATCGCGATTGTAGTTGAAACCGACGTGCTGGAACCGGATCTCCTTCTTGAGTCCGGCATACGGTCTTATTCCCGGGTGCTCCGCAGCAGTTCGCGTGTCGTTGATCAATTGCGTGACCGCGTCGACGGCGCCGCCGAGCGATGCGATGTGTACGCGGGACTCATCCAGCGCCTTGACGAGCGGCTGCAGTCGGTAGAGTGCAAACAGGAATACGAATAAGGCCGCCAGAGGCTCGCCGCTTCCAAGCCTCGTGTAGAGGATCAATACCAGGAAGCCGGCAGCAAGCACTTCGTAAACCGGGGTTACCCACTCGCGGGTGATGGCAACACGACGTACTGCATCAGCAGCCCAACTCGACGCTGCAACGAATCTTTGCCACTCGTGCTCTTCCCGGCTGTTGGTGCGAATGGCCTTCATCCCTTCCACCACTTCAATTTCCCGGATGGTCGCTTCCCTGCTCGCCCGCGTTGCCTCCTGACCCAGCGACTCGGCTCGTCCGGTAATCCATCGGGATATCGTGGAAATAAAGCCCATGACTATCAGCACCAGAAGAGTGAATCGCCAGGAAATCAGCACCAGCAGCAGCCCGTAAACGGCAAGGGCGCTGGCCTTGATGACGAAGTTGACCAACTCTGCGAGCGCTTCGCTGCTGCGCCAGGTTTCGTTACCAAGTGTATTGACCAAGGCACCCGTCTGCGCCTTTTCGAGGTACCGGTAATCCACGCGAAGCAGCTGATCCACCATGATCGAACGCAGGCGATGGATGATCCGGGCATCCAGCCAGTGAAAAAGGTACTTGTTGGCGAAGCCCATGACGGCCTTGACGACGATGCTCAGAAAGATGCAGAGGCAAATGACCAGCAGGCGCCGGTCCTGTGAAACGGAGGCGAACAATGCGCCGAGGGCATTGACCAACCAGACATCCGAGCCCTGATTTGTGCCTTGCTCCAGATTTTCGAGAAACGGGATGAATAACCCGATACCCACGCCCTCGGCCACCGACGCGAGAATGCCGAGCAGGCACATTAACGGAAGGCTCCAGGGGTAAAACCGGAGAAACGGCATCAGGCGACTGGCGACGCTACGCAAGGCCTTCTCCTGCACGCACGCTCAGGCGAGCAATCAAGTCGTCGGGCGAGCACGATTCCAACCCGGTAATCGTAGGCAGTGCGAGCAATCGATCGGATCGAATCGCGACTCCCGGCTGCCCGGTCAGAGCAAAATCGAAGCCGCAGCTGCCGGCGATCCATTGCAACCGGCGGTTCCAAATCAGGCTTCCCGGGACCCGCAACAACGATATCGCTTCCGCCACCTCCCCGGATGCGATGGCTCTGGCTTGCGTGATGAGGCGCGCCAAATCCAACATGGAGCGTTCATGGCGCCACATGTCGTCGTGAATGCGGACACCAAATTTCATGCCCGCCGCCTGCAGTCCTCGCAACTCCCGCCACTTGAGAAGACCGGATTGCCCGTTCCCTGTCGGTAATATCAGCCTGCCACGCAACGGATCCACAGTCAGGATGCACGTGGCCGTGAATCCGAGCCTTGCCAATACGGGTTGCGCTATCGAAATGAGCGCATTGCTCGGTTCGTCGAAAACGATGTGCAGCGCCCGACCCGCAATCGGCGTGCCGTAGTCCCTGGCATGTTTCCACGTCTCGAACGACTGCGTTCGATAGCCCCGCGAATGCAACTCCCGCATCTGATACTCGAACAGATTCGGCTGACCAGAACCTTCATCTGAAGTGATTCGTGGATACGCGAGTATGGGCAAATCCCGGGATGCGCCGCTTCGCGCCTGAACGGCGATTTCCGTGGGCAAAGGATCTGCCATCGCCAGCGTCTCGATTTCAGGATATCGGGATCCTTGACCGTTCCGCTGCAACAGATGAATCCGATACAGCGGTGCGTGAGCCTCACGCACCATCGTCACGCCCTTCGTTCGCCCAAACACGTCGCCGATTACCCTGGATCCAAACGGCTGTCCCCAGTCGAATCCCGGACACTCCGGGTCATCGATGACCTGATTTGCATGGGTCATCAGCAGATATCCGCCGCTACGCAAGCTTGCCACCAGACGCCGGGCGACCTGCCGCAATACGGCGCGGCTTGGACAGTAATAGAGAACTTCCGAGCAAACAACGAGATCGTATGGCCCTCCCGCCGAGGCGGTCAGGAAGTCCAGGTGCCGAAACTCGATGTTGCGAATGCCCTCGCAGCGTCGGGCAGCACGTTCAAGCGCGGTCTTCGAGACATCAGTCGCAAGCAGACGACCCACCCGTGGAGCGAGAAGCCGGGTCATGTGCCCTTCGGCACATCCGATCTCGAGCGCATACCCGTTGCTCACGCCCGGCAATAACTCCAGGGTTTGCCTGGCCTTGGTCGCTTCATATTCATTTTCGAAATGCCAGGGATCCGGCTCTTTTCGGAACAGCGCCTCGAATCGTGCTTCCGGGCTCCCGGTTGCGGCAGGCGATCGCGCCACCCGCATGCGCTTGAGGCTCAACCCGGCACGCTCGAGGACGGGCGTGGATCGGAATGTCGATGAAACCGCCCGTCGTGCGAGCTTCGACGCGCCCGCCAGTTGATTTGCGAGTCGATCGGCAGCCACGTACATGGCACCGGGCCGTGCCCCGCCGGGCGCATTTCCGATTGAGCGCCGCAACAGGTAGTCCGCGATCTGACGGGTCTTCCGCGCGAAGCCGTTGGTGCCCAGTTGAACTTCCAGGGCCGACAGGAATGATCGCAATTGCGGCTGCGCTCGGTCCCAGACCAATGTCCATTCGGCTTTTGGTCGTGCCGCCGCCACCATTGCATGAACGAAAATCGCATTCGCCGCGTCGATCGGTTTCAGCGCGCTGGGCGGCGGATCCGGCAGCGAATCGAGCATCGAAACGGCATCCAATCCCGCACCCAGCAGATAACCTGCGCACGTGCAGGCATGGCCGTAGGCATGCAAAGGCAGCTCTTGCGCCGGCAATCCACCAATGTACACAGGATGAGGCCGGCCAATTCTCTCATCCGGCCCGTGCCCGTTCCTGAGTACCGCAAGTCCATCGCGCAA
>JAHFSF010000191.1 GCA_023265875.1 Gammaproteobacteria bacterium | reverse complement strand
ATCTTGCGACGCTGCTCTCAGGACAGAACTCGCCGGAAGACCTGCGCGGGCATGGCCCCGGCCGCATCCGGCGGCTGCAGGCGCGCTGCCGCGCGCCCCTGGCTCCATTGCACGCCATGTCGCTGGGTGAGCTGGCGGCACTCGGCTGGCTGGCGGAAACGATGTCCCAGCAGGATGCCCGGCGTCGCTTCCCGGATCGCGTGCTGGCCGTGGACTTCGAGGAGTTGCTGTCCAGCCTCCGCGACGGCATGGCGCGAATCCTCGGTTTCCTCGGGTTGCCGACCGATGCCCGCTACCTTGCTGGCCTGGAGGCAAATCCGGTGCTGAAACGCTATTCCAAGGCGCCCGAGCTGCCATTCACGCCCGCTGCGCGCAAGGCGCTACTGGACGACACACGCCGCGACCAGTGCGGGGAAATCGACAAGGGCCTGGCCTGGCTCGAGCGCCTGGCACGGGCGGATGACACGGTGGCCTCGGTCATGGCCACCACGGCCACGCCGTGAGCGCCAGCGCCGAACAGGTACTGAGAGGCCTGGTATCCCGGGAGCCTTACGCGCCGGGCCACTGGCTGCAGCTTGCTGCCCTGCTGGAGGGCCAGGGCAAGCTGCCCGCAGCCGAGGAATGTTACGGGCAACTGATCGCGAGGCTGCCGGAACTTGCCGTCGCGCACTTCAACCTGGCCTGCTTCCTCAGGCGTCGCGGACGGCTCGAAGAGGCGCTGCGCGAGCACCAGCAGGCCCTCGACCTGAACATCGACCAGCCCGAGGAAGTGCTGTCCAACATGGGGGTCATCCATACCGAGCTGCGACAGGACACGGCTGCCCGCTCCTTCCTGGAACGCGCGCTCGCGATCCGGCCGACCTACATACCGGCGATGTTCAACCTGGCCCTGTTGCTGGAGGAATTCGGGGACCTGCAGGCGGCACTCGAACTGTTTGAAAGAATCCTCGACCAGGATCCGACCTACTACGACGCGCTGATCCGCATTGCCTACGCGCGGCCGATCAGGGACCGGGCCGATCCCGTTGTCCGGAAGCTCCAGCGCGCGCTGCGCCGCTCTCACATCGACCCGCTGACGCGGGAGAGCCTGCACTTCGCACTCGGCAAGGCCTGTGACGACTGCGGCCTGTTCGATGAGGCATTCGCTCATTACCAATCCGGCAACCGCGAGAGCGCCACGCGCTTGCGGCCCTACGACCGGCCGTCGGAAGCAACCCGCGTGTCCGAAATCCTGCGGATGTTCACGCCGCAATGGCTGGCTGCCGCCACGCCGGTATCCAGCCGGCCGCTGGTGTTCATCACCGGGATGTTCCGCTCCGGCTCGACGCTGATCGAACAGGTGCTCAGCCAGCACCCGCGCGTCGCAGCAGGGGGCGAGATCGACTACTTCCACCGGCAGCTCGCGCAATCGGGCATGCGATTCCCTGGATCCCTGGCCGACATCGGCCCGGGGGGATACCACAGTCTTGGAACCGGTTATCTCGAGTATCTCGACAAGGCATTCCCGTCCGGCGCCATCATCACCAACAAGCGCCCGGACTCGTTCGAGTTTCTCGGCCTGTTGAAAGCCCTGTTCCCGAACGCCCGCTTCGTCAATACCGTGCGAGATCCGCTCGACACCTGTCTCTCAATTTACTTCGAGCAGCTCGACGACCGGGTCGCCTATGCAAGCGACCTCGGGAACATCGCGCATCACTGGCAGCAGTACCGGAAACTGATGCAGCACTGGCAGGGGCTGTTCGGCCCCAGCATCATTGATGTCGACTATGACGACTTCGTCGTCGATCCGGGGCGGGTGACGGAGCAGCTGCTGCGGTTCCTCGACCTCGAGTGGCACGAGGGCTGCCTGGATTTCCAGCGATCCCGCAACCGGGTCCGGACCGCAAGCGTGCGGCAGGTGCGGGAGCCGGTCTACCGGAAGTCGTCCGGGCGCTGGCGCAATTACGAGCGTCACCTGGAACCGGTGCAGCGGATGCTGGCGACGCCGGCCGGCGGCTAGGTCGAGGACCACATCCGCATCAGGTTCTGGCGGACGACATCGAGCCGTACGCGGCTTTCCACGTTCATCCGCATGCCTTCGAGCGCGGCGATCTCGTTCAGCTCGTAGACCTGGATGCGCTGGTGCTGATCGGCAATGTGGCTCTCGATGAAGGTGATCGAGACCAGCCGCTGGCCCGAGCGCACCGGCACGACTTCGTGCAGGTAGGTCGACGGATAGACGATCGCCTCGCCCGGTGCACCCTTGAATGCGACCGTCTGGTTGCCCACCACGATCGCCAGTTCGCCGCCCTCGTAGGTCGCAGGGTCGTTGATGAACACCGTGCAGGACACGTCGGAACGCATGGCGATCTTCGGCAACTGGATGATCGCAGAATCGGCGTGTCCGCCGTATTTCATGCCCGGCTCGTAGCGGCACAGCAGCGGCGGCGCCACGCGCTTCGGCATCGCGAAACTCATGAATTCGCGCGAGCGCGCGAACGCGTTGGCCACGATCTGTGAAGTCTCGGCGTAGCCGGGATCCGTGGTATCGACCTGCAGGTTCTGCTTGCTCGTATTGGCCGGGTTCGAGACCTTGCCGTCCACGAAGTGGAGCTGGCGACCCAGGGCCACCAGTCGCTCGATCTCCGGGCCCGTCAGCAGGTTCTTGATCTTGAGAAACACGGCTGCGGCCAACTATATATGAGCCGCCGGCACCGTGCCGTTGAAGGCATCGGTCGCCGCGATGACGGCTCGGATCGCCGCGCGCTCTTCTTCGGAAAGCCTCGGGCTCCAGATGTCGCAGATCAGGATGATCCGGATCTGGTCGCTGTCGTTCCAGGCCTCATGCTCGATCGTGTCGTCGAACACCCATGCCTCGCCCAAACGCCATGCCCGCTGCTCGCCGCCGACGCGGAAGCCGCAGCCCGGCGGCATCACGAGCGGCAGGTGCACGACCAGGCGGAAGTTCGCGACGCCATGGTGCGGCGGGATCCGGGTCCGTGGTTTCAGCACCGAGAACATCGCGGTGGGCGAGCGCAGGTCCACGTTCGCCTGCGGCAGCCTGCGCACGGCCTCCATCGTCCGCGGTGCCCGGTCGCAGCGCTTCGCAACCGGCTTGCCGGCCTGGTAGAAATGGAATGCGCTCCAGCGCGGCGACTTGTTCAGTTCCCGCCACTGATCGAGTGGCAGGTGATCCTCGTACTGGATGTATGGCGCGAAGCCGGCCTCGTCCTCGACCAGGATCGTGGCGAGTTCGCGCTGGACGTCTTCGGTCGCCGCCTCGAAGCCTGGCAGCCACGGGAATTCATCACGCTCGTAGAATTCGATGGGCGGCAGGCCCGGGTAGTAGTACTCGACCGGTTCCTGCTGGTAGCGCTTGCGCGTGCGCAGCGTGGTGTCGATGAAGGCCTCGACGCGCCGGCGTTCCACCGCCGTGCAGCCGTCGCTGCTCGGTGCGGCCCGGTCGCGGATGAAGCGGCCGAGTTCCTCGACATGCCTGCCGTGCACGGCCCGGGCGCGTTCGACGGCCTGGCGTGTCGGCGCGTCGAGGTACCGGTCGGCCGGTGCCTGCGCCAGCGCGATGCCATAGGCCGTAGCCGCCTGCACCTTCTTGCCGAGCCGGTCCAGCAGGGCAGCCTGCATCAGCAGTGCCGGAAAGTTCCGGCTGTCGAGCAGCAGCGTCTCGCGCAACGCATCGAACGCGCCATCGATGTCCTGCAGTTGCCGCCGGACGATCGCGAGATTGAGCCACAGCCCGACATTCGCCTGGTCATGGCGCAGCGCTTCCAGCAGAGCCGACTGGGCGGTGCCCATGTCGCCTGCCGCCATCGCCCGCATGGCGGCCTTGTTGAGTTGCGCAACCACGTCGCTCATGCCGGGACAAGACTAAGGCCCGGTACCGCGGAACCGCAAGGCTTTTGCCCCTCGGGACCGCTGCCGTCATAATGCCCGCCGGTCAGGATTGCTCCAGCCGATCGCTGGCTTCTTCATGAACAATGTCGTCGATTATGCGAGCGCGGGCTCAGAGGCCCTGCAGAAGGGGGACGCACTGAAGGCACGCGAATTCTATTCGCGCGCCCTGGCAGACGGCCGCGCCGATGCCGCCGCGATGCTCGGCCTTGCGCGGGCCTGCAAGGCGCTGGCGGATGATGCCGGCCAGGCCGCCGCACTCGATCGACTGCTGGCGGCCGAGCCACGCAACATCCTCGGGCTGATTCTGCGGGCCGATTGCTATGCGGCCGCGGGCGATGCCCGCTCTGCCTCCGCCTTCTACCAGATGGCCGTCCG
>JAHFSF010000049.1 GCA_023265875.1 Gammaproteobacteria bacterium | reverse complement strand
CCTCTCCGTTCCGCGGCCAATGCACGACGCCGGCGTGGGATTCCGGGCTGATCAGCCAGTCCGGACCCTCGATCGGGCGCTGCAGCTGTTCGATCAGATTCGACGCAACCGCTTCCGCATTCTGGCAGCCGCGCACCAGGGCGACGAACTGGCCGTCGCCAAGGTGACCGAAGCGGACGGTCGTGGCGAGCGCCGCCGCGTCCAGGGCCGGCTGGGTCAGCAGTGCTGCAGTGGCGCTGAGGCGCTCGGCAACGCGATGCAGGACGATGTCGACCACTGAGCTGTCGTAGGTGGCGAGCATCCGGCTGTATCCGGAAATCTGCAGGGCCACGATGACGATGCCGGCATCGTGCGACGCGCTACCGAGCATCGTCGTCAGTTCTTCGACGATGCCGGCGCGGTTTGGCAGTCCGGTAATCGCGTCCTCGGAAACGAGCCGGCGTGCCTGCTGCCGGGCCGCGTGCAGTGCGGTCGTGTCCTGGATCGCCAGCATCAGCCCCGTATCCTCGCTCATGTCAGCGCTCTGGCAGGGAGCGCCGGAAACGCTCAGGTGGGTGCCGTTCTTGAGCCTGAGGTCGAGGCGGAACGGCCTGGCCAGCGCCCGCCATTCGTCGATCGCTGCCGCGAGCGCGGCATGTGCGGCGGATTCGAGCGCGGCCAGCAACTGGTCCACATGGGCGAGGTGCTGGCCGGTCAGGCCGAGTATGCCGTGCACCATGTCGGATGCATCGACGGTGCAGCCGGCGGAGTCCAGCTCCCAGTGGCCGACACGGGCGAGCTGCTTGACCTGGACCATGCGCCGGCGACTGACAGCGAGCTCGGCGCGCAGGGCATCGGCGCGCAGCAGGAATCGCAGGCGCTTGGTCAGCAGCCGGTGGCTGATGCCCTTGGATGCGAAGTCCGTGGCTCCCGCCTCGTATGCGCGGTCCACGGCCGCCACGTCGTCGCGGCTGGTCAGCATCAGGATCGGCACCTCGCGGCCGAGCGGGTGCTTGCGGATCATTTCGCAGGCCGCGTAGCCGTCCATCCGCGGCATCACGACATCGAGGATCACGACGGCTGGGCGGTGCACATCAAAGGCCTCGACGGCGGCCGCCCCGTCCTCGACCTCGACGACTGCAAAACCGCCGCCCTCGAGAGCGGCGGCGATCATCAGCCTTGAAACACCATCATCGTCGGCCAACAACACCGTGTCGGGCAGCGCATTCATGCGACCTGCCCTTTCTGTTCTGCGTCGAGCAGCTCGGTCAGGGCGCAACTCAGCATCGTGAATTCCGGGCGCAACTTGACGGACGTGGTCCTGGCGCCGGAGGCATTGCGATCCTTGGCCATGGCTTCGCAGGCAGCGGCCGCGACGGCCAGGCGGCGGCCGCCGACGTTCAGCGATGAGGAGCGCAGCGTGTGCGCGATGCGCTCGACGACGTCGAGCTGTCCCGATTCGAATGCGCCGTCCAGTTCCTTCAGCAGGTTGTCGGACTGCTGCAGGAACATCAGCAGCGTCTTGCGTACGAGTTGCGGCCGGCCAAGGGCGCGCAGCTCCTCGATCTGGCCGAATTCGATGATGGGCAGCCGGGTCGTATCACCGGTCTGCACGGCAGTTTCGACTTCTATGGCGGAGCGGACGGCGGCCGTGCCGGCGACTGCCCGAATGACGCTGGACAGGCGTTTCAGCGTGAACGGCTTGCTGATGAAATCGGTCATGCCGGCGGCGAGACAGCGCTCGCGATCGCCCTGCAGCGCATTGGCGGTGATCGCGATGATCGGGACATTCGGGCGGCCGTGGTGGGCTTCACCGCTGCGGATCCGCCGGGTCGCCTCGTAGCCATCCATCAGCGGCATCTGGCAGTCCATCAAGACGACGTCAAAGGAGGTACCGAGGGCATTCTCGACGCCCAGCTCGCCGTTATCGACAGCCGTCACGCTGCAGCGCAGCGCCTCGAGCATGCCGACCGCGACCTCGGTGTTGACCGGGCTGTCCTCGACGAGCAGCACCTTGAGGCCGAGCGACCGGTGCAACGATGAAGAGGAGTCTTCCTTCGACTTGCTGTCCGGCGAAATGCGCCCGAGAGCGCGATCCACCGACTCCTGCAGCCTCGGCAACTGGACTGGTTTCGCGAGCCGCGCATCCGGTTCACAGGTCGAGGCCGGCAAGGTGTCTGTCAGCGGCGTCGTGAGCGGTGTCAGCATGACCACCGGAACGGTCGCAAGCGCGGAAGTGCCGCGCAGGCGTTCCAGGAATTCCCGACCCGAGAGGTCGGGCAGCTGCTGGTCGAAGATCACCAGGCCGAAGCTCTGTTCCAGGGCCAGCTTTTCAAAGGCGCGATGCGCGGTTGCGACGCCCGCCGACCAGGCACCGGCAGACTCCAGCAGCTTCTGGATCGCCTTGCATGCGGCCTCGTTCTCGACGACGACGAGGGCCCGCACGCCGACCAGTGACCACTGGTCCGGCTTCGAGGCCTCGCGGGCATTGGCGAGCGGCAGCTTGACCCAGAAGGTCGAGCCTTTGCCGACCTGGCTCTGCGCCCCGACTGAACCACCCATCAGCGTGACGAGCTGGCGCGTGATTGCCAGGCCCAGTCCGGTGCCGCCGTGCTTGCGCGACTCGAAGGTGTCGAGCTGCGTGAATTCCTCGAATACCCGCTCGATCTGGTCTTCCGGAATCCCGGCGCCGGTGTCGGCGACTTCCACCCGGAGCGTAAACTGGTTTTCGTCGCGGCCATCCATGGCTGCATGCACGACCACCTGACCATGCTCCGTGTACTTGATTGCGTTGCCGATCAGGTTGATCAGGACCTGGCGGATGCGCAGCGGGTCGCCATTGGCATGCGATGGCAGGCCAGCGCTCACATCGACTACCAGCTCGAGGTTCTTGGCGCCGGCACGCGAGGCGAGCAATTCGCAGACCTCCTCGAACAGACCACGGACCGGGAAATCCTCACTGAGGACCTGGAGGTGTCCGGCCTCGATCTTGGAGAAATCGAGGACGTCATTGATGATTTCCAGCAGTGCGTCGGCCGAGCTGCGCATCGTCCGCAGCATGCGATGCTGGTGGTGGTCGAGCGATGTGTTGGCCAGCAGCTCTGCCATGCCCACCAGGCCATTCATCGGCGTGCGGATCTCGTGGCTCATCCTGGCCAGGAAGTCGCCCTTGGCGTGGCTGGATTTTTCCGCGACCTGGGTGGCGTCCTGCAGGCTGCGGGTGCGCTGGATGACCTGTTCCTGCAATTGCCGGCGATGCTCGGTGAGGCGCTGGTCGCGGATCCGCAGCTCGTTGACCATGCCGTTGAAACTGATGATCAAGCTGCCGATTTCATCCGGGCCGTGCGGTTCCAGCTGCTGCGAGTAGTTGCCCTTGCTGGTGAGCAGGTCCATGGCGGCCAGCAGGTTTTCGATCGGGTCCGTGATGAACCGGCGGCCGCGTTGTGTCACCGCCAGCGCCATCACCATGATGACCAGGACGGCCGCGAGCTGCTGCGCGGCGAGAATCAGCAGCGATGCGCCGAGTGAGTTCGATGGCACCTCGACGATCATCTGGCCGACTTCATACTTGCGGTACCTCAATGGGACGCTGGCCTGGTAGCCGCCGAATGTTTCCTGCCAGAGCCGCCCCATGTAGTCGGCAGCCGGCCAGCTGACACTCGGGTCCGTCATGGCATTGAATGGCACGTCCCGGCTGACGAGAGCTTTGCCGTCGCTGTCCTGCAGCGTCACCTTGATGGCCCGGGTTGCACGGACGACGCGTTCGGAGATCAAGCGGCCAAAAGCAGCATCACCGATGGACACCGCTTCCGCCGCTTGGCTCGCATGATCGGATGCAATGGCAATCGTGCGCGCCAACAGGGCGCTGCGCTCGGAGACGTAGACGTGGTAACTGGCGACAGCCATACCACCGGACGCGGCGACCAATGCCGCGACGCCAACGAGCCGCCACACGCGTCGCGCGATCGACCCCGTACGACGCCAGGCTTTTCTTTGCATGACCGACTGGTTCCGGCCCCGGGGTGACAAAACGGGGTTGCCATAATCTGCGGGTTGCGGGCCGCCCCGACAATTGCAGCCGCCGCGATATGTGAAGGCGATCGCAGGCCTGACTGCGATATCGTGCGAACTGAGACCGGGATCACGCCGTGGCTGTCGAGCCGGATCAGTCGCAATCGCCGGCGGCGCCTGCGATCAGCGAGCCGGTCAGTTTCGAGACCGATGCGAAGCCGGCGGCGTGGAGATAGCTGGTGATCCCGGTGTTGATCTTCGGGCACAGCAACGGATCGTAGAAAAGGCCGGTGCCGACGCCGACCGCGGTTGCACCCGCGATCAGGAATTCGAGCGCGTCGCTGGCACTGACAATGCCGCCCTGGCCGATGATCGGCACGCGCTGCGGTCCCGCGACCTCGTAGACCTTGCGAACCATCAGCAGCGCGATCGGCTTGATTGCCGGCCCCGACACGCCACCCTGGAGGTTGCCGATGACGGGACGACGGGTCGCGACATCCACGGCCATGCCGGCGATCGTGTTGATGACGGCCAGCGCATCGCTGCCCGCCTCGATGCACTGGCGCGCGTTTTCGCGGATGTCGGTCTGGTTCGGCGACAGTTTCGTGATCAGCGGCTTCTTCGTCGCCTTGCGGCAGGCGGCGACGACCCTTGCGCTCATTTCCGGGTAGTTGCCGAACTGCACGCCACCTTCCTTGACGTTTGGGCAGGAGATGTTGATCTCCATGGCGTCGATCGGCGAATCGTCGAAGCGGCGCGTGACCTCGACGTACTCGTCGATGGTCGAGCCGCAGACATTGGCGATGAACCGGGTTTCGTCGAAGTCGAGCGTGGGCAGGATCCTGCGGATGACATGATCGACACCGGGATTCTGCAGGCCGATCGCATTGATCATGCCATCCGGTGTCTCGTAAACGCGGTGCGGCGGGTTACCGAGCCGCGGCTTCGCTGTCGTTCCCTTCAGCACGATCGCCCCGGCGTCGCGATTCGAGAATCCCTCCACGCGGGTGTATTCCTCGCCGAAGCCGACGCAGCCCGACAGCAGGACGATCGGGGAAGCGAAGGAGAGCCCGCAGAAATCGAGCGCGAGCGAAGGATCTGGGAGGGAGGGAACCGCAGCCATGGCGGGAGTATAAAGGGGACGCTACCCTTTTCCTTTCGGAGAAAAGGGTAGCGTCCCCTTTATGTTCCACGTGGTTCTGTTCGAGCCGGAAATTCCGCCGAATACCGGCAACATCATCCGCCTGTGCGCCAACACGGGCGCCACGCTGCATCTCGTGGAGCCGCTTGGGTTTTCACTCGACGATGCGCAATTGCGCCGCGCGGGGCTCGATTACCGCGAGCTGGCGCAGGTGCGCCGGCACCCGGACCTGGACCGCTGCCTGCAGGCGCTCGATGGGGCGCGTGTATTTCCGGTCGAGACGCAGGGCGGCGTGCGTTACGCGGACCTGAGCTTCGTAGCAGGCGACGCCTTCCTGTTCGGGCGCGAGACGAGCGGTCTCCCGCGCGATGTCCTCGCGCAGTTCCCGCCGGACCGCATCATCCGGCTGCCGATGATTCCCGGGAACCGCAGCTTGAATCTCTCGAATGCCGCGGCCGTCGTCCTCTACGAAGCCTGGCGCCAGCTCGGCTTTCCCGGCGGTGACTAGCGGCGCGTCTGCCGCACATGCGAGCGGATGCCGCGGGTGCCGACGAAATTGCCCCACAGATGAAGCGGGTCAGTTCTCGGCGGAGACTTCGCGACGGAGCATCGACTCGACGACGTCCGGTATCCGCATGCCCTCGTACAGCACGCGATAGACGTGCTCGCAGATCGGCATGTCGACGCCGAGCCGCATGGCTACCAGCCGCACGGCCTTGGCCGCGTGATAACCCTCGACGACCTGTCCGATCTCAGCAATGGCCTGCTCAACCGACTTGCCCGCGGCGACTGCGCGACCGAAGCGCCGGTTGCGCGACTGGTCGTCGGTGCAGGTCAGGACGAGGTCGCCGAGTCCGGCGAGGCCCATCAGCGTTTCCGGCTGCGCGCCGAGGGCAACGCCGAGCCGGACCATTTCCGCGAGCCCGCGCGTGATCAGGAACACGCGGGTATTGGAACCATAACCCATGCCATCGGATGCGCCGGTCGCGATCGCGATGACATTCTTGACCGCGCCGCCGATTTCGACGCCCATGATGTCGGACTGCGTGTAAGCGCGGAAATTGCCGCCGGAAAGCCGCTCCGCAAGCTCGAGCGCGAAAGCGGCGTCCGGTGAGGCGACCGCGATGGCGGTCGGCAGATTTTCGCCCACTTCACGGGCAAAGGTCGGGCCGGAGAGCACGGCAATCGGCACGCCCGGGCCGAGCACTTCGCGGGCGACCTGGTGTGGCAGCCTGCCGGTCGCAAGCTCGAAGCCCTTGCTGGCCCATGCCACCCGGGATTGCGCGTGCAGCAGTGGCCTGATTTGCTGCAGCACCGCGCGCAATGCGCCCGACGGCACGGCCAGCACGAGATCATCGCTGCTGCCGACGGCGCCGGCGAGGTCGGGCTCGATGGCGAGCGCCGGCGGGAAGTCGACGCCGGGAAGGTAATGCTCATTGCGCCGCGCGCGCGCGAGTTCCGCCGGATTGTCTTCAGCGCGGCCCCACAGTACGGTGGACCCGCCGCCGCGCGCAAACTGGATCGCAAGCGCCGTGCCCCAGGAACCGGCACCGAGCACGGTGATCGGCCGCATGCGGCAATCAGTTCGTCTGTTCGGGTGCCGGGCCCTGCTGGCGCGCCTGGCGCGCAGCCTGTTCCTGCAGCGAGCGTTCGAACAGCGCATCGAAATTGACGTGCGGCAGCAGGAATGGCGGGAAGCCGCCCTTCGATATGACATCCGATACTGTCTGGCGAATGTAGGGGAACAGGATGTTCGGTGCGAACGAGCCCAGGATTCGCCGGGTCTCCTCGGGACCGAAGCCGCGCACGACGAATACGCCCGCCTGCTTGACTTCGGCGATGTAGACGGCGACCTCGCCGTTGTTGGCCTCGAGCGTCACGGTCAGCACGACCTCGTGCGCGTCCTGGCCTACCGTATTCGAGGCGGTGCTCAGGTTCAGCGAGATCTTCGGATCCTGCGCCTGCGCCGGCAGGAACGGCCCTTTCGGGGACTCGAACGACAGGTCCTTGATGTAGACCGTCTGCAGCGCAACCGCTGGACCCTGACCATTTGCCGCGGAGTCGCCGCCGCCCGCGAGCGTGGTGTTTTCGTCAGCCATTGTCATTCCTCACTTTGCAATTGATACGCGCTTCCTGCGCCTTCCGCTAGCAGGCGGTCAAGTTCGCCATTCTGTTCCAGCGCCGTGAGCTCCGCAGCACCACCAAGATAACGGTCACCCAGGTAGACCTGCGGCAGGCTCTGCCTGCCGCTCCGCGCGACCAGCTCATTGCGCAACCCCGGGTGATCCTCGACGTTGATTTCCGTGAACTCGATGCCGCGGCGCTGCAACAGGGCGAGCACGCGCAGGCAATAGCCGCAGAAACTTCCCGTATAGACGGTGACCGCGGGCGCCGTCATCGCTCAGTCCCTGACGACCGGCAGGTTCTCCTGCCGCCAGGCCGCAAGCCCGCCACGCAGGCTGAACACGCTCTTGAACCCGGCACGCTCCAGCGTGCGCACGGCAGCGCCGGCCGTCGAGCCATCGTCGCCGCACATGATCAAGGTCTTTCCGGACAGCTTCTCGAGCGACTTGGCGCCGTCGGCAATCTGGTCGCCGGGCACGTTGCGCGCGCCTGCAATATGGCCATCCTTGAACAGATTGGGCGCGCGGACGTCCACCAGCACGGCACCATCGTTCATCATCCGGATCGCCTCGTTCGGGGCAACAGAAGTCGCGCCCTGACCGCGCCTGCGCGCCTCGGAGGCGATGACGACGAGCAGCATCAGCACCAGGCCACCGGCCAGCAGCGGATGATTGGTGAAATAATTGATCAGTCGGTCCATGACGCGGGGCGCGGGTCGGCCGCGCGACCCGGGGCTGAAAACGGCCGCGCATTATATCAGCGCAGTAACGGGCGGCTCCGGGTCGTCGCAACCAGAGGTTATAGTCTGATAAAACAAAGACTTGCGTTGATCCTGGTCCTGTCCATGCCAACCGGGGCACAAGCCCTGGCGGCTGACCGCGACCCCGAGCAGCAGCTCGGGCAGGTGCGTGAGCGGATCGAGGAGTTGCAGCGCTCGGTGCGGCGGGACACCGATCGCCGCGACACGCTCTCGGCCCAGCTGCGTGACGCCGAAGAAAAGGTCCGCGAAGCGCGCGGCCGGCTCTCGGGAGTTCGCGAACAACTGGTCGCGAGCGACGAACGGCTCACGCAACTGACCGCCGAACGTGAGCGCAACGAAGGCATCCTGCGGGACCAGCGTGCGGCACTCGCCCGGCAACTGCGCGCTGCCTACATGAGTGGACGCGAGGAACAGATCAAGCTGCTGTTGAGCCAGGAAGACCCTGCGGCCTTCGGGCGCATGCTGGTGTATTACTCCTACCTCGGCCGGGCCCGTGCCGGAAAGATCGCCGAGATTGAAGCCGCGGTGGCTGCCATCGAGCAGGCCGCGGCGCAGGAAGCGCTGGAACGCGACCGGCTGGCCGTGCTCGAAGCGGACAGCCGCCGCGAACTGTCGGCCGTGGATACCGCGCGGGCGGAGCGCGGTCGCGCGCTGCGCGCCATGAATGCGCAGATCCGCAGCAACAGCGACACGATGGCTAAATTGAAGCGCGAGGCGGCAGCGCTTGAAAAACTGGTGGCCGACCTGCGGCGCGCGCTGCGCGACCTGCCGCCGGGCGGCGGTCAGGCTTTTGACAAGGTCCGCGGGCGGCTGGCGTGGCCGGTCGCGGGACGCATCGTCGCCCGTTATGGCCAGTCGCGCGGCGGCGGCCTGAAATGGAACGGCGTGCTGATCGAGGCGGGGCGCGGCAGCGAAGTGCGTGCCCTGTACGAGGGGCGGGTGGCGTACTCGGACTGGCTGCCCGGCCTGGGCCTGCTGATGATCATCGATCACGGTGGCTATATGAGCCTGTACGCCCATAATGAGCAGCTCTACAAGTCGGCCGGGGACCGTGTGGAGGGGGGCGAGGTCATCGCCACGGTCGGGGACAGCGGCGGACGCAGCAAACCGGGGCTATACCTTGAAATTCGCCGGGGAGCGGCGCCGGTGGATCCGGTGCCCTGGTTCAGGCGGCCGGCCCCGTAGGCCCGGAAATTGCGGATTACGTCAAAGACGCCCGGTCCTGACATCCGGGAAAATGGCGCACGGCCAGCCCCATGGCCGGACAGGGGACTTGAGCCCGTGGCACTGAACCCGCTGGAACTGCCGTTGCACCTGGCGAGCGCCAAGCCGAACCTGGATCCGTACGGGCACTTGCTGCGGATGCTGATGCCCCGCGCCCAGGGGATCGGCTTCTATGACGCCCAGGGCGTGCCGCTGTGGCTCACCGACGGCTATGACGGACCGGACCCGCTGCCGCTGGTGCAGGTGGCGCTCGCAAAGGCACCCCCGGCGACGACCGCGCGCATCGACGGCTTCAGCCAGGACCATCACGGCGCGCCGGCCTATGTTTTCCGCCTGCGCAACAATGCGGGGGAGATCATCGCGATCGCGGCGCTGTTGACTCGCGACGGCGAAAGCAAGCCCTATTCATTCGTGCAGCACCTGGTGCAGCCCGCGCTCGAGTGCCTGCAGCGCGAACTGGAAACCCGCTCGAGCGTCGGGGCGCTGACCCTCGATCTGCGTTCGCGCGACGACGACATCGAGCTCCTGCTGCGCATGGCGCCGGATGACCCGGACGGCCCGTTGCAGGGCGATGAACTGGGCGCACTGGTGCAGGCCTGCGTGGATCACCTCGGCTGCACGCTGGGCGCGCTGGTCGTGCCGGAACGCAATGTTGCGATCTGCAAGGGGCCGGCCGGGCACAAGCCGCAGGTCGAAATCCTGAGCAAGATTCACCGCCACCTGCTGAACTGGGCGCAGTTGCAGCGCCGTAACCTGGTGATCAACAAGGTCAGGACACGGCCGATCGAATTGCCGCCGTTCAAGATCCTGTCCGCGCCGGTGCGGCACCCTTCCGGCCGCGTCGTGGGCTTCCTGGCGCTGTTCCGTGACGAAGGCGGCCCGGACTTCGAGCCGCGCACCGAGCGGCTGATCGAATTGCTGTCACGCAAGACCGCGACGACACTGCAGAACAACTTCGACGCGCTGACTGCGCTCTTGACCCGGCCGGCATTCGAGGCCCAGGTCCGTGCGGTGCTGGCATCGCGTCGCGACAGCGGCCAGGACTGCGTGCTTTACCTCGACGTGGACCGCATGCACGTCGTGAATGACAACTTCGGCATGCACGTGGGCGACGAGGTGATCGGCAAGGTCGCGGAAGTCCTGCGCCGGAAGCCGCGGCCCGGCGCGCTCGCGGCGCGCATCGCGGGCGACCGTTTCGCCGTGTTCCTGCCGGATTGCACGCTGGATTTCGCGCAGCAGATCGGCGAGATGGTCCGCCGCCAGTGCGTGGAGCTGAGCTATCCGCGCGGCGACGACACCGTACAGGTGTCGGTCAGCGTCGGCGTCGCCGAGCTGCCCGAGGGCGAGAGCGCGCTCGCGCATGGGCTTGCGAACGCCGAGATCGCCTGCAAGGCCGGCAAGGACCGCGGCCGGGATCGCGTCGAGATTTTCCAGGACGCGGACAGGAGCATCATGCGCCGGCATGCCGACGTGATGATCGTGCAAAGCCTGCACAAGGCCCTTGAAGAGGACCGGTTCATCCTCTACGCACAGCCGATGCTGCCGCTCGGGGCGGAGCGGACGGAGCCGCGCTTCGAGTTGCTGTTGCGCATGCTTGCCGATGACGATGAGGTACTGCCGCCGGAGAAATTCCTGTCGGCGGCCGAACGCTATCAGCTGATGCCGGCCATCGACCGCTGGGTGATCAAGAATTCCCTTGCCGCACTCCGCTCGAATGTGAATACGCTGCGCGGTCGTGGCTTGGGCTTCTCGATCAACGTGTCCGGGCCGTCGGTGGCGTCGGAGGATTTCGTCGAGTTCCTCGAGGGCAGCATCCGCGCATCCACGGTGCCGCCGGAACTGCTGTGCTTCGAACTGACTGAATCGGCAGCGGTGTCGAACCTCACGCGCGCCGACCGGCTGATGCAGCGGCTGCGGATGCTGGGCTGCAGCTTCGCGCTCGATGATTTCGGTACCGGCCTCAGTTCGCTCGCGTACCTGAATGCGCTGCCGGTCTCGGTGTTGAAGATCGACGGCAGCTTCGTGCGTGCAGTGGGGGCCAGCCAGCGCACGGAATCGATGGTGCGGGCAATTGCCCAGCTCGCCCACACGATGGGCATGGAAACCGTGGCCGAGTATGTCGAGACCGACGAGCTGCGCACGCGCATGGCGGGACTTGGCGTGGATTACGGGCAGGGTTTTGCGATCGGCAAGCCAATCCCGCTCAACGAGGTGCTGGAAGACCTGGCGCTTTACGAGGCGATGGCAGCCAAGGAAGCCTGATCGCGGGTACCATGCGGCCCATGACTAGACGGGTCACGATCCTGGCGGCCCTGCTGGGCTGCCTGCTTGGCGTCATGCTGGCGTCCGCGACGCTGTGGTTCACGAACCGCGACCGCCATTCCGCCAGGCTGCCTGCCGGGGATGCCGAACTTCTCGCCGAGGTGCTCGGCCGCATCCGTGCTGACTATGTTGATGACAAGGACGACCATGAGCTGATGGCGAGCGCCGTCCGCGGGATGGTGAGCGATCTCGACCCGCATTCCGAATTCATGGACGTGGACGAGTTCGAGGACCTCAGGATTGCCACCGAAGGCAATTACTCGGGCATCGGCATCGAAGTGACGCTGGATTCGGGAGCGGTCATCGTCATCTCGCCGATCGACGGTTCTCCGGCCGCACGCGCCGGCATCCATCCGGGCGACCGGATCCTCGCGATCGACGGGCACGCGATCGCAAGCGAAGTGCTTGCCGATTCGGTCGAGTTGATCCGCGGCGCACCCGGCACCGTCGTGCACTTGAGCATCGGCCGTCGTCCGGCACCGGTACCACTTGAATTCGCGATCGAGCGTGCGGTGGTCTCGGTGCATTCGGTGCGCCACGCGATGCTCGAACCGGGCTACGGGTATCTGCGCATCTCCCAGTTCAGCGACACGACCGGGCCCGATACCGGCCGGGCCCTGCGGGCGCTGCAGGCGCAGGCGGGTGGGCGGCTGCGCGGCCTGGTGCTCGACCTGCGCAACAACCCGGGCGGCGTGCTCGACGCCGCGGTCGAAGTTTCCGATGCCTTCCTCGATCATGGGCTGATCGTCTCCGCCGAAGGCCGCTCGGCCGAGTCGCGCTTCCGCATGGAAGCCGGGACCGGCGACCTGACCCGCGGCGCGCCGATCGCCGTGCTGGTCAACGAGGGCTCGGCGTCGGCTGCCGAGATCGTTGCGGGTGCGCTGCACGACAATGGCCGGGCTGCGCTGCTCGGGCACAAGACCTTCGGCAAGGGTTCGGTGCAGACGGTATTGCCGCTGGCCCACGGCCAGGCGCTGAAACTGACGACTTCGCGCTATTTCACGCCCTCTGGGGTCTCGATCCAGGGACGCGGCATCCAGCCCGATGTCGAACTGCCCGCGGTCGAGGTCGCCGCGGGTGATGCCACCGGCGTTCCCGGGCGCGATGCGGATGTGCTGGCCGCCATCGCCTGGCTCAAATCGGACCGGCCGGCACTGGTCGCGTCGGGCGCTGCGCCAGTGCGCCGCTAGGCGACCGTGAAACGGGTCCTGGTACCGCTGGCGGAAGGCTTCGAAGAACTCGAGGCCGTGACGATCATCGACGTGCTGCGGCGCGCCGGCATCGAAGTCGTCACGGCGGCGCTTGCCGGCAATCCCGTCACCGGTTCGCACGGCATTCCGTTGACGGCGGATACCGGGCTCGATGCGGTGGCGGAACTGGATTTCGACCTGCTCGCGCTGCCCGGCGGGATGCCGGGCGCAGCGCAGCTGAAAGCCGATGCGCGCGTCGCCCGGATCATCAGGCGACTGCATGACAATGGCCGGCCGGTCGCGGCGATCTGCGCCGCGCCCATGGTGCTCGCAGCCGCCGGCGTGCTGGAGGGACATCGCGCGACCTGCTATCCGGGGTTCCTGGACGGAGCGGCGCAGCTGACGGTCGTCGAGGATCCGGTGGTCGTGGATCGCGGTATCATCACCTCGCGCGGGCCGGGCACGGCGCTCGACTTCGCGCTCGAGCTCGTTGCACAGCTCGAGGGCCCCGGCACGCGGCAGCGGATCGAGTCGGGTCTGCAGCGACCGGCAGGGGAGCGCGGATGACCGCGGCACCGGACAAACCCGTATCGGGAGAGCCGATTCCTGGCACGCGTCGCGCCGAGGTCCAGCGCGATGAGCACGCGAGCATCCTGCAGAGCCTCGCGCGCGTGGACTGGCTCGTATTGCTGGTGGTCGCGCTGTACACCTTCGTGCCGCACGGCGGGCCGGGTTCGTCGCGGC
>JAHFSF010000190.1 GCA_023265875.1 Gammaproteobacteria bacterium | reverse complement strand
GGCGACGATTACGGAAGCGATGTCGTGCGCATGCGCCGCATCGGCCGCGTCTCCGGTTGGCTCAGCCACGGCCGCGTGCCGGATGGGGCCTCAGGCCATCTTGCGGATCAGCGCGTCGCCGAACTCGCTGCACTTGACCTCGGTGGCGCCCTGCATGAGCCGCACAAAATCATAAGTGACGACTTTCTGGCTGATCGACCTGTCCATCGCCTTGATGACGAGATCGGCGGCCTCGACCCAGCCGAGGTAGCGAAGCATCATTTCACCGGACAGGATCACCGAACTCGGGTTGACCTTGTCGAGGTTCGCGTATTTTGGTGCCGTCCCGTGGGTTGCCTCGAAAACTGCATGGCCCGTCAGGTAATTGATATTGCCGCCGGGGGCGATGCCGATTCCGCCGACCTGTGCGGCCAGGGCGTCCGACAGGTAATCGCCATTCAGGTTCATGGTCGCAATGACGTCGAATTCCTCCGGCCGCGTCAGCACCTGTTGCAGCGTGATGTCGGCGATCGCATCCTTGATCAGCACCTTGCCCGAGGCGAGCGCCTTCTTCTGCTCATCGTTCGCGGCCGCATCGCCGCTGGCGGCACGCGTACGTTCCCACTGGTCCCAGGTGTAGGTCTGATCCGCGAATTCCCGTTCGGCGAGCGCATAACTCCAGTTGCGGAACGCGCCCTCCGTGTATTTCATGATATTGCCCTTGTGCACGATCGTGACGCTCCGGCGCCGATTCGCGATCGCGTACTCGATGGCGGAGCGCATCAGGCGCTCGGTGCCTTCGCGCGAAGCGGGCTTGATGCCGATGCCCGTGCTGTCGGGGAAACGGATCTTGCCATACTGCTTCGGGAAGTTTTCCTTGAACAGGGCCAGGAACCTGGCGTTCTCGGCGGAGCCTGCCTCGAACTCGATGCCGGCGTAGATGTCCTCCGTGTTCTCGCGGAAGATCACCATGTCCACCTTCTCCGGTGATCGTACCGGGGAGGGGACGCCCACGAACCAGCGCACCGGGCGCAGGCAGACATAGAGATCGAGCATCTGGCGCAAGGCGACATTCAACGAACGGATGCCGCCGCCGATCGGGGTCGTCAGCGGCCCCTTGAGCGAGACGAGGTATTCACGGCATGCCGCGACTGTCTCGTCGGGCAGCCAGGAATTCATCAGCCGATTGGCCTTCTATCCGGCATAGACCTCCATCCAGGAAATCCGGCGGCGGCCACCGTAGGCCTTCGCGACCGCGGCATCGAGCACGCGCACGCTGGCGCGCCAGATGTCGGGGCCGGTGCCGTCGCCCTCGATGAACGGAATGATCGGCTGGTCCGGAACCTGCAGCCTGCCATTGGCAATCCGGATCTTTTCACCGCTGACTGTCGGCGCCATGCTGACTGCATTCATGTGTCTAAAGTTCCCCTGCTGACGGCCGAATTTTAGCACAAGGCCGTGCACCTCCCGCGGGAGCCTGAACGTGATGCGCATGGCATTCCGGCACCACATCATTGACCACACGGCGCGTCCGGCGTAGTGTCATCGCCGCTGGACTCTGCTATTGCCGGAAGCTACATGAGCCTGTTGGCCATCATCCGCCGTCATCAGTTCCGGGCCTCGCGCCTGGTCGCTGCGCTTGCGGCGGTCGCCTGGTTCGGCATTGCGGTTGCACCCTGCCAGGCGTCCATGGACGCTGCGCACGCTGGCTCGTCGCACCATGGTTCGATGCCGGCCGGCGATTGCGGTCACTGTTCGGACACGAATTCCGTTCCCGATACCGGCTGCGCGTCGGTTGCCGGCGCCAGTTGCCTGGCCCAGTCACCGGCGCTGGTTGATCGCCACAATGCCGGGGACCAGCAGCTTCAGGCCGCGCCGCCGCCCGCAATTCCGGATTTCGACATCCCGGGCGCGGACACCGGGCCTCCAGGAAATGTCCGGTTCCGGCCGATCCCGGTCTCCAGCGCCTCCCTCCAGCAGCGTTACTGCACCTACCTGAAATAGCCGCTCCTGCCGACCGATTTTTTTCGGCGTCCGTGCAGGAGGTGGCATGTCTTTTTCATTCGACCCTCGGGCCGGTCTAAAGGCCCTGATGATTCCCTGGTGCTGCAAGCGGCAGCGGCCGCGCGTGTGGCGCGAACTGGTGCGTCACTGATTCCTTTTGAATGGACAGGAGACTCGAGATGGACAGGCAATTTGATCGGAGACAGTTTCTGGCGTTTTCGATGGCCGTGCTGCTTGCTCGGCCCGCACTCGCTTCGGGCGATGTGATCGAAGTCCACAAGAGCCCGACCTGCGGCTGCTGCGGCATGTGGATTGAGCATCTTCGCGCCAACGGATTCGACGTGAAAGTACACGACACCACGGCATCGCGCGCGAACTTCGGTGTGCCGCAGGCGCTCGGATCCTGCCACACGGCACGCGTCGGGGGTTATCTGGTGGAGGGGCATGTACCTGCCAGGGACATCCAGCGTCTGCTCAGGGAACGCCCGACCGCTGCCGGCCTTGCGGTGCCTGGGATGCGGCAGGGTTCGCCGGGCATGGAGACCGGTGTCAAGGATTCCTATGAGGTGCTGTTGTTCCAGCCGAATGGCCACTACGTGGTTTTTCAGCGCTACGGCGCCCGGTGAGGATCGAGAAAGAATCACGCTGCACCGCACACACAGGAGCGATGGCAATGACGTGGCTGTTTGACATGAAGCTTGGATGCGTGGCGATCGTGCTGCCTCTTTTCTCAGTGATGTCCGCGGCAGCGTGGGCTGCACCTGAGGAGAGGCATGATGCACAACTGCAGGAGCTCCTGGCGGAGGCTGTACGCGACAACCCGGAGATCCAGGCGGCGAGAAATGAACTCGAGGCGGCGCAGCATCGCGTGTCGCCCGCGGGAGCGCTGGACGATCCGATGCTGGAAGCGGGTGTGATCAACGCCCCGCTGGCATCGCAGACCTTCAGGCGCGAAGACATGACCATGAAAATGCTCGGCCTGTCGCAGAGGTTTCCATTTCCGGGAAAACGCGGCCTGCGCCAGGAGGTCGCCGCGAAGGACGCGGAATCCTTCTCGCATGCTTACCAGGAAACTGTCAACCGGGTTGCGCGCGACGTCAAGGTGACGTATTTCGAACTGGCACTTGTCGTGGAATCCGCCAGGCTGGTGGAAAAGAACAGGCAGGTCCTCGAGCAGTTCCTGGCGATTTCCGAGTCGCGCTATGCAGTCGGTCAGGGAACGCAGGCCGACGTGCTCAGGGCGCAGACCCAGCTGACCGGGATGGTGGATGAGCTGCTCAAGCTCGCGCGCGACCGTCAGGTGATCGAAGCGGAACTGGCCCGCGCCGTCGGGCGGGACCGCGACGCGCGAGTACCTGCACCGGCGCCGCTGCGGCTGCCGGAGACGGTACTGCAGTTTGAGTCGCTGCATGCGACGGCGCTGACGGATCGTCCTCGGCTGTTGGGCCTGAAAAGTCTGATCGACCGCAGCGCGAAGGAGCTGGATCTCGCGCGCAAGGACTACTACCCGGATTTTGACGTGAAGCTGGCCTATGGCCAACGCGACGACATGCTCGACGGAACCAGCCGCGATGACATGCTGAGCTTGACGGTTGCCATCAACCTGCCCATCTGGCGTGAGAACAAGCGCGACCCGCGCGTCGCGGAGGCGATCGCGATGCGCAACCAGGCGACGGACATGTACCAGGCGCAACAGAATGAATTGTCTTCGCAATTGCGCCAGCAGCTGGCCATCGCCGAACAGAGCCGGAAATCCGCGCGGCTTTACGAAACCGGCACCCTGCCGCAGGCACGGCTTGCCGTTGAATCATCGCTGGCCGCATATCGCGTGAATCGAGTTGATTTTCTGACGCTGCTCGACAACCAGATGACCGTGCTCAATTACGAGGTCGGCTACGCGTCGGCCCTCGCGAGCTACAACAAGGCACTGGCGGAAATCGAGCTGCTCACCGGAAAGACATTGTTGTGAAGCAGCGAACGGGAGCTGCACGAGGACGGGTGCAATCATGAGTCGAACAAAATGGGTCGGAATCGCTGCGTTCATCGTGGTGGCGAGTATTGCCGCTGGCTACTGGATGGCAACGCGACGCGCGTCCCCGGACGCGGCCATCCACGGTGCAAAGCAGGAGCGCAAAGTTCTCTTTTACCGCAACCCGATGGGACCAGAAACTTCACGCGTGCCGAAGAGGGATCCCATTGGCATGGCTTATGTTCCGGTTTACGAGGGCGGGCAGCCGGCGGCCGACGTGCCCCCTGGTGCAGTGAGGATCAGCCTGGACAAGGTCCAGCTTCT
>JAHFSF010000048.1 GCA_023265875.1 Gammaproteobacteria bacterium | reverse complement strand
TTTACCCGCACGCGCTCGTGCGACCGGTAGGTTCCCGTCAGGAGCGTCGTGCCAGCGATGAACATCAGGTTCCAGCCGACGCCGAGCAGCACCAGTGCCCATGCATAGTGCAACACGGAATGCCCTGCGAATGCAGCGATTGCGATACAGCCTGCCATTAGCATCGCGCCGGCGACGATGACAGGCCGCGTACCGAGGCGCGCAATGATCCAGCCGCTCGCCAGCGACGGCAGGTACATCGCGATCAGATGGCCCTGAATGACCAGCTTGGTCGCCACTTCGTCATGTAGGTCCACGACGTGCATGCTGATCGGTGTCGCGGTCATGATGAAGCTCATGACCGCATAGGACGCGAGCGCGGCCAGCACTGCGACGCGAAAGTCCGATAGTCCTGCGAATTCGGAGAAGCGCCGCGGCGGCCGCGAATCGGCGTGCGGCGGCGGCGTTGAATCTGGAGTGCGTGCAAGTAGCAGCGCGGCTAGCGCATAGAGGCCCGCGCCTGCGAAGAATGAACCCGCGTATCGCGCGCCATCGACGAGGTTCGCAGCGCGCACCGCTACCTCCGGGCCGAGCCACGCCGCCGCGAGCGCTCCGCTCATGACGATGGCAATGGCATTGCTGGCGCGTGCAGGCGGGACGTACTCGATCGCTGCGAAACGGTACTGCATGACCATGGAATTGTTGGCGCCCAGCAGCAGCGCGGCGCCGCAGAACATCCAGAAATTCGACGCGGCGATTCCGAGTCCGGCGACGATGCAGCCGATACCCGCGACGACTGCACCGGCGACGCAGGCCGCGCGCCGCCCAACGCGACGGATCAGGACGCCGGCCGGTAGCACGCTGGCGGCGAGGCCGATGATCAGCACCGAAACCGGCAAGGTCGCAAGCTCTGGAGTCGGCGCGAGCCGTGATCCGATGATGCCGCCGAGCAACACGAACAGGAAGCTGCCGGACATGCACAGCGCCTGGGTGGCGGACAGCTTCCAGACCTGGCGCATGCGCGGCATCGTACACGAGCACCCCGTGCGCAATGGCAGGTTGTGACGCACCTCACAGAATGACGGCAGTCCGACCCGGATACTTCAGACAAGCGGCAATTTGCCTCTCGACATAATGAAGCAGGCCCGTGTGGTGACGCACAGGGCTGCGCCAGGGGAAGATCAATGAGGAAGCGGGGACCGGACACCGATGCGGACAAAGACGCCTCCGCCGAGGAAAGCACCCGGCTGATGGAGCACATCGAACTGATGGGCAATCAGCGGCTGGTGGGAGGGCGAGGCTGGGAAATGGTGGAGCCAGCCGCCGATCTGGACGACGCTCAGGTCCCGATGTCAGATGATGGGCTGCTGATGCCGGATTCCGATGCCCTCGCGCCATTGGAGGCCGGCGAAGACGTCGAGATGTTTACCGCGACCGAACTCGACCTGAATCGACGCCTCTCGCAGGATGAGAATGGGCAACTCGAACTCGCTGCGGCACTGGCTGCCGAACGGGCGCGCCTGGAAAAGCGCGTGGAAAGCCTGCAAATGGATCTTGCCGAGCGCAATCATCTGCTTGCGGCGCGTGATGCCGAGATCGAGGAAATATCCGAGGAACTTGCCTCGATGACGCTCGAGCGCGACGGCATTTCCGCCGAATTGCGCCACCTGAAGCATAGCGCCGGAACTGCGGCGGCTACCGCGTCACCGCAGGCGCCCGCTCCGACCGAAGCCGCCAGCGACAGCCTGCGCGCACGGCTGCGCGAACGCGGCATGGCGCTGCTGGTCGCCCGCGAGGAGATCGATCGGCTGCGCGCGGACCGCGAGCAGCTCGTTTCCGGGCTTGCGGAGCGCGGCGAATTCATCCAGCGCCTGCATGAACGCCTGCGCGCAATGGAAAAGGGCCAGCGCGGGGACGGCGAGATCCGCAAACTGCTGCGACGCTTTTTTGGCAACGAGCGGCCTGACGAAACGCCCGCCGCCATTGCCCGGGCCGCGCCAGCCGAGCCCGCGATATTGGATGATCCTTCGCCGCGCTGCGTTTCGGCTGAAGACCTGCAGCGATCACTGCCGCGCGAGGTTGCGTCGGCGATGCCGCGTGAGGCGTCGCGCCTGCGACGCTACCTCATCGGGCTCGACCTGGTTGGTCGCGTCCATGAGATTTCGCAGCCGCGGATCAGCGTCGGACGAACGCAGGAAAACGACCTGCGCATCGTGGACCCGAACATCAGCCGGTTGCACGCAGTGCTGAGGGTCCAGGGCAAAGATGTGACGGTGATCGACGCCAACAGCCGGAACGGCGTCTACGTGAACGACATCCAGGTGCGTCACGCCAGGCTGAATGACGGCGACATGCTGACCTTCGGCACGGTGCGGTTCCGCTACCGGGTCGGTTCAGGCGCATCGGGCGACGGCTGAGGCGTGGGCTGAGCGGCCCGATCCCGGGTTGACCGGACATGCGGGGCGCGACACAGCGCTTTCGCGCTTGACAAATATTTAAATAATTGTTTAATTGTCGAATCATGAACCGTGCGCGGGCACTGCAGTCCCTTGCCGCGCTCGCGCAGGCGACGCGCCTGGAGGCGTTCCGCGTGCTGGTACAGGCCGGTCCCGAAGGTCTCGCCGCCGGCGACCTGGCAGCCAGGCTCGACATCACGCCGCCGGCACTGTCGTTTCACCTGCGCGGCCTGGCGCACGCGCGATTGATCCAGGCGCGTCAGCAGGGCCGGTTCATCTATTACTCGGCCGACTACGACGCCATGCAGTCGCTGGTGGATTTCCTCACTGAGAACTGCTGCGGCGGAGCCGCTTGCCTGCGACCGCAGGCAGGCAGCCGCCGGGCGAACCGAAGGAGACTTGCATGAAGCGCTTTCATGTCCATCTCAGCGTCAAGAACCTCGAGGGCAGCAGGATTTTCTATTCAAGGCTGTTCGGCGCCGAGCCTGCGGTCGTGCGGCACGACTACGCGAAATGGATGATCGACGACCCGCGCATCAACTTTGCGATCTCGACACGCAAGGGTCGCGCCGGCATCGAGCACCTGGGCCTGCAGGCCGACAGCGCGGAAGAGCTCGCGTTGATCCGCGAACGCCTCGCTGCGGCCGGCACTGAGATTGCCGATGAACCGGGTGCGAACTGCTGCTACGCGCGTTCGGACAAGCACTGGGCCGTGGATCCGCAGGGCGTTGCATGGGAGGCGTTCCACACACTGAGCGAGGCGCGTCAATATGGCGATGACCATGGCCCGGTTCGAGAGCGCGGCCGCGCCTGCGATCCCGCCGGCGGCTGCTGCCCGGGTTGAGCGGTGCCGGCGTCGCCAGGGTCGAAACCCGGGCGCGTCCATGACGTGCTGTTCCTGTGCACCGGGAATTCGTCCCGCAGCATCCTGGCCGAGGCCTTGTTGAATCACTGGGGTGCCGGGAAATTCCGCGCTTTCAGCGCCGGCAGCTTTCCGGCTGGCGTCGTGAATCCACGTGCAGTCGAATTGCTTGCGCAGCTGAAGATCCCTGCGCCGGGAGCCCGCAGCAAGAGCTGGAAAGAGTTCGCGGCGCCTGGCGGCGTCGAATTCGACTTCATCATTACGGTCTGTGACAACGCCGCCGGCGAAGTCTGTCCGATCTGGCCGGGCCAGCCGGTAACGGCGCACTGGGGCGTCGAGGATCCGGCCGCGGCAGGGGGCAGCGATGCTGAAAAAATGCTCGCCTTCCGCAATGCCTTCCGCGCGCTCGAGCATCGCATCCGCATTTTCGTCAGCCTTCCATTCGAGTCGCTCGACCGCATCCACTTGCGGCGCCGGCTCGACGAGATCGGTCAGCTGCATCCGGCGACGGGCGATGCGCCAGCCGGCTCCTGAACTCGGCTTCTTCGAGCGCTACCTGACGGTCTGGGTGCTGGCCTGCATTGTGGCCGGCATCGGCCTCGGGCAGCTGGCACCGGGCGTCGCTGCCGCGGTCGCAGGACTGCAGGTTGCGCGGGTCAACCTGCCGGTCGGCCTGCTGATCTGGATCATGATCGTACCGATGCTGGTCAAGGTGGATTTTGACCGGCTGCACGAGGTGCGCCGGCATGCGCGCGGCATCGGCGTCACGCTGGCCGTCAACTGGGCGATCAAGCCGTTTTCGATGGCGCTGCTCGGCTGGATTTTCATCCGGCACCTGTTTGCGGACTGGCTGCCGACGGCGCAGCACGATAGCTACATCGCCGGACTCATCCTGCTGGCGGCCGCGCCCTGCACGGCAATGGTGTTCATCTGGAGCAACCTGTCGAAGGGTGAGCCGAACTTCACGCTGACGCAGGTGGCGTTGAACGACCTGGTCATGGTCTTCGCCTTTGCGCCGATCGTCGCGCTGCTGCTCGGTGTCGCATCGATCCAGGTGCCGTGGGAGACGCTGCTCGTGTCCGTCGGCCTGTACATCGTCGTGCCGCTGGCGCTCGCGCAGGCGTGGCGCCGGTGGCTGCTGCGACGCGGCGTGGCCGCCTATGAGCACGCGATCCGCGGCATCGCTCCCTGGTCGCTGGCAGCGCTGCTTGCGACGCTGGTATTGCTGTTCGCCTTCCAGGGTGATGCGATCATTGCGCAGCCACTCGTGATTGCGCTGCTGGCAGTGCCGATCCTGATCCAGGTCGTGCTGAATTCCTCCATCGCATATCTGCTGAACCGGCGTCTTGGCGTCGCGCATTGCGTGGCCGGGCCATCCGCGCTGATCGGCGCTTCCAATTTCTTCGAGCTGGCGGTCGCCGTTGCGATCAGCCTGTTCGGTATGGAATCGGGCGCCGCACTCGCGACCGTGGTCGGCGTGCTGATCGAAGTGCCGCTGATGCTGCTGGTCGTGCGCGCGGTCAACGCCTCGCGGGCCTGGTACGAATCCGGGCCGGCGATGCGAGTGCGGGATTAGCTGCTAGAATCGATTTAGCCGGCCCCCCGGCACACGATGCTGGCGTATTTCCTGGTCCTGCTCGCGCTGATCCTGGCCAACGGCCTGTTCGCCCTGGCCGAACTGGCGGTTTTTTCCTCGCGCCCGACGCGCCTGCGGCAGATGGCCGACGGCGGCAGCAAGGGCGCGCGGGCGGCGCTGCGACTGCTCGACGACCCGACGCGTTTCCTGTCCACGGTGCAGATCGGCATCACGCTGATTGGCGTGCTGGCCGGTGTCTATAGCGGCGCGCGCTTCGCAACACCACTCAGCGAGTGGCTGGCCGGCTTCGAACCGCTGGGTCCCATCGGGCAGTACGCCGATACGGTTGCGTATGGCGTCGTCGTGGTCGCCGTCACTTACCTGTCGCTCGTGATCGGCGAACTCGTGCCGAAGCGCTGGGCGCTGACGAATCCCGAGGCGATGGCGGCGATCGTCGCGCGCCCGATGGAAATCGCGGCGCTCGCGAGTGCGCCGCTCGTGTGGCTGCTGCAGGGCTCGACGGAACTCGTCGTGCGCACGCTGGGCCTGCGCAAATCGACCAGCCGCGGCGTCACCGAGGAGGAAATCCGCGCGATGATCGCGGAAGCGACGCGCGCCGGGGTGTTCCACATCGACGAGCATCGGCTGATCGAGGGCGTGCTGCGATTGCCGGATCGCACGGTGCGCAGCATCATGATCCCGCGTGGCGACGTCGTCTGGCTGGACGCCGACGACAGCCGGGATGCTGTCTGGAATGCCGTACGCATGAGCAGCCATTCGCGATATCCGGTCTGCCGTGGCCAGTTCGACGAACTGCTGGGCATCGTGCAAACCGGCGACCTGGCGGACTGGCTGCGCGACCCGGCGGCCGGGGACCTGGCATCGCGGTTGCGGCCGCCGTTGATCGTGCACGAATCGACGCGGATCCTGCGCCTGCTGGATCTGTTCCGCGAGTCGAAGCTCAACTTTGCGGTCGTGGTCGACGAACACGGCTCAGTCGAGGGCATCGCGACGCCCGCCAACATCCTGACCGCGATCGCGGGCGAACTGCCGGAGGCGACGAGCGAGGAGGCGCCGGAGGCCGTGGCGCGCGATGACCAGTCCTGGCTGATCGACGGGCGCCTGCCGATCGACGAGGTGGAGCGCCTGCTGGGACGCGGCGCGATGCGTTCCGGTGACGACTACACGACCCTGGCGGGGTTCGTGCTGGCGCAACTTGGCCATCTGCCGGCGACCGGTGAGCATTTTCGCTGGCGCGGCATGCGTTTTGAAATCGTGGACATGGACGGCAGGCGCATCGACAGGCTACTTGTCCAGCGCCTGACGCCGGATTGACGCGATGAGCTATCAGCCGCGCCGGCATGCCCGGCACACGATGTTGCGCATACGGGGGCTCGAGCATCGTGTGACTCGCTGGGGACCGGAGTCGAGTGCGCCGGTGCTGCTGCTGCACGGCTGGGGCGACTGCGCGGACAGTTTCCAGTTCGTCGCCGACGAAATCGCACCGGACTGGCCGCTGGCGGCGATCGACTGGCGCGGCTTCGGCCACAGCGACCGGGATCCTGGCGGCTACTGGTTCCCCGACTACTACGCGGACCTCGATGAAATGCTGGATCGCCTGTGCCCGGCGGGGCCGGCGCGCCTCGTCGGCCACAGCATGGGCGGCAACATCGCGACGGTCTACGCCGGAATCCGTCCGGAGCGCGTGCAGCGGATCGTCAATCTCGAGGGCTTCGGGTTGCCGCGCTCCGAACCGTCGCAGGCGCCCGCGCGACTTGCCAGGTGGCTCGACCAGCTGCGCGAGCAGCCAGAGTGGGGCGATTACGCCACTGCAGGAGCCCTGGCGGAGCGCCTGATGCGGCGCAATCCGCGCCTCAGCGCGGACCGCGCCGCATTCATCGCGGAGCGCTGGACCCGGCCGCTGCCCGCAGGCGGCGTGCGGCTGCGCGCCGATCCGGCCCACCGGCTGGTCAGCCCCTATCTCTACCGGCGCGAGGAAATGGAGGCCTGCTGGCGTCGGGTCGTCGCGCCCGTGCTGCTGGTGGTTGGCGGATTGTCGGAGCTCGCGGCCCGATTCGGCACGGAGGGGATTGCCGAGGCGTTTCGCGCCATCATCCCCGGACTGCGCGTCGAGGTATTGGCCGGCGCCGGGCACATGCTCCATCATGAGGAGCCCGCGGCCGTCGCGCGGCTGATCGAGGATTTTCTCGGAGGCACATGACCCAGCCAATCGCAACATGGCCCCGCGCGCTCACCTGGATCACGCTGATCGTACTGATTGCGCTCGTGGGGTCCGGCATCAGCCCCTACGACCGGTTGACCTGGTATCTCGAGATCGTTCCGATTGCGGTTGCGTTTCCCTTGCTCTACCTGACTGCCAGGCGCTATCCGCTGACGCCGATGCTGTACTGGCTGATCGGGTTTCATTCGCTGGTCCTGATCCTGGGTGCGCATTACACCTATGCGCGCGTGCCGGCCGGGTTCTGGGTGCAGGACCTGCTCGACCTGTCACGAAATCATTACGATCGGCTGGGGCACTTCGCGCAGGGCTTCATTCCCGCAATCGCGATCCGCGAGGTCCTGGTCCGTTCCTCGCCGCTGAGGTCCGGACCATGGCTCGCTTGCCTGACGATCACGACGACACTCGCGGTCAGCGCCTGCTATGAGTTTTTCGAGTGGTGGGTCGCGGTCGCGGCAGGCGTTGCGGCCGATTCGTTCCTGGCGACACAAGGCGATGTCTGGGATACGCAGTGGGACATGTTCCTGGCGCTCTGCGGCGCGATCGTCGCGATCGCGACGCTTTCGCGCGTGCATGACCGCGCGCTCGCGCGGCTGGCGGTGCGATGAGGGGCCGCCTGCGCCTGTGGTTGCGCCGCACGATCACCTACCAGTGGGCGAGACGCATCGTGGTCGCGGTCATCGGCGGCACCGTGCTGCTGATCGGGATCGCAATGGTCGTGCTGCCCGGGCCGGCAATCATCGTGGTCCCGTTCGGGCTCGGCATCCTGGGGCTGGAGTTCGCCTGGGCGCGCACCTGGTTGCGCAAGTTGCGTGCGACAGCCACCAACATCGTCAACCGCATGCGCGGCAACCGGCCACCGGTGACGCCACCATGAGTGATTCCCCGCGCACCTGACCTTGGAGCGCTCAGGTCGCGAACAACTGCCCGGCGATGTCGCGGAAAGCCTTGAACTCCAGCGCATTGCCGCTGGGGTCGAGCAGGAACATCGTCGCCTGCTCGCCCGGCTTGCCGCGGAAACGCAGGTGCGGCTCGATCATGAATTTGACGCTGGCCGTCCGCAACCGGCCTGCCAGCGCCTCCCACACGGGCATCTCGAGCACCAGGCCGAAATGCGGCACCGGTACGTCGTGTCCGTCCACCGGATTGCCGGAGGTTTCCTGCTGCGTGGCCTCTGCCTGCGCAACGACGTGGCAGACCAGCTGGTGGCCGAAAAAATCGAAGTCCACCCAGGCGTCCGAACTGCGTCCCTCGCGACAGCCCAGCAGTCCGCCGTAGAACGCGCGCGCCTCGCGCAGGTCGCGAACGCGGATCGCGAGGTGAAACGGGGTCATGCGGTCCGTGGCGCCTCCAGTGCCTGCTTGATCAGGAACTGCAGGTACTCCTTGTGGGCGATGCTGGCACGGTCGTTGCCGCTGCTGACCAGCATTCCGGAAATCCGCTTGAGTTCGTAACGCAACGCGGCCTGATTCATCGCTGGCGCGCCCTCCGGATCGTCAGGCTTTGTGAGCACCAGCGCAGCGACGCGCTGCACATACTCCTGTTGCAGGTTCTGCCGGCGGCTGTTGACCGAGGTCTTCGCATCGGCGGCGAATATGGCATCGGTCAACTCGGCCAGCATTTCGGACAGGCCGTATTCATTTCCGTACAGCGCGGAATCCAGCAGGCGCTTGTGCACGACCGGGTGCAGCAGGTGATCAAGCGCAGCCTTCTGCACCGCCCAGACCTGGTCGTGCAGCTTCGGGTCCTCGGTCTTGCCGTAGAAATAGTAGCTGCGACGCTGGCTTTGCAGATGCGTCATCAGTTCGGCGGGAACCGCCAGCGCCTCCGGCGCGAACACCTTGCTCGCGAGAACGGCCATGGCGCGCCGCTGCTGCGCTGCCGGCACCGGCGTGAATGGCGCACCGGCGCCGGCCTGGCCGGCCTTGGCGCGATCCACCTGTACGCCGCCGATGTAGCGCGACAGCACGGTGGCGTTCTGGCGCGCATCGGTCATCAGCACGCCAAAAGCATTGCTGAGGCCCTGAAACGACTGTCCCGGGCGGGTCAGCTTCTGCAGGAGGTTGCCCTGCAGCTGCTGGATCAATTGCAGGCGCTGTTCGGCAAATCCGATGGCGTCGCTCGACATGTCGAAGACCATCGTGCGCGGATCGATGCCGGCGCCCGCAGTACGCATGTCGTCCGCATCATTGCCGAATGCCAGCTGCGGCTCGGTCGAGCGGGCCAGGATGCCGTCGAGTCGCGCCGCCTCGGCGGCAGGATCCGCAACCGCTTCGCTGTAACCGTACTCGATGGCCCAGTCATCATAGGGACCGGGAACCGTCGACCAGAAGTGGCCCTGTGGCTGCCCCGGCGGTGCGATGTTCGTCGCTTCGTAGTCCATCACCGATGCCGAGAGGCCGTTCCTGCCGGTCTCGGCGCGGTCATTAAGCTGTGCCAGCGGGCGGAACTGGCTGGCGCGGAAATTGTGCTGGAGGCCGAGCGTGTGGCCGACCTCGTGCACCACCAGCGAGCGCAGCCAGTCGTCGACCATGTCCGCCTGCTGTTTTTCGCCCGCGCCCATCGCTGTCAGTGCCGACAGGCCGAATGCCAGCTGCCGGTAGAGTCCCTGATGGCCGCGCTCCGGAGCGGCAAACAGCCTGCTGGTGTCGTAAATCGTCGCCTGTTCCCGGTACCGCTTGATGCTCGAAATCTCCAGCATGATGTCGGCACCCAGGATCTGGCCGGTGCGCGGATTGGCGAAGCTCGGACCTGATCCGCTGTACGGCGGCTTGGGAGCGGCGAACCAGCGCAACACGTTGTAACGGATGTCGCCGGCATCCCAGTCGGCGTCGTCCGGCTGCACCCTGACCTCCACCGCATTGCGGAAACCGGCCTTTTCGAAGGCCGGATTCCAGCTGAGCGTCGCCTGGCGGATGGTCTCCCGATATTCCAGCGGCGTCGTGTTTTCGATCCACCAGACGATCGGTTCCACGGGCTCGGAGACGGCCGCGCCCGGGTCCTTCTTGCGCAGGTTCCAGCGATCGATCAGGTCGCGCCAGGGCGTAACGGCGTCCTCGCTCGTCATGTCCTGCACGACCTGGCTGAAGTACCCGATGCGCGGGTCGTCACGCCGCGGCTGGTAATCGTTCTCCGGCACGGCGATGAAGCTGTGGCGCACGGTGATGCTGATGTCCCGATCATCATTGATTGCCAATTCGGCGGCGTCGAATGCGCTGTCCTGATCGCGAAACGGGGCGGGATTTTCGTAGACGTACTCGACGGTGACGTCCGTGTTCTGCGGATAGTTGTTCACGGCGACATACCGGGTCTTGTCGTCGCTGAGGTCGCCAAGCGGGAACTCATCGCCCGGTTTTGCTTCCGGATCCGGCGTTGCCTTGATCTGGCGCAGCGCCTCCGTCAGGAACAGCTCGTCGGCCTTGATGTAGACGTCTCCTGTCTTGCTGTCCTCCGCTTCGATTGGCGTGCTGACCAGCACGGCGCGATTGACATTGGCGAAGCGCGCCCGGTGCAGTGGATTCCGGCTGTCGAAATAGAGCGACGAGGGTTCGCTGCGTATCTCGATGCGATTGAAATAGCGCTGGATCGAGTAGATGCGCGCGTCGAACTGATCGCCGCGCAGGTAGCCGGCTTCCGGCAGGGCATCCAGTACGTGCAGGAAATGAATGTATTCCTTGCCGATCTGGTCCTTCCTCAGTTGCAGGTACAGGACGCCGGTCTCCTTGTTCTGGTGCAGCCCGAACAGGCCAGGCGTGGCGGTCGTGTCCTTCAGCAGTTCGCTGACGGTCTTCTTTGCTTCCGTTGCGTCCTTGTCTTCGGCGGCGGCGCGGCCTGCTGCATTCGCGGCGGCAAATTGAAACAGCAACAGCGCGACCAGCGTCCGCGCCAGCAATGGCATGCAAGGACTCATTGAGTTCACTCCGTTGGAATGTCAGCCAATGGACAATGCCGTAACCGGCGCGGACTGGCAACACCGGCTTGCCGCGGGCGGGGGTGAGGCGTAGCCTCGGGCTGCATCCGCAGGGGAAAGCACGATGAATTCCGCACGGACGCCGTTCGACACGCGACGCGTGGTGGCGCGATTCGGGATTCTCGTCGGCATCTTTTTCGCGGTGACACTGCTGCCCCGGCCAGGGACCATCAGCCCCGAGGGTTGGCGGCTGACGGGGCTCTTCTTCGCGACTGTTGCGGGCTTGCTGCTGGAGCCCATTCCGGGCGGGGCAATCGTCCTGCTCGCCGTCATCCTGGCTGCGCTGACCTGCGGTCTCAGTCTCGGTCGTGCGCTGTCGGGTTATGCCGACCCGACTGTCTGGCTGGTCATGGCGGCGTTCTTCATTTCGCGGGCGTTGCTCAATACCGGTCTTGCGCGTCGCATTGCACTCGTCTTCGTGCGCGCATTCGGCCGGACCTCGATCGGCGTCTGTTATGCGCTCGGGCTTTCGGACATGGTTCTCGCCAGCATCATCCCGTCGAATGGCGCGCGTTCGGGTGGCGTAATACTGCCGATCACGCGCTCGATCGCCGAGTTGTACGGGTCGAAGCCGGGCGAATCGGCAGGGCGACTCGGAGCCTTCCTGATGGTCGGCGTCTACCAGTGCGTCGTCGTCTCGGCCGCGATGTTCTACACCGGCCAGGCCAGCAACCCGCTGGCGGCGCGGATGGCGGGCGAATTCGGCCACGAGGTGACCTGGCTTTCGTGGTTCGTGGCCACGGCCGTGCCGGGGCTCATCTCCATGGCGCTGGTGCCGTTGGTGGTGCAGAAAATCTATCCGCCGGAAATCACGCATACGCCGGAAGCCGCAAATTTCGCCGCCACCGAACTGCGCGCGATGGGACCCATGGGCAAGCCGGAGAAGATCCTGGCCGTCATCTTCGTCGCCGTGTGCGGCACCTGGGCGACCTCCGGCTGGCACGGCCTCGACATCACGGTGACGGCGTTGTGCGGGAGCCTTGCGCTGCTGATCACGGGCGTACTGACCTGGGATGACGTCGTCAATGAGAAATCGGCCTGGGACATCTTCGTCTGGTATGGCGGCCTGATCATGCTGGGCAAGGCCCTGAATGATACCGGCGCGACCAGGGTTTTCGCGGACAGCGTCGGCCAGGCGTTCTCCGGTCTCAGCTGGCTGCCGCTGCTGCTGGTGGCGCTGCTGATCTACTACTGCGCGCATTACGCCTTTGCGAGCATCACGACGCATATCCTCGCGATGTACCCCGCATTCGTGACGGTGCTGCTGGCGAAACAGGCGCCCATCGCGCTGGTCGTGCTCGCGTTCGCGTTTTTTGCCAACCTGAGCGCCGGGCTTACTCACTACGGGACCACGCCGGCGCCCATGTTCTTCACGCACGGCTATGTGCCGATGAAGGACTGGTGGCGGGTCGGGGCGATCGTCGGAGTCGTGAACCTCGCGATCTGGGGCACCGCCGGATTCTTCTGGTGGAAGGTAATCGGTCTCTGGTGAGGCGCGAGGGCGGTCAGCCCGGAGCGGAACGTCGCGCGGATCGCGCCCAATGGAAATAGAAGGGAAGGCCAGCGAGCATCAGGGCGGCACCGAGAACCGCCTGGCGCGGAGTCGCCAGGAAAGTCGTGAACATGAGGCCCGCCGCGGCCAGCACGAACACGGCCGGCAAGAGTGGATAGCCAAAGGCGCGATACGGGCGCGACGCATCGGGCAATCGGCGCCTGAAGACGAACAGCGACGCGGCTGCGAGACCGTAGAACAGCCAGGCCGCGAATATCACGGCATCCGTCAGCGTGTCGTAGGACCCGGCCAGCGCCAGCAGGCTGGCCCAGACCGACTGTGTGAGCACGGCGCGGATCGGAACATGTGTGTGCGGCGAAACCCGGGCGAGCCCCGCAAAGAACAGCCCGTCACGCGCCATCGCATACGGCACGCGCGCGCCGGCGAGCACCGAAGCATGCAGAGCGCCGAATGACGACACCATCAACGCGAGCGCGGCAAATGTCACGGCCACCGGCCCGAGGAACGCCTCCATCACCTTCACCGCAAGCGATCCGGTTGCCGGAATGCTCGCGACCTGCTCGGGCGTCAGCACGTAGAAATAGGCGGCATTCGCGAATACATACAGCACGATGACAACCGCGGTGCCGGTGATGAAAATGCGCGGCAGGTTGCGCTGCGGGTCGCGTACTTCACCGGCGAGCGGCGCCACATTGTTCCAGCCGTCGTAGGCCCACAGCGCTCCGAGCATCGCTGCGCCGATACCCGCAAGTCCGCCGCGGGCCGTGTCCTCGACGCCTTCACAGGTCCCGGCAGCGCCCGACATCGACAGGTGTGCCCATTCGCCGGGCGCGAGTGCGAGCGCGCCCGCGCCGACCGCGATCACGACCATCGCCTTTGCCAGCGTGAGCAGCGTGGCGGCGCCGCCGCTGGTCCTGACCGATGCGCAGTTGATCCCCGCCGTGATCAAGAGGATGGCCAGTGCCGTCAGCTGCACGGCGCCGAGGTCGACCGTGAATCCGGCGAGCATGGCGTGGTAGCGCCACTGG
>JAHFSF010000047.1 GCA_023265875.1 Gammaproteobacteria bacterium | reverse complement strand
GCGCAGCAGCGACTTTCGCGACAATGCCGCGGAAATGGAATCGCTGGTCGCCGAACTGCGCAGCCGCATCGGGCAGGCGAGCGCCGGGGGCGGCGAGGAAGCGAGCGTAAAGCACCTGGCCCGCGGCAAGCTCCTGCCACGCGACCGCATCGAGGCGCTGCTCGATCCCGGGAGCCCCTTGCTCGAGATCGCGCCGCTTGCGGCTTCAGGTCTGTACGGCGATGAGGCGCCGGCGGCCGGCATCGTGACTGGAATCGGCCGCGTACACGGCAAGGAAGTCGTGGTCGTCGCGAACGATGCGACCGTCAAGGGCGGCACCTATTATCCGCTGACCGTCAAGAAGCACCTGCGCGCGCAGGAAATCGCGCTCGAGAACCGGCTGCCCTGCCTTTATCTCGTGGATTCGGGCGGCGCCTTCCTGCCGCTGCAGGATGAGGTGTTCCCGGATCGCGAGCACTTCGGGCGGATCTTCTACAACCAGGCGCGCCTGTCGGCCGCCGGTATCCCGCAGATCGCCGTGGTCATGGGATCCTGCACGGCTGGCGGCGCCTACGTGCCCGCGATGTGCGATGAATCGATCATCGTCAGGAATCAGGGCACCATTTTTCTCGGCGGCCCGCCGCTGGTGAAGGCCGCCACCGGCGAGATCGTCGACGCCGAGTCCCTTGGTGGCGGCGACGTGCATGCGCGCACCTCCGGCGTCGTCGACCATCTCGCCGACAACGACGCGCATGCGCTCGCCATGGCACGCGAAATCGTCGCCGCGCTCAATCACCGCCCGTCGCCCTGGCTCGACGCGCTGCCCGCAGTCGAACCGGCGTACCCGGCCGGGCAGATCTACGGTATCGTGCCTCGCGACCTGCGCCAGCCCTATGACGTGCGCGAAGTCATCGCACGCCTCGTGGACGGCTCGGAATTCCACGAGTTCAAGGCGCTGTACGGCAAGACACTCGTGTGCGGCTTCGCCAACATCTGGGGCTACCCGGTCGCGATCCTCGCGAACAATGGCATCCTGTTCTCGGAATCGGCGCTGAAAGGCGCGCACTTCGTCCAGCTCGCCAACCGCCGTCGCGTGCCGCTCCTGTTCCTGCAGAACATCACCGGATTCATGGTCGGGCGGCGCTACGAAAATGCGGGCATCGCGCGCGACGGTGCCAAGATGGTGACCGCGGTTGCCTGCTCGACCGTGCCGAAACTGACTGTCGTAATCGGCGGGTCGTTCGGCGCCGGCAATTATGCGATGTGCGGGCGCGCCTACGGCGGCCGCTTCCTGTGGTCCTGGCCGAACGCGCGCATTTCCGTCATGGGCGGGGAGCAGGCCGCCAACGTGCTCGCGACCGTGCGCCGCGATGGTGTCGAGGCGCGCGGCGGCAACTGGCCCGAGGCCGAGCAGCAGCAATTCATCGCCGGCATCCGCGAGCAGTACGAGCGCCAGGGCAACCCCTACTATGCGACGGCACGGCTGTGGGACGACGGCGTCATCGACCCGGCAGACACCCGCCGCGTGCTCGGACTCGCGCTGGCGGTCGTGGCGCAGGGTCCCGCGCCCTTGCCTGAGTCCTACGGCGTGTTCCGGATGTAATGCAGATGCTGCGAATCGAACGCGACCCGCGCGGAACTGCGACCCTGATTCTCAATCGGCCAACCGAGCGCAATGCGCTCTGCGCGGAATTGATAGGCGAGCTTACCGAGGCCCTGACCGGCCTCGCTGCGGAGCGTGATTTGCGGGTCGTGCTGCTGGCAGGCGCCGGCAGTGCATTCTGCGCCGGCGCGGACATTGCCGACATGCGCGCGGCCGGGGCCGCCGAGCCCGTGCAAAACGTCGCCGCTGCGCGGCGCTTTGTCGCCCTGCTCGACCGGCTCGAGCGCATGCCGCAACCGACGGTCGCGGTCGTCCACGGCGCCGCCTACGGCGGCGCACTCGGGCTGATCGCAGCTTGTGACATCGCGGTCGCGGGCATGGCCGCGCGCTTCGCGCTCAGCGAGGTGCGCCTCGGGTTGGTGCCGGCGATGATTTCCCCCTATGTGATACGTGCGATTGGCGCGCGCCAGGCCGGGCGCTTCATGCTGACCGCTGAGGCCATGGATGCCGCGACCGCGGCGCGCGTCGGGCTCGTACACGAAGCCGTCGAAGATGCCGCCCTGCCTGCAGCCGTCGCGAAAATCGTCGATGCGCTGCTTGCGGGCGGACCGTGTGCGCAGGCCGAAATCAAGCTGCTGCTGCGCCGCGTGACCGGCCGCGGCGATGCCGCCGACGCGGTGCTGCAGGGCGAACTCGCGCAGTGGATCGCGCGGCTGCGCGGCAGTGCCGAGGCGACGGAAGGGCTCACCGCCTTCCTGGAGAAGCGTCCGGCCAAGTGGCGCGAACCCGGCTGATGCTGCGGCGCCTGCTGATCGCGAATCGCGGCGAGATCGCGTGCCGTATCATCAGGAGTTGCCGAAGCCTCGGCGTGCATGCGATCGCCGTGCATTCGGAAGCCGATCGCCACGCATTGCATGTGCGCTTGGCCGATGAGGCCATCGGCATCGGGCCGGCAGCGGCGCTCAAGTCCTACCTGAACATCGATGCCGTGCTAGCGGCCGCGCGCGAATGCCGTGCCGACGCCATCCACCCGGGATACGGTTTCCTGTCGGAGAACGCCGCGTTCGCCGATGCCTGTGCCGCGGCCGGCATCACCTTCGTCGGGCCGCCGGCCGCGGCCATCCGCGCGATGGGCCTCAAGCACGAGGCCAAGGCCATCGTCGCGGCGGCCGGCGTGCCGATCGTGCCCGGTTACATGGGCGACGACCAGTCGGAAGCGGTGCTGCGCAGGGAGGCGGAACGCGTCGGTTATCCCCTGCTCGTCAAGGCGGTCGCCGGCGGCGGCGGCAAGGGCATGCGCGTGGTGGGCGATGCGGCCGGACTCGAGGAGGCGATCCGCGGTGCGTGCAGCGAGGCCGAGAACGCCTTCGGCGACGGGCGGCTGATGCTGGAGCGGTTCCTGGAGCGCCCACGGCACATCGAGGTGCAGGTCTTCGGCGACACGCAAGGTGAATGCCTCCACTTGTTCGAGCGCGAATGCTCGGTCCAGCGCCGCTACCAGAAGATCATCGAGGAATCGCCCTCCCCGTTCATCGATGCGGACATGCGCAGCGCCATGACCAGCGCTGCAGTGCGCGCGGCGCGCGCCGTCGGTTACGTGAACGCAGGCACCGTCGAGTTCATCGTGAGCGCAGACGGCGATTTCTTTTTCATGGAGATGAACACACGGCTGCAGGTCGAGCATCCGGTGACCGAGGCGGTCACGGGCCTCGACCTGGTCGAATGGCAGCTTCGCGTCGCGTCCGGCGAGCGCCTGCCGCTGACCCAGGACCAGGTGCAGCAGTGCGGTCATGCAATCGAGGCGCGCATCTACAGCGAGGACCCGCAGCGTGGCTTCCTGCCATCGACCGGCCGGATCGAGCGTTTCGTCTGCCCGCCGGAGGATGCCAACTGGCGCATGGATCGCGGTGTCGAGCAAGGCGATGCGATCACGGTCCATTACGATCCGCTGATCGCGAAGGTCATCGCGAGCGGCCGTGACCGGGCCGGGGCGCTCGCGGTGTTGCGCCACCGGCTGGATCGCACCGCGGTTTTCGGGGTCGCGACCAACCTGCCGCTGCTGCGCGCGATCGCGCGCCATCCACAATTCGCAGCGGGGCGTGTCGATACCGGATTCGTCGACCGCGAACTCGAGGTGCTGACCCGCCCGCAGCCGCCCGCAACGGAAGCGCTGTTGCTCGCCGCCAGCCTCGCGCAGGCCGCGGTCGCCACCAGCGCGGCTCGCGGCGCCCCGCATTCACCGTGGGCGCGTGGCGATGCCTGGCGCATGACGGGTCCCGGCCCCCAGGCGATCGGCCTGCGGATCCCGGACTTCGTGCAGCTGCGCGCATCCTGCGTCGCGGACCGCATCGAGGTATCGGGATCCCGCGCGCATCACGCCGGCAGCGTGACGCCGGATGGGCCGGACCGCTACCGCGTGGACGCCGGCGACGGCGTGAAAGACCTCGAACTGATCCGCCAGGGGCCGCGATTGCAGATCATCGGGACGCGGGCTGATGAAATCACGATTGCCGGTGCCTGGCCGTTCGAACGCGGTGTCGAGGATGCCGATGCCCATCCTTCGTCGCCATTGCCGGGTCGCGTCGTCGAACTGCGCGTCAAGACCGGCGACGCCGTCAACCGCGGCGACGTGCTCGCGATCGTCGAGGGCATGAAGATGCAGCACGCCATCCGCGCCGGCCGCCCTGGCCGGATCACGCAGGTGCTGGCGCATCCCGGCGAACTCGTCGAAGCCGAAACGGTGCTGTTCGACATCGCGCCGACCTGAGCGGTTGTTTTGCGCTGCAAGACGCGCTAACGTGCTGACCCATTTAGGTTGTCTGCACTTTCGTGAGCAGGTGCAGTAAAGGCTCCCATGCAGCTGTCGAACAAGGTCGTCGCGATCACCGGCTGTGGCCGCGGCCTCGGGCGGGCCATGGCGCTCGCTTTCGCAGCGCGGGGCGCCCACATCGCGGCGATCGACGTCAATCCGGCGGATCTCGAGGAAACCTGTGCCGATTGCGCGGCGCTCGGCGTACGCGCGGTCCCGTATCGCACCGACGTCGTCGACGAACCCCAGGTGATCGCGAGCTTCGATGCGATTGCCGCCGATTTCGGCCGTCTCGACGTGCTCGTGAACAACGCGGGCATCACGCGCGATGCGCTGCTGGTGAAGGCCAGCAACGGCGCCGTGGTGTCCAAGATGTCGCTGGCGCAATGGGACGCCGTGCTCAGGGTGAACCTGACGGGCGTGTTCCTCTGCGGCCGCGAAGGCGCGGAGCGCATGATCCGCCTCGGCAACGGCGGCGTGATCATCAATATCTCGTCCGTTTCGCGCGAGGGAAATGCCGGGCAGACCAATTACTCCGCCGCCAAGGCGGGCGTCGCCGCGATGTCCGTCGTCTGGGCCAAGGAGCTCGCGCGCCATGGGATCCGCAGTGCCGCCATTGCCCCCGGCTTCTGCGCGACCGACATCCTCGCTGCGATGAAACCCGAGCTGCTGGCCAGGCTCAAGGCGGCCGTGCCCCTGCAACGGCTCGGCGACCCAGCCGAAATCGCCGCGACGGCGGTATTCGTTGCCGAGAACGAATTCGTCACGGGGCGCGTCATGGAAGTCGACGGTGGGTTGCGCCTGTAGCAGGTTTGAGGCCGTAGCAGGGTTGCGCCTGTCGCAGGGCTCCGCCGGTCGCAGGCGGCAGGCTGTAAACTGGCCCCCGGGGGACGAGCGATGAATCTCGACCAGGTCAAGGCCGTCATCACCGGCGGCGCATCGGGGCTAGGACTTGCGACCGCCAGGCGCCTTGCCGCGGCCGGGGGCAAGGTCACGCTACTCGACGTGCAGGACGAAGTCGGAAAACGGGCGGTGGAAACGCTGGGCAACGCCGCCCGCTACGGCAGCTGCGACGTGACCAGCGAGTCGGCGGTCGAGACTTGCGTCCGCCAGGCCGCGGACTGGATGGGCGGCCTGAATGTCGCCGTGTCCTGCGCCGGCGTCGCCACGCCCGGCAAGCTGCTCGGCCGCGACGGGGCCCTGTCGTCGGCGGTGTTCACGCGCGTGCTCGCGATCAACACGGTGGGCACGTTCCATGTCGATCGCGCAGCGGCATTGCTGATGCAGGCCAATGCGCCCGATGCCGACGGCGAGCGCGGCCTGCTGGTGCACACGGCGTCGGTCGCCGCCTACGAGGGACAGATCGGCCAGGTCGCCTACTCCGCGTCCAAGGCAGCGAGCGTCGGCATGGTGCTGCCGCTCGCGCGCGAGCTGGCGCGCTTCGGCATCCGCGTCGTCGGGATCGCGCCGGGGCTCTTTGCCACACCGATGCTCGCAGGACTGCCGCAGGAGGCACAGGACTCGCTGGCAACACAGGTCCCCTTCCCTGCACGGCTCGGTCGCCCCGAGGAATACGCGGAACTGGTCGCGACAATCTGCACCAACCGCATGCTGAACGGCACGACAATACGGCTTGACGGCGCCATCCGCATGGCGCCCCGGTGAAAGACCCGTTGGCGCGCTGCTGGATCAGCCTGTTGGTTGCTGCGGCCTTGACGGGCTGCGCGGCACAGCCGGTCACCGGCGGGCGCGACCAGCAAGGAACGGGCGGCATCCGGATCCCGGTCGAGTACTACAAGCTCGACAACGGCCTGAAGGTCGTCCTGTCGCGCGAGTCGTCAGCGCCGACCGTCACCGTCGGCATCTACTATCACATCGGATTTCGCATCGAGCCGCGTGGCCGCACCGGATTCGCGCACCTGTTCGAACACCTGATGTTCCAGGGCTCGGCCAACCTCGGCAAGATGGAATTCGTCCGCCTCGTCGAGGGCAACGGCGGCGTGGTCAACGGCTCGACGCGCTTCGACTACACGAACTACTTCCAGATCGTGCCGGCAAATACGCTCGAGACGATCCTGTGGGCCGAGGCCGACCGCATGAAGGGCCTCGCGATCACGCAGGACAACCTCGTGAACCAGCAGGGTGTCGTCAAGAACGAGGTTCGCGACAGCGTCACGAACCAGCCCTTTGGCGGATTCCCCTGGCTGTCCATGCCACAGGTCGCAAACGAGAACTGGTACAACGCCCATAATTTCTATGGCGAGCTCGCGGATATCGACGCGGCAACGCTCGCGGATGCGCGTGCTTTTTTCGACACCTACTACGCGCCGAATAATGCCGTGCTCGTCGTCGCCGGCGATTTCGGGCCGGTGCAGGCACGCCAGTGGATCGAGAAGTACTTTGCCGCCATTCCGGCCCGCGCGCAGCCGCCGCGACCCGACATCAGCGAACCGGTGCAGCAGCACAACAAGCAGCATTCCTATGTCGACCCGCTCGCGCCGCGCCCGGGTCTTGCCGTTGCATGGCAGGTCCCCGCGCGCGGCACGCCGGAGCATTACGCATTCGGGCTGCTGGACCAGATCCTGCTGCAGGGCGAGGACAGCGCCCTATGGCAGAAACTCGTGCAGCGGCGCGGCTACGCGGGCGGGGTCGGCGGCGGCATCAACCTGCTCGGCAACCAGTTCAACTACGACGGCCCGATGCTGTGGACACTGTATCTGGTGCACGACCCGGAAGTCAGTCCCGAAGCGATCCTCGCTGACGTGGACGCGGAAATTGCGCGGCTCAGGAATGCGCCGCCGATGCCGGCGGAACTCGAGCGGGCGCTGACCAAGATCCGCGCTGGCCTCTATGACCTCGCCGGCTCAAGCACGCGCTTCGGGCTCGTGGACCTGCTGGCTGCATTTGCGCTCTTCGATGACGATCCGGCGGAGATCAACCGGATCGAGGCAGGCTTTCGTGCGGTCACGCCGGCAATGATCTCGGATGTCGCGCGACGCTTCCTGCGCGACGACAACCGCAGCGTGCTGATTGTCGAGCCGGGGCGCGCCGTCGCGGAATCGCAGCCATGAAACGGCTGCCGGCGATTGCGCTCGCGCTCGCGGCGCTGCCACTGGCGGCCCAGGCCCGCGAATTGCCGCCCGCGCCCGGCGAGCCACGCGGCTTCTCGCTTCCCGCGAAGGAAACGGTGCAGTTCGGGAACGGCCTGTCGGTGACGTTCATCGACTACGGAATCGTGCCGATGGTCACGGTGTTGGCCGTGGTGCGCACCGGCAACATCGACGAGGGACAGTCGACCTGGCTTGCCGACACCGCAGTCGAAATGCTGAAGGAAGGCACGACCACCCGCACTGCTGCCGATATCGCGCGCGTCGCGGCCGACATGGGCGGCAGCCTGTCGGTCGGCGCGGGCGCCGAGCAGACGAGCGTCGGCATTACCGTCCTTTCCGAGCATGCGACTGACGCGGCGGAGCTCGTCGCCGACGTGCTGCGTCATCCGCGCTTTCCCGAATCCGAATTGCCGAGAGTGCTGGCGAACCTGGAACGGAGTCTCGCCGTCGCGCGCTCGGAGCCCGACTCGATCGCCGGTGAAGCCCTTGCCAGGCTCGTGTATGGCGACCACCCCTTCGGCCGCGTACTGCCGGCGCCAGGCATGCTTGCAGGCTACGACATCGGCGCCGTGCGCGATTTCTACGCGAGTAACTTTGGTGCGCGGCGCACACGTGTCTATGTCGCGGGCCGCTACGATCGGATTGCGCTCGAGGCCGCTTTGCGCCATGCGCTCGGGGACTGGCTGGAAGGCCCGGCTGCGACCAGCCTGCCGCCGATTGCGAGCGAGGCGCTCCAGCTTCAGTTGATCGATCGCCCTGGCGCGCCGCAGTCCTCGGTACGCATGGCGGTTGCCGTGCCGAACCCGGCGCACGAGTTGTACTTCCCGACCACGATGATGAACAGCCTGCTGGGCGGAACCTTCGGTTCGCGCATCACGACCAACATCCGCGAGGACAAGGGCTACAGTTATTCACCGGAGTCGTCCATCAGCGCATATCGTGGCGGCGCCCTGTGGGTCATGCAGGCCGAGATCACGGCCGAGCACACGGCCGCGGCACTCACGGAAATCTACCGTGAGATCGGGCGGCTGCAGCGGGAGCCGCCTTCCGCGCAGGAACTCGACGCGGTCAGGAACTACCGGACGGGCCTGTTCGTGATCCGCAATTCTTCGCCTGACGGTATCCTGGGCCAGCTCGCCTTCATGGACCTGCACGGCCTGCCGGACGAATTCCTGACCCATTGGGTTGCGAACATGCGTGCGGTGACGCCTGATCAGATCACCGACATCGCGCGGCGATTCATCCGGCCTGAGCGATTGACCGTCGTGGTCGTCGGCGACCTGAAAAAGATCGGCGACAGCGTGCGAGCGCTGCCGGAACTGCAGGGAGCACGCATGCCATGACGGATCGCGACGTCATGGAATACGACGTCGTGATCGTCGGCGCCGGCCCGGCCGGGCTCGCGAGCGCCATCCGGCTCAGGCAGCTGAAACCTGAACTCTCCGTCTGCGTGCTGGAGAAGGCATTGGCGATCGGCGCGCACATGTTGTCCGGCTGCGTCATGGAACCCGCTCCGCTCGATGCGCTGCTGCCGGAGTGGCGGGAATCGATGCCCGCCATCTGCGTACCCGCGAAACGCGACGAGTTCTGGTACCTGACGCAGAAATCCGGCTGGCGGCTGCCGAATCCGCCACAGATGCACAACGACGGGAATTTCATCCTGTCGCTCGGCCTGCTGGTGCCGTGGCTCGCAACGCGTGCGGAGGCGCTCGGCGTCGACGTGTTCGCAGGCTTCGCGGCGGCGGAGGCGCTGATCGAGGGCAGTCGCGTCGCGGGTATTCGCCTGGGCGACATGGGACTGGCGAAGGACGGCACGCCCGGCCCGAACTACGCGCCGGGCGCGGACGTCCGCGCCGGCACCACGATCCTCGCGGAAGGCTGTCGCGGCAGCGTCACGAAGAATGTCATCGCGCGCCTGAGCCTCGACGCTGGCCGCGCGCCGCAGACTTATGGCCTTGGCTTCAAGGAACTCTGGCAGTTGCCGCCAGGTCGCGCCGAGCCCGGCCTGATCCAGCACACGGTCGGCTGGCCGGTCGACAGCCGGACCTATGGCGGCAGCTTCCTGTACCACCTCGACCAGGATCGCGTGTATGTCGGCTACGTCGTCGGCCTCGACTATACCGACCCGCGCTTCAAGCCCTTCGAGGCTTTCCAGCAGTTCAAGCACCACCCACGCATGCACAAGTTGCTGGAGGGCGGCGAGTTGCTCGCCTATGGCGCGCGCACGATCGCGGCCGGCGGCTGGCAATCATTGCCGCAAATGGACGCCCCCGGCCTGATGCTGGTCGGCGACACGGCCGGCACGCTGAACGTGCCGAAGATCAAGGGTGTGCACCAGGCGATCCGCTGTGGCGCGCTGGCGGCCGAGTACCTGGCCGCGCATGGCAAGACCGAGGGCTTCGATGTCGCCTGGCGCGAATCGGAAGGCGGCCGCGAACTCAAGCGCGTCCGCAACATCAAGCCGGGATTCCATCGCGGCCTGTGGTTCGGCATGGCGAACGCGGCGCTCGAAACTGCGACCGGCGGCCGCAGCCCGTGGACACTGAAGCACCATGAAAACCACCTGTCGCTGCGCCGGCTCGAGGACAGCACAGTGGCGGACCGGGGATGGCAGGAACGCGATCTGCCGCCGCGCGACCGGGTGAGCGCGGTGTTCCATGCGGGCAACGTCCATGACGAAAGCCAGCCCGTGCATCTGAAGGTCGCAGACACCTCGATTTGCGCGACGCGCTGCGTCACCGAGTTCGGCAACCCCTGCGAGAATTTCTGTCCGGCCGGTGTCTACGAAATGGTGGACGCTGGCGGCGGCGGGCGACGCCTGCAGATCAATGCCGCGAACTGCGTGCATTGCAAGGCCTGCGACATCAAGGATCCCTACGGCATCATCACCTGGACCACGCCAGAGGGTGGATCGGGCCCGAACTACCAGAATCTCTAGATGAGCGCCGAGCTGCCGATCTGGACGCCCTCCCTGTTTCGCATCGCGGATGCCAACCTGACACGATTCATGAGCTTCGCCGGCGCCCGCGGCGCTCCCGTTGGCGATTACCCGGCGCTGTACCGCTGGTCGATCGAGCAGCCCGCGGCATTCTGGGAGACGCTGTTCGAGTTCGCCGGCGTCATCGCCGAACGCGGCATGGGCCCCGCGCTGACCGATGGTCATCGAATGCCGGGCGCCCGTTGGTTTCCGGGCGCGCGGCTCAACTTCGCCGAGAACCTGCTGCGCGGCCCGGACGGCGAACCGGCGCTCGTATTTCGCAATGAACGCGGCACCCGGCGCGAGCTCAGCTGGCAGGAGTTGCGCAGCGAGGTCGCGCGGATCGCCGATGGGCTCCAGGCGTCCGGCGTCGGTCCGGGGGATTGTGTCGCCGGTTTCCTGCCGAACCTGCCCGAGACCGTGATCGCGATGCTGGCAGCTGCCTGCATCGGTGCAATATGGACCTCCTGCTCGCCCGATTTCGGCATCCGTGGCGTGCTCGATCGCTTCGGCCAGGTGGCGCCGAAGGTGCTGTTCACGGCCGCTGGCTATTGCTACGCCGGCAAGACCATCGATTCGCTGGCGCCGATCGCCGGCGTACTCGCGAGGCTGCCGTCGGTCGTGCGCGTCATCGTCGTGCCCTACCTGGACCCGACCTCCGTCATCGACGGCCTGCCGCAGGCGGTGAGCTTCGCCGGCTTCGGTCGCGCCGGTACAGCGCTCGCCTTCGAACGGCTCCCATTCGACCATCCGCTGTACGTGCTGTACTCGTCCGGCACGACAGGCATGCCCAAGTGCATCGTGCACGGCGCCGGTGGCACGCTGCTGCAGCACCTGAAGGAACACCTGCTGCACACGGACGTGAAGCCCGGCGACCGGATGTTCTACTTTACGACCTGCGGCTGGATGATGTGGAACTGGCTCGCGAGCGGTCTTGCAGCCCGCGCGACGCTGGTGCTGTACGAGGGCTCACCATTCCATCCGGATCCGGGCGTGCTGTGGGAGATGGCCGCGGATGAGGACGTCACGATTTTCGGCACGAGCCCGAAGTATCTTGCGGCACTCGAGAAATCCGGCTACCGGCCGCGCGAACGACACCGGCTTCCCGTGCTGCGGACGGTGCTATCGACCGGTTCGCCGCTGGCGCCGGAGCAGTGCGATTTCGTCGCCGCAGCGATCGGTGCCGATATCCAGCTCGCTTCGATCTCCGGCGGCACCGATATCGTCTCCTGCTTCGCGCTCGGCAACCCGCTGCTGCCGGTCTATCGCGGGGAACTGCAGTGCCGCGGCCTCGGCATGAAGGTCGAGGTGTGGAATGAGGATGCGCAACCCGTCATCGAGGAACGCGGAGAGCTCGTCTGCACGGCGCCGTTTCCGTCGATGCCCATCGGCTTCTGGAACGACGCCGACGGCAACCGCTATCACGCGGCCTACTTCGAGCGCTTCCCCGGTGTCTGGCACCACGGCGATTACGCGCTGCTGACCCGGCGCGGCGGCCTCGTGATCCTCGGGCGCTCGGACGCCGTGTTGAACCCGGGCGGCGTGCGCATCGGCACGGCCGAGATCTATCGCCAGGTCGAACAGCAGGACGAAGTGCTGGAAAGCATCGTCGTCGGCCAGGACAGGCAGAACGACGTCCGCGTCGTGCTGTTCGTAAAATTGCGCGCAGGCCTCGAGCTCGACGACGCCTTGCGCGACCGCATCCGCCGCCGGATCCGCGCCAGCACGACGCCGCGGCACGTGCCCGCGCTGATCCTGCAGGTGCCGGAGATCCCGCGGACAATCAGCGGGAAGATCGTCGAACTCGCCGTGCGCGAAACCATTCACGGCCGCCCCGTGAAGAACACGGATGCGCTCGCGAATCCCGAGGCGCTCGCGCACTTCCGCAACCGTCCCGAACTCCAGGCTTGAGGCGCTTGCGCGCCGCCACGCCGCTGACGGACCGTTGCCAGGCCTTGCTCGGCGCGCACGGTCATGTGCTCGACGATGCGCAGAGGCGGGTCGTCGGCCGGCTCGAAGACCTGCGCCGGCGGCTGCTGCTGCGGCAGTCGCGCCGTTCATCGTTGCTCCAGGTCTTGCGCCTTGCGCCGGCGCAGCAAACGCCGGTGCGTGGCTTATACCTCTGGGGCGGCGTCGGCCGCGGCAAGACCTTAATGGTCGACCAGTTCTTCGCCGAGCTGCCACTCGCGGAGAAGCGCCGCGATCATTTCCATCGCTTCATGCAGGAGGTGCACGCAGGCCTCGCGCGACACCGCGACCTGCCGTCGCCACTCGATCGCGTGGCCGGGGACTTTGCAGCAGGGGCATGCGTGCTGTGCCTCGACGAATTCGCGGTCAGCGACATCGCTGACGCAATGATCCTTGGGGCGTGGCTCGATGCGCTGTTCGAACGCAATGTGACTCTCGTCGCGACGTCAAACCAGGCGCCCGGAAATCTCTATCGCGATGGCTTGCAACGGAAGCGTTTCCTGCCCGCGATTGCACAAATCGAACGTCAGTGTCGCGTGCTCGAACTCGATGCCGGGATTGACTACCGGCTGCGGCAACTGGAGCGCGCGCTGCTGTTCCTCGGCCCCGAGGTGCCGGACGCCGAGGCGCGGATGGCGGCGGAGTTCGAGAGCATGGCGGACGAGCCGGTCGTCGCGGATGCAAACGTCGGGATTGACGGCAGGCCGCTGCGCACGTTGCGCGGGGCCGAAGGGCTGGTCTGGTTCGATTTCAGCGAACTCTGTGGAGGTCCGCGATCAGCGGCGGACTACATCGAGATCGCGCGCTGTTACCACACGGTGCTGCTGAGCCGCGTGCCGGCAATGGACGGCGCAGCCGACGACCCGGCGCGGCGCTTCATTGCCCTGGTCGACGAGTTCTACGACCGCGGCGTCAAGCTGATCCTGTCCGCGGCCGCGCCAACGCCCGCAGGCCTCTATCGCGGCGAGCGGCTCGCCCTCGAGTTCCGCCGCACGGCTAGCCGCCTCCATGAGATGCAGAGCCACGAATATCTGGCGAGGCCTCACCGGCCATAGTCACCGGCCTGACATTCCGGTCGGGCTGGCCGCGGCCAGTAAGCGAGCGAATCTGCCTTTTTCCTCTGCGCGAGCGAACTGCGCCCCGGCCAGCCCGACCGCGGCACGCCGGTCAGGGCCGCGGTTCACCGATCCGGT
>JAHFSF010000046.1 GCA_023265875.1 Gammaproteobacteria bacterium | reverse complement strand
GGATCCGGCTGGCCGATCGTACCCGTGCTCAATCCTTGGCGAGCTATGGGCGCCGATATGACCTGGCACTTGGGCTGCGCGTCCGGCGAGCCGAAGCCGGCAAGCCAAGTCAACCACTGCAACGGCACGTCCGGCAAGACGGTGGTGACCGACGCATCCAGCGCCGTTGTCTCGAACGCATCATGAACAGCCAGGCGAACGTGGTACTCAGCGTCGGCGGTGGTATCGTGTCCGAGCCGGAGACCTTCAATCTGCTGCTCGCTCGTTGCTTCACCATCTGGATCAAGGCAGCTTCCGAGGAACATATGTCGAGGGTGATCGCTGTGGGCAACCTGCGCCCGCCGGCCGGGAACACGAAGGCAATGGACGACCTGCGAAGAATTCTCGCGCCCCAGGAGTCTCTGTACGGTCGAGCGGGTGCGCAGCTTGATGCGTCCGGCCAAATGTGCAGCAGAGCCAGGTGGCGCTCAGGCATCTGGTTTGGGCAACGACCATCGAACCGAGCGGTTGAGGAACAGCCATGGTGCAAGCGACCACTCCCGTAAAGCCCGCAACCCCGCAATTTGTAACGTTTGATGCGCATCCGAGCCGCTACCGGCACTGGCAGCTCACCTTCGACGGGCCCATCGCGACCTTGGCAATGGACGTCGATGAAAACGCGGGCCTGCGACCGGGCTACACGCTCAAGTTGAACTCCTACGATCTCGGCGTCGACATCGAATTGCACGATGCGCTTCAGCGCATTCGCTTTGAGCACCCGGAGGTGCGCAGCGTTGTGTTGACGAGCGCGCGCGACCGCATCTTTTGTTCCGGTGCGAATATCTTCATGCTCGGCCTGTCGTCGTATGCGTGGAAAGTAAACTTTTGCAAATTCACCAACGAAACGCGCAATGGCATTGAGGATGCCAGCCGGCATTCCGGGCTCAAGTTCATCGCAGCGTGCAATGGGACGACCGCCGGCGGCGGTTACGAGCTTGCCCTCGCATGCGACGAGATCCTGCTCATCGACGATCGTACCTCGGCCGTGAGTCTGCCGGAAGTGCCGCTCCTCGGCGTGCTGCCGGGGACCGGTGGTCTCACGCGTCTGACTGACAAACGTCGCGTGCGACACGATCACGCAGATATCTTCTGCACGCTCACCGAAGGCGTGCGCGGGGAGCGAGCTAGGGAATGGCGTCTGGTCGATGATCTCGCCACGCCGCAGCAGTTCGCGGCCAAGGTCAGGGAGCGTGCGGCCGCGCTGGCAGCGGCAAGCTTGCGGCCGGCAAACGACCGCGGCGTCGAGCTCACGCCGCTCAGCCGCACCATCGACGGCACGGGATATCACTATCAATATGTCGATGTGAAGACGGATGCAGCTGCGCGTACGGCGACGCTCGTTGTTTCAGCGCCGACCGCACGCGAACCGAAGGATCTTGCACAGATCCGCGCGCGTGGCGTCTCGTGGTGGCCGCTGGCGATGGCGCGAGAACTCGACGATGCCATCCTGATGCTGCGTACGAACGAGCTCGAGATCGGCACGTGGCTTCTCAGGACGCGTGGTCAGATGGATCACGTGCTGGATACGGACGAGTCTCTCGCACGCTTCAGCGACGACTGGTTGGTCCGCGAGACGATCGGTCAATTGCGCCGCACGCTCGCGCGGCTGGAGGTCAGTTCCCGCACGCTGTTCGCGGTGATCGACCGCGACTCCTGCTTTGCCGGGACGCTGCTGGAGCTGGCGCTCGCGGCGGATCGCACGTACATGTTGCACGCTCCGGAAGATGCGACGGCACCGCGCATCGCTCTCTCACCGATGAACTTCGGCTGCTACCCGACCGTGGCGGGGGTTGATCGCCTGACGGCGCGCTTCTACGGTGAAGAGGCGTTGATTGCAGCGGCACGACATTGTGTCTCTCGTCGGCTTGCAGCCGAGCAGGCGCTGGCGCAGGGGCTGGTGACGACGACGCCTGATGCGCTGGATTGGGATGAGGAGCTTCGCATCGCAATCGAAGAGCGCACCAGTTTCTCACCGGACGCGCTGACCGGCATGGAAGCCTCATTGCGGTTTGGAGGAACCGAGACAATGGAGACACGGATCTTCGGCCGCCTGTCGGCGTGGCAGAACTGGATCTTCAATCGCCCAAACGCAGTTGGCGACACCGGCACTCTCAAGGTGTTCGGCAGCGGCAGCAGGCCGAAATTCGACTGGGAGCGCATCTGAATGAGCGTCGACTACAACCAGAAGATCCCAAACAACGTCGAGCTCGCGGGCGACAAGGCACTGCAGCGGGCGCTTGAGCACTGGCAGCCGGGCTTTCTGAATTGGTGGGGTGAGATGGGTCCCGACGGATCGCATGAATTCGATGTCTATCTGCGCACTGCCATTAGTGTCGATCAGGCGGGCTGGGCGAATTTTGGTTACGTCAAGATGCCCGACTACCGCTGGGGCATTTTCCTCAACCCTGCCAAGGTCGGTCGCAAAATAGGGTTCGGCGCGCACCGCGGTGAGCCGGCGTGGCAGGAAGTGCCCGGCGAATATCGCAGCAATCTTCGCCGCATCATTGTGACTCAAGGCGACACGGAGCCCGCGTCCGTCGAACAACAGCGCCACCTCGGGTTGACTTGTCCGTCGTTGTACGATCTGCGGAACCTCTTCCAGGTGAACGTCGAAGAAGGGCGGCATCTCTGGGCGATGGTCTATCTGCTGCACCGATTCTTCGGGCGTGACGGCCGCGAGGAAGCGCAGGCGCTCCTTGAGCGCCGCTCGGGCGACGCGAACCATCCACGCATCCTCAGCGCTTTCAACGAAAAGACACCGGACTGGCTGGCCTTTTTCATGTTCACGTACTTCACGGACCGTGATGGCAAGTTCCAGTTGTTGGCACTTGCCGAGTCGGCGTTTGATCCGCTCGCCCGCACCACGCGCTTCATGCTGACGGAAGAGGGACATCACATGTTCGTCGGCCGCAATGGTGTGCGTCGAATAATTGAACGCACCTGCGAAGTCATGGCGCGAGAACGGATGTATGAACCGGAGAGGTTGCGGTCGCTCGGTGTGATTGACCTGCCGACGATTCAGCGCTACCTCAACTTTCACTTCAGCGTAACGATCGACCTGTTCGGATCGGAGCTGTCGTCGAACGTCGCGACGTTTTACACGACCGGCCTCAAAGGACGTTACTTCGAGGACAAGATCAACGACGATCACGTACTCAAGGACGCGAGCTATCCGATTCTGCAGGCGCTGGACGGTGGGCTGATCAGGCGCGAAGCGCCGGCGCTGAACGCGCTCAACGAACGGCTGCGCGACGATTTCATTCGCGATACGATCGCGGGTGTCGACGCGTGGAACAAAGCCATCCAGAAGTTCGGCATCGAGTTCGCGCTGCGGGTGCCGCACAAGGCTTTCAACCGGCAGATCGGGACGCTGGCCGGTTGCAAGTTCTCGCCGGAAGGGCAGCTCCTCGGCGAGTCGCAGTGGCTTGCGGGATGCCGCGAGTGGCTGCCGACGCCCGGGGATCGTGCGTTCGTGCAATCGTTGATGGGACGGGTGATCGAACCCGGCAAGTTCGCCCACTGGATCGCGCCGCCGTCAGCGGGCATCAACGGCCGGCCAGTCGACTTCGAATACGTGCGATTCAACTAGGGCGCACCGAATTGGGCGAAGATGCAACTCTTCCTGCGCACGCGAGCGCGTGCAAATGGGCGAAAAAAAACGGCCTGCGATTCGGCAGCGACCACCGCGCGGACCGGCTGCCGTCCGGGCGGTTGCAGTGTGGCCCGCCGCCGCGCCAGTACTTGACAAGACTCGGATGGCGACGCTAGCGTGACGTACATCGAACGATCGTTCCAGTAATGGATGCAGGCAGGATCCGGAGGTAGCGGGGACCGATGAACGCGGCGGCAAAGCGCAGGCGCAAGCTCGCAGGGCGCGGGGCGACGCGTCGGCAGTTGCTTGAGGTGGCCGGCAGCCTGTTCGAGGCGAAGGGCTATCGGGGTACCTCGATCCGTGACATCGCGGGCTCGATGGACACGAGCATCTCCAATATCTACCACTACTTCGGCAGCAAGGAAGGGCTGTGGAACGAGATCCAGAAGAACTCGGTTCGCCAGCTTCCAGTGCGCTTGCAGGAAGCCGTGGCGCAGGAGAGTGACCCCCTGCGGCAGTTCAAGCGGCTGCTGCAGATTCACCTGGAACTTGCCGACGAGTTCCAGCGCGAGGCGCGGATCTTCTTCTTGAACGCCGACCAGCTCGATTCCTCCCGTAGCAGCCGGCAGCGTGAGATCCAGCGCGCGGTGCTGGCGGTCTACGTCGACGTGATCACGCGACTGCGCAAGCAGGGTTACGTGAAGTCGCGGTATCCGAAGATCGTTGCCTTCAACGTCCTCGGCGTCATCAACTGGATGCTGCGCTGGTATCGCCCGGACGGGAAACTGGCGCCGGCGGAAATACGCAGGGAGATCATTGGATTCGTGCTGCGCGGGGTGGGAGTACCGGAGTGAACTTGCCAGGGGTGTCTATTTCGTCATGGGCTACACGATAGACATCGATACGGGCGGGACCTTCACCGATTGCTTTGTGCACGGCAACGGCAGAGTGCGTACGGTCAAAGTGCCCACCACCCCGCACGATCTCACCGTCTGCTTTCTCGCCAGCATCAAAGCGGGTGCGCAGTCCCTCGGTCTCTCGAGCGAGGACCTGCTATACGACACGGAGATCATCCGCTTCTCCAGCACCATCGGCACGAACACCATCATCCAGCGGAACGGAGCGAATGTCGGCCTGCTCGTGACCAGCGGCGCAGAAGCGCTTGCGCCGACCGTTGATGCTGCGGGCCGGCCGCCGCTGGTGGCCTCCGGGATGGTGCTCGGCCTCGACGAAGCCATCGATGCCGCTGGCCATGTGAGCAGGACCCCCTCACCCGCGGCGGTCCTCGAGGCGGCGCAGACGCTCATCGATCGCGGCGCGCGATGCTTGGTCGTGGCGCTCGATAACGCCCACTGTGAAGCCTCTAACGAGCGCCTGGTCCGCGACGCCATCAAGCGCGAGTACCCGCGCGATTATCTCGGCTCCGTGCCGGTGTTCCTGTCCTCCGACCTGACCACCCGTGCCGGATACGGGATGCGCATCAATACTGCGGTCCTGAATGCCTATATCCACGGCAAGCACGCCAGGCTGCTGTACAAGGCCGGCGAGGACCTGCGCCGGCTCGGTTATCGCAGGACTCTTTTCATCGGTCACAACACCGGCACGGTCGCCCGGGTGGCGAAGACGCGCGCCATCAATACCTACAACTCGGGACCTGCCGCGGGACTGCTCGGGGCGCGCGAGATCGGGCGACTGTACGGCGAGGAGCACGTGATCGCCACGGACATGGGCGGCACGTCGTTCGACATCGGCTGGGTCAGCGGTGGACAACCGAGTTTCACTCCAGAGCCCGATATCGAGGGCTTCCGTTGCAATCTGCCGATGATGGCGATTCGTGCGCTGGGCGCGGGCGGAGGATCGATCGCACGGGTTGAGCGGGGCACGCTGCGGGTCGGGCCGGAATCGGCAGGCGCGGTCCCCGGCCCCGCCTGCTTCGGGCTTGGTGGCTTGGAACCGACGCTGACCGATGCAAACGTCGTGCTCGGCATCCTGGATCCCGCGTATTTTCTCGGCGGCAGCATGGCGCTCGATGCCACCCGCGCGCACGCGTCCATCGAACAGCACGTCGCGGTCCCGCTCGGCCTCGGCGTGCCGGTCGCGGCGGCCCGCATCTGCGAGGCTGTCGAAAGGGCGGTGGGCCGCGAGGTCGCGGCGGTCCGCAGCCGTCTGCCGCCGGCTGCCGACGTCCTGATGATCGCCTACGGTGGCGCCGGGCCGATGCACGCCTGCGCCATCGCCGATTACGCCGGCCTGCGGCGCATCATCATGACGCCGTTTGCGGCGGTCTCGTCGGCCTTCGGATCGTCGCTGCTCGACGCCGGCCACCTTTACTACCGCCGTATGGACGTGCCATTCCGCGGCGACGTCGCTGCCAAGCGCCTGGAGACAGCCGTCGCCGACATGCGCCGGGACGCCGCACGGGACATGCGTGGCGAGGGCTTTGACGCCGCCGAAGTCCGCCTCGAGCTGCAGCTCTACGTTCGCCGGGGGAGTGGAGAGGAGATCGTCATTCCGCTCACCGGGATGCCCGAAGCTGCCGCCGGCCTGGCGCATGCGGCAGAGCTTGCTTGCGCAAGGCTCGGGGCAGGCGACCACGACGGGCTCATGCTCACTTCAGCCGGACTACTCGCCAGCGCCGCGGTGCCGCACTTCCGGGTGGAGCCAACGCCGCGCACCGGGACCGCCGTTGCGACCGCACGCAAGGGTGCGCGGATGGTGCATCTCGAACCCGGCCGGTCCGTGCGGGAAGTGGCAGTCTATGCGCGTGAGCGACTCGAGCACGGTCACAAACTGACCGGCCCCGCGATCGTCGAATCCGACCAGACCACGTTGTTCGTGCCGGGCAGCTGGCGGCTCGAAATCGATCGCTTCAACAATGCCGTGCTGCGTGCCGCATGAAGCGGCCGACGCGGCGGAGGCTGAGCAGATGAAGCTGCGCATTACCGAATACCTGGACATCGACGTCGCGCGTGAGCAGTGGTGCTGCAACCGGTGCGGCACGGCGCTCATTAGTGCACGCGAGAACTACAAGCACGGCTGCCTGATCGCCGAGCGGCCGATGGAAGAAGTGCATCCGCCGATCGTAGCGGCCGGTGACTACAGCTTCCGCTTCGATCCCGATTACTGCCGCCTGCTCGAGTTCTACTGTCCGGGCTGCGGCGTGCTGATCGAAAACGAGTACCTGCCACCCGGGCATCCGATCACGCACGACATCGAACTGGACATCGATGCGCTCAAGCTCAAGCACCAGTCCGGGCACGTCGGCTGATGACCATGCGAGCGGAGCGCCAGAGTTTTGACGCCATGCTTGCCGGGCGTGCGAGCGGCCGGCCGCCGTGGTTGCCGCTGGTTGCTGGACTCGCGGCACGCGTTGCTGCAACGAGCTATCGCGAGCTGACCCTGGACCCGGGGCTATGGGCGGCGGGGCTGGTCGGGGCGGCGGAGCTGCTGGAGGCCGATGCCCTCGTGGTCGGATTCGATCTCACCCTGACCGCGGAGGCCTGCGGTGCGGAGCTAAGCTGGAGCGGATCGGCGCCAGTCATCGTGCGGCCGCCCCCGGACGTCGGGCCGCAGCCCCTCGCGGCGCCGCGGCAGGCGGCCATGCTGGAAACAGTGCGCCGCCTCAGTGCCACCGCCAGCGCGCGATTCGGACTGGTCGCCGCGGTCATTGGGCCCGCGACCCTCGCACTGCAACTGTGTCCCGATGTGCCGCTGGACGAGGGTATGAAGCGCGTAAAAAGCGCGCACATGGCGGTGACCGAGGCGGTGCTCAAGGCGCGCCCGGATGTCGTAATGTTCGTCGAGCACCTGCGCGGTTCCGGGACAGAGCCTCTACGGGCGTGGCAGCGTGCCTTTGGAACCCTGCGGAATCTGGCGGCCCATTACGACGTGCCGACGGCCGTCTATGTCGATGGCTGGGCCGCCCATCAGGTCGCGGCGCTTGCGACCCTGAAGGTGTCCGCGTACCTGCTCGGCACGGGCGCGGGCGATGCACTCGCGTCGGCGCGGATTCTCGCGGCAGGACCGGCCGCCGTTGGCGTTCCCTTGGCGGGCGTTGCCGGAGTGGACGCGCGTGCGATGGTGGCCGCGGTGTGCGCGGCGCGCGACGAGGGGTGCAACCTCTTTCTGACGACGGCCGGTGCAGTCACGGCCGATGGAGATCTTGCCGGGCTGCGTGCGTTCGCTGCACAACTGCATGGACTCGCTGCATGAGGGGGTCAACACGATGATGCGGATCGGCGTCGACGTGGGCGGCACGTTCACGGATTTCTGCACTGTTTCCGATGACGGCCGCATGCGTGTGGCCAAGACGCCCACGACTCACTACGACCTGTCGGTTGGGTTCATGAAGGGTCTCAGGCAGCTCGCGCGCGAATGCGGCAGCGATCTCAAGGCGCTGCTCGAGCAGGCCGAGTCGATCCGCTATTCGACCACGGTAGGGACCAATGCGCTCATTGAACGCACAGGCCCGAAACTGGGATTGATCACGACTGCCGGCTTCGAGGACACGATCTTCATCGGGCGTTCCAGAAGCTGGGCCGACGGCGGTTCCGTCGAGGCCAACCGGGACCTTGCCCGCATCGTCAAGCCCGTGCCGCTGATCGCGCCGGACATGGTGGTCGGCGTGCGTGCCCGCATGGACTACAACGGTGCCGTCGTGGCGCCCCTCCAGCGCGACGACGTCCTCGAGCAGCTGCAGACGCTCGTGGATCGCGGTGCCATGGGATTCGTCGTGTGTCTCCTGTGGTCGTTCGTGAACCCGGTCGACGAGCGCGAAGTCAAGCGCATCATCGAAGAAGAGTACCCGGAAGACTACCTCGGCGCGATGCCGGTGTTCCTCTCCTCAGATATTTCGCCCAAGGGCGGCGAATACACGCGGGCCATGACCAGCATCGTCAATGCCTACATTCACAGCACGATGGCGGATGAACTCAACAAGCTCGGCAATGAGCTGCGGGATGCGGGATTCCGCAGGCCGCTGGTGCTGGTGCACAGCACCGGTGGCACCAAGAAAATGTCGCGCACGCGCGCCGTGCTTACCCACAGCGCCGGGCCGGTTGCCGGCCTGTATGGCGCCGCCCTGGTCGGTGCGACCTCCGGCGACAACAACATCATCTTCACCGACATGGGTGGCACCTCGTTCGACATCGGTGTCATCGCGGGCGGCGAAATCCGTCTTCAGGACTTCATACCTGTCGTCGACCGCTGGCGTACGAACATACCGTCGGTCGAAGTGAAGTCGATCGGGGCCGGCGGCGGCTCGATCGCCTGGATCAACCGCAGCCTCGGCAACACGCTCGAGGTCGGGCCGCGATCCGCGGGCTCCATGCCGGGCCCGGCATGCTACGACCAAGGCGGAACCGAGCCGACCGTGACCGACGCAGACCTGGTATTGGGCTACTACAACCCCGACAACTACCTGGGCGGAACCCTGCAGCTCGAGCCGGACCTCGCGCACGCGACGATCGAGGAACATATTGCGCGGCCGCTCGGCATTTCCGCGCTGGAAGCGGCATGGCGAATCCGGCGCCTGATCGACGCGAAGATGGGTCAGGAAGTCTTCAACGAGGTTGCCCTCAAGGGCCACGACCCGCGTCGCTTCACGCTGTTCGCGGGCGGCGGTGCCGGAGCTGCGCACGCCAGTGGCATCGCTCCCCACATCGGTGCCGGCCGCGTCGTCGTTCCCGCGGTCGCCCCCGTCTCGGGGGCCTTCGGCGCCGCGACGATGAAGGTGTCGGAACTGTGGGAGAAGTCGCGCCGGCTGCGGATCTTTGAGTGGGCGTCGCAGAGGTACCTCGAGGACATCGAGGCATTCAACTCTGTCGTGCGCGAACTCGCCGACCTCGCAGTCCGCGATCTGCGCCTCGAAGGCTATGCCGAGCAGTCGATGCACCTCGACCTCGATCTGGAGATGCGCTTCGGCAGCCAGTACAACCTGACGAGAATTCGTGCGCCGCGACTGTATCTCGAATCAGCCGACGACTATCGCGCGCTTGGCGAGCTATTTGTGATCCGCTACGGAGAGATCTACTCGCCTGAGGCCACATTCCTGGTCGGCGGCATCAACATCGAGTCCTTCTGTCTCAGCGCGTGGGTCGAGGCACCACTGTACGCGCCGGCGGCGGCGAGTCTGGCGGGGACGGAGCCGCCACCGGCGGCACACGTGGGCACGCGGCCGGCCTGCTGGCATCCGGCGCGCGGCTTCATCGACACTCCTGTTTACAATTTCGCCGGCCTGCAGCCCGGCAACGTCATTGCGGGAGCTGCGATCATCGAGGCTCGCGAAACTACATATGTCATCGAGCCGGGATGGTCGTTTCGCCTGGATTCCTGGCGCAACGGGATACTCGAGTCGGCGCCGCTGCAGCGGCCTGCCTGAGCGCGCCGTGTAAGGGTGCCGATGTGAACTGGTGGAGGTGGCCATGAGCGCGTTCAGCTACAGCCGGGATTTCGAGGTCGTGCAACGAATGCGGCCCGAGCCCGCTACCGCGGCCGAATGCGCCGCGCAGGCGCTGGTTGGCGACCTTGATTTCGACATCTTCAAGCACAAGATGCACATGATCGCGCTCGAGGGCAAGGAAACGACGATGAAACTCGGCGCCTCCACGGCGATGCGCTGGGGCGACGTAGCCTTCGGCGTCTTCACGGCACAGGGTGATCTTGCGGTGTGCGCGACCGGGATCTACCACCACGCGGTGCTCGGCCAGATTCCCATCAAGTATGTCGTCAAGCACTGGGTGAGGGAGCCGTCCGTCCGTGCCCGCGAGGGTGACGCGTTTTTCTACAACGATCCTTTCTACGGCGGTGTACACAACGCGGATATGGGGCTCGCCGTGCCCGTTTTCCACGGCGGCGAGCTGGTGTGCTTCGTCGGCGCGGCCGTGCACACCGGCGAATGTGGCGGGGCGGAGCCGGGGGGCACGTCGCCGCTGGCCCGCACGCAGTACGAGGAAGGCTTGCGAGTCCCGCCGATCAAGATCGGCGAGGATTTCCGTCTCAAGGAAGACCTGCTCAACATGCTCGCGGCCATGACCCGCGATCCGCGCACGATGATCCTGGATATCAAGGCGCGGCTGGCGGCGGCACGTATTGCCGAGCGGCGGGTCAAGGATCTGATCGAGGCGCAGGGACGCGAGTTCTTCATCGGCGCGCTGCGGAAGATCCTGACGGTGACCGGCGAAGCCGCCCGGCGGCGCATCGCGCGGCTCAACGACGGCATCTATCGGCAGCCGCGCTTCATGGATACGGTAGGTACGGGCGCCGGTCTCACGCGGATCAACCTGGCGGTGATCAAGAAAGGCGACCGGATCACGCTCGATCTGAGCGGTACCTCGCCGCTGGTGGCCGGTAAGCCGGTGAACAGTTTCTTCCAGGGAATCATTGGCCTGGCCATGGTTTATTTCTGTGGCTGGCTGTTCCACGATCTGCCGGCGAATAACGGGCTGCTCGAGGCGGTCGACTGGCGATTCCCGGAAGACAGCATGGTCAACGCCGGCGGCGAGGTCTCGACTTCGATGGCGCCGGTAGTGCAGGTCTGCTTCACCCAGGGAATGTTCCTTTGTGGGGCGCGCATGGTCTATGGCGCCATCCCATCGCATGCCGTGGCGGCGTGGTTCAGTGGCTTTGCCATCCCGGTTTACGGAGGCTTCAACCAGTTCGGTGACCCGATCGCCGATATCAGCCCGGAGATCAACGCCACGGGCGCGGGGGCGAGACCTGACATGGACGGGGTGGATGTCGCGGGCGCTTTTTTTGCGACGTTGAGCGACTGTTCCGACGTGGAGAGCACTGAGGCCGACCGGCCGTTCCTGTACACGTTCCGCAACTTCTTCAAGAATTCCTATGGCCACGGCCGTTTCCGCGGTGGCGCTGGCGCCGGCTTCGGGCTCATGGTCCACAACGTGCCAGGGCTTGCGCTCGGCGCCATGGGTGCAGGTGCGCGCTTCCCGATGACCCTGGGCGTGTTCGGCGGCTATGCCAGTCCGCCGACTTTCGTGCAGTACGTCGAAGGCAGCAACCTGGGCGGCCTCATGGCGGACAATCGCGCTTCGCGGCCAGGCCGTCTCGATGACGTGTATTCGGACGTCAACCCCGAGCTCGGCCGGCGAAGCCTGCACGACATAGCGATGGCGGTGCAGGTGTTCCGGACCGGCGACACGATCTATTTTGGGGTGGGCGGCGGCGGCGGCTACGGCGATGCGCTCGAGAGGGATCCGCAGGCGGTCATGAATGACCTGCGCGACAACCGCATGGCGCGCTGGGCAGCGCGCGGCATTTATCACGTGGTCTACGATGAGGCGAGCCTGCGCGTGGATCACGAAGCCACCGCACGCAAGCGCCAGGCCGTGCGCGACGAACGCCGGCAACGCGGGCGCCGCTACAGCGAGTTCATGCGTGACTGGCAACAACTCCGGCCGCCGGCGCAGGCGCTGACTTACTATGGCGAATACCCCGATTCAGGGCGCTCGGTCGAGCAGGCACCCGCTGCAGTCAGCCTGTAGGGAGCCAACGTAGATGATAGCGACTGCGTCTCTGCAGACCGTCCCCGAAGTCCTGGCGCGCCAGGTGGCACGCTACGGCAACCGGCCATTCCTGTTCTTCGAGGAGGAGGTTTACGGTTACGCGGACGTGGACGCGCACGCAGGGCGCGTCGCCGGAGCCCTGCAGCGCGCCGGCGTGAGCAAGGGCGACAAGGTCGCCATCATGCTGAACAACCGGCCGGAATTCCTCTTCATCTGGCTGGGGCTCTCGAAGGTGGGCGCCATCGAGGTTCCCGTCAACACGGGACACAAGGGAGACCTGCTCGCCTACACGATCGATCATGCCGATTGCCGACTCGCTTTCGTCGAGGATGCCCTGCGGCCGCAGATCGAAGCGATACGACCGCGTACTCCAAAGCTCGAGCGGCTGGTCGTGCTGGACACGGAGGGGAACCATTCCTGGCGGGAATTCCTGCACGATGCGCCGGCCCCTAGGCCGGTCGCAGTCCATGGAGCCGACCCTGCCGCGATCCTGTTCACGTCCGGAACCACCGGGCCGTCGAAAGGCGCCGTACTGCCGCATCGTTATCCCGTCTTCATGGGCGAGATCGTAAGCGCGCAGGGGAAGTACACGGTGCAGGACCGACTGCTGAATGCACTGCCGCTGTTCCATGGCAATGCCCAGTTCCTGTCGACCGTGCCGGCGCTGATGAGTGGTGCGCAGATGGTGCTGGCACCCCGGTTCTCCGCCAGCACCTTCTGGGACACGGTGCGTCGGCATGGCTGCACCGAGTTCAACTACATCGGCGGCATCGTATCCATCCTGCTCAAGGCCAGTCCCCGACCGGACGACGCGGATAATCCGCTGCGCGTGATGATCGGCGCAGGCGCGCCGCGCGACCGCTTCGAGGAATTCGAACGCCGCTTCGGCGTGCAACTGCTCGAAGGCTATGGCATGAGCGAAATCGGTATTCCGCTCTGCAGCTTCCTCGACGATCGCCGGCCGGGTAGTTGTGGCAGGCCGCATTTCGGCTACGAGGTCCTGGTGACCGACGACGAGGGCAAGGAAGTCGGATCCGATACGCCGGGGGAACTGCTGGTGCGCCCGAGGGCACGCAATGCCATGCTGCTCGAGTACTATCGGATGCCCACGGAGACCCTCGAAGCCTGGCGGGACCTGTGGTTCCACACCGGCGATTACCTGCGGTACGACGAGGAAGGTTGGTACTACTTCGTCGATCGCAAGAAAGATGCGATCCGCCGCCGCGGCGAGAACATCTCGTCGTTCGAGGTCGAGCGTATGGTGCTCAGCCACCCCGGAGTGCTCGAATGCGCGGCCGTCGCAGTACCGTCGGATCTCGGCGAGGACGAGGTGATGCTGTGCGCGGTGCCTCGCCCGGGAACGACACTCGAGGCCCTTGATCTGGTCACCCACTGTGAGGAGCGAATGGCGAAGTTCATGGTGCCGCGATACGTGCGGATCCTCGAGCGATTGCCGAAGACCCCGACCGAGCGCGTGCAGAAGTACTTATTGCGCGCCGCGGGCGTGACCGCCGACACTTTCGATCGCGAGAGCCCGGCGCGCCCGCTCGGGTCTGGGGCAGTGCGGTCGTGAGGGCATCCGCGGGTCGGGCGGATCTTCCGGCCTTCGCCCCGGGTATCTTCGGGGTGAGCGGCAATGATGGGTTGCCGGTGCTGCTCGGCAGCCGCTGCGCGCCGTGT